>NZ_DAOUBI010000149.1:0-2648 GCF_034432675.1 Chloroflexus sp. | reverse complement strand
GCCATCATCGCGTTGCAGCCAGCGCTAGAAGGTGCGCAAGCAGCCACCTTTGTGAGCAAACAGGATGCCAATCGTCACTAGCTCGCTCGGATACAACTCAGCTTACGAGTGGCTCGGAATGTGAGGCAAGTGGTCATCCACATAGCAGAAACTGTGTAGGATAATGTCGGCTGTGGTCATGGGGTGTCTCCTCGGTGTAGTTTCGCAACCTTGAGGATACCCCTTGACTCAACTAGCACCAATGGTTAGTAGTATCATTACCAGACAAGATGATCATGAAGTGAACACACACCGCACCCGTACCGGTATAATACGCGACCGGTATATAGTGCAGTTGATGCTGAAGCGTGGCTTCCGCACGCCAAACTACACGCCGACAGATACTCACGCTGCGGAATGCCCGAAAGAGTTCCTCTTCTGCATTCCTAAATTTTCTCCTTCCCTACTTTCCACATGGCCGTATACCGAAAGGAGACGTGAAGGTCGAAAGAGCGTGCTATAATCGGCGAGGCACCCGTGTGCCTGACCAGACAGGAAACGGTTAGATCACTATGAAAGGATATACACCGATGACAAACGGAGCTGTGAGCCAGTTTGTCCGCCACCATTTTCGTCATTTCAACGCAGCAGCCCTGGTTGATGCGGCTGATGCCTACCGTCGCCATCTCGATCAGGGTGGTCAGATGATGATTACGCTGGCCGGGGCCATGAGCACGGCGGAGCTTGGGCTTTCGCTGGCCGAGATGATCCGGCAGGGGAAGGTGCATGCGATTTCCTGTACCGGCGCTAACCTGGAGGAGGATATTTTCAATCTGATCGCGCACGACTTCTACGAGCGTGTCCCTCACTACCGCGATCTCAGTCCGCAGCAAGAACAGGAGTTGCTTGAGCGGCATATGAATCGGGTGACCGATACCTGTATTCCCGAAGAAGAGGCAATGCGGCGACTGGAAAAGGCTCTGCTCGATGAGTGGATGCAGGCTGATCGGAATGGCGAATGTTATTTCCCCCACGAGTTTATCTACCGTATCCTCCGTGCCAGGAAGCTTGAACAGTACTATCAGATTGATCCCCGCGATTCTTGGGTGTATGCGGCGATGGAACGCAATCTGCCGATCTATGTACCGGGGTGGGAAGACTCGACCACCGGGAATATGTACGCCGCCCACTGCATTACCGGTGAGATCAAGAATGTGCACACGGTACGTACCGGGATCGAGTACATGATCGATCTGGCCGATTGGTATACCCGAACGTCGGCTCGCGCCTCTATCGGCTTTTTCCAGATCGGTGGCGGCATTGCCGGTGATTTTCCGATTTGTGTGGTACCGATGTTGCATCAGGATTTAGGGCGCGAGGGGGTGCCGGTTTGGGGCTATTTCTGCCAGATCAGTGATTCAACAACCAGCTATGGCTCGTATTCGGGGGCCGTCCCCAATGAAAAGATTACCTGGGGGAAGCTGGCGGTTGATACGCCGAAGTTCATCATCGAGTCGGATGCCACTATTATTGCACCGCTGATGTTCGCCCTGATACTGGGCTGGTGATGGTAGATGTCGTTGTCGGGGCGACAATGATACGCCCCGACAAGAATCACTGACAGGCCAGACGGTCGTGATATGCACGCATCCGCAACCAGCAGAGTAAACGGTACGACACGCATCTGATCGTGAACACGGCAGGCGCGGCAGCGTGGCTGCCGCACTCCAAACTATGCGCTACGAGTAACCCGGCAGAGAGACGGTGTCTACCTCTCTACACCCAGGGCATTGCCAGTGTGACGGTGCGATCATGAGCGATGACAGCCAGGGAACCGGATTTAGTATTACATACCAAACCTTTATTCACTCAGTTTCTGCAAGCCGATTTCATCTAACAAGACAATTCGACCTCGCCGCAGCTCAATCAATCCCTGTGCACGGAGATCATTCAGAATTTTGGTTGTGGTTTCGCGATACGTGCCGAGCATTTCGGCTAATGCTTCGTGGGTCAGGGCCACTTCCCGCTGGGAACTACCTGGACGAAAGAGGCGCCGTTTGGCGGGTTGAGCCATCTGTAGGAGAAGCGTGGCAATCCGCTGCGGCAAACTCTTGAAGGCAAAATCGGACAACCTCTGCTCAGCACTGATCAAACGCTGGCCCAAAATCTCGACGATGCGAGTCGCAATTCGCGGATCGCTCAGCAACAGGTGCTTCACATCCTCGCGACTCATCAGGCAGAGCAGACAGGGAGAAATTGCTTCGGCATAGTGTTGGTGCAGTTGTTGACCAAGCAGCGCCATTTCACCGAAGATCGTGCCTTCATTGAGGATAGCAGTTGTGAGGATTTTGCCATCGGCTGAGAGGCGATAGATGCGCACACGCCCCTCTTTAAGGATGAACAACACCTCAGCGCGTTGTTCCGGGGAAAAGAAGACGGTCCCAGATGGAACACGCTGCATCGGTGCCCGTTTCCCCAGCAATTCAATCTCATCTGGATCAAGATCACGAAAGATGTCAATATCGCGCAGATAGCGCACCTTGTCGTCCAGACGATCTGATGGCAACGTACCCACACCAATTCCTTTCGCGATTTAGAACTTATTTCAAAATTCGGTCAATGCACCACAACATGATAGCGACGAGACAACATGCACGAGAGCTATGCAG
>NZ_DAOUBI010000148.1:0-5259 GCF_034432675.1 Chloroflexus sp. | reverse complement strand
CTGAATCGGCGCACTACCATCGGGCCAGTCGCTCACAACAGCACTCATAGCGATCATCCCCGCTGATACGCACGTGGTTAACACCAGTTGTGGGTAATGCATAGGGATCGTCGTGGAGGGGATGGTTAATCGCGGATCACCCCATATCGGGTGCCAGCCAGTGATAAACAAGGCTTGATATTACAAAGCTAATGACTACACCGCAACGAATGAGGAGGTACCTTGCAGTAACGAGGAATATTCAACGGCATACTGTGCGTTCATCAGGTGTGGGCAACGGATATAACAGCCTCTACTGTCGGAACAGCCGGTCGAGCGCTGCGTTCCACGCCTTCATCCGCTCCGGGTCGCCACCGACATCTGGATGATGCAGGCGTGCCATCGCTTTGCGAATAGCATTTGCTTCATCTTCACTGATCTGACCAACCAGCGAACTGATGTCAATTGCCGCCCCTGGTCGAATCTCTTCGTGCAACGAGGATTCGAGACGTTGGGCACGGGCACGCCACATATCTCGCTCGTGACAGAGCACAGTGTTTTCGCGCATCGTCTCGGTGAGCGTCTCAACCATCTTGGCATGAGCACGTTGGGCTTCTTGCGCCGCAGCTATCGCCTTCTCCAATTGACGACGCAACGTTCGGATCAGCGCCTGAGCTTCACTCAGTTCACGGCGCAGTATCTCCATCTCCCGTTGGGCGTAACTGTCACTGGTTGGCGTTAACTCATCCGAGGTTAACACACGTCACTCCTCTACCGTACACTTCCTATTGTATTTAGTATAACGCACCCTGGAACAACCGGCATGACTTTTTTATTATACCGCATAAAAAGCGGTACGGGTCGCGGGGCATTGCCGCCGCGACCCATTACACATGTGGCAACGGCCACTTATCGGTGGCCGTAAGGGGATTATGGGGAGCAACAGTGAGGATTGGGAGGATACATGTCGGGCGATGTCTGTTGCTCCATCGCTCGACCTGTGAAAAGTATAGCAAATCAAGATACGGGCGTCTATCCGCCTTAAGACCGATTTAGGGAACATGCCTTGTCAATCGCCTGCACGATGGTTTGCCATGCCTGACTATGGGGTGTCGTGAGTTCAAAGTGGCCACAGTTAGGCACGATTGTCAGATGTGCCAGATCGCCGGCCTGACGGGCGGCGTCAACAAAAGCCGCCACATACGACGCCGGTACAATCGGGTCATCAGCACCCACGAGGTGATAGTGTGGTACGTCGAGTGGTAGACGTGCGTGAGGTGATGTTTCAGCGCAGTGCGCTTCTTCGTTGTCGATCAGTTCCAGACAGGCAGTGCCACAGGCCGTAGCGGTGACACCCCGGCGTAGATCGGCAACTGCCGCCAGTGCCACCACACCGTGTACCGGTAACGGATGGGGGGTGTACAGCGGGCTGGTGGGAGGAAGCTTTGGCCGCATAGCCAGCCAGAGCGCCAGATGCCCACCGGCTGAATGGCCAACAACCACGACCCGACTCAGGTCAAGCGGATAGTGTTCCGCCAATACCCGCAGATGATCGGCACCGGCAGCAACGTCAAGAAATGTGTACGGCCACCCACCACCATTTCCCAGCCGACGGTACTCCAGATTCCACACGGCATAACCGTGTGCGCGTAACGCTGCACAACACTCGCCAAGCGGGGTAAGGGGGTAAGCGGCCTGCCAGCAGCCGCCATGAATCATCATCACGACCGGCGCCGGGTGTACCTGTGCAGGCAAATACAGATCGCCAAATTGATCGGGGTGATCTCCGTAACGAATACTAACGTCAGGCGAAACAATCGGTTGCGCCATATAATCGCTTACTGTCAGCATGATCATTCAGCTTCAGCCCAGGCCAGATAATCGGCCAGCGACCCATTAAAATAGACGTGGACAACCTGGTTGAAGGTAATTCGACTCACCGCATCCCAGACCTCATTGGGATCGGTGCTGTAGGCAACCAGCATCGCCTGCTCAGGATGTTCTTCGTCTTCGCCGGGAGGAATCACCAGTGCCAGCCATTGGCCGGGGTAGCGCTGTTCGATCAGCGCTACCGGCTCCACCCAACCACGTTCGACCATCCCGGTGTATGGGCAACCACACCCACAATCTGGCCCACAACTGCTATGATTACCGGTACCGCAACTCGGACTGGTACCACCGTGCATTGAGCTGGTGAGCTGAATCACAACCGGCATAGGCGTTGTTTCCTGCTTGATGCGGATCGCAGCTTACGGCCCGATCCGTTCCATGCCACCCATGTATGGCCGTAACACCTCAGGAATCAGGATACTTCCGTCTTCCTGCTGATAATTCTCCATAATCGCGATGATTGTGCGCGGCAATCCCAACCCCGAACCGTTCAGCGTGTGTAAAAACTCAGGCTTTGCTCCCGGTTCAGGTCGGTAGCGCAAATTGGCGCGTCGGGCCTGAAATGCTTCCACATTCGAGCACGAGCTGACTTCAAGCCATTCGCCCACACCCGGCGCCCAAACTTCAATGTCGTAGGTCTTGGTTGAACCAAAACCGAGATCGCCGGTACAGAGCAGTTTCGTGCGGAACGGCAACCCTAACCGGCGGGCACACTCTTCAGCATCGCGGCGCAGTTTTTCGAGCGCCTGATAGCTCTGATCAGGCGTCACAAACATATACATCTCAACCTTGTCGAACTGATGGCCGCGCTTGATACCACGCACATCACGCCCGGCGCTAAGCTGCTCTTTGCGGAAACAGGGCGTATAGGCAACGTGATAGATCGGCAACTGACTCGCGTCGAGGATTTCATCGGCGTAGAGACTGGTCAACGGAACTTCTGCCGTTGGCACCAGCCATAAACCCGACTCTTCGTCGCGGTAGAGGTTATCGCGGAACTTCGGCAACTGACCTGATGCCCACAACACCGATTCTTTGACCACAAAGGGTGTGTACACTTCCTGGTAACCCTGTTCCAGGTGCAGATCGATCAACCACTGAATAACAGCGCGCTGAAGGCGGGCGCCCGCCCCACGCATCACGTAAAAACGGGAACCGGCCAGCTTCACCCCGCGTTCAAAATCGATGATGCCTAACGCCTCACCCAATTCCCAGTGCGGACGGGCCGGAAAGGGCAACTGCCGCTCTTCACCCTCTTGATAGATCACCACATTGTCGCGATCATCAACCCCATTGGGAACATCAGGATGGGGCAGATTGCGAATTTCGAGCATCACTGCCCGCTGTTGCTCTTCCACCTCGGCCAGTTGCCGGTCGAGCGCGGCGATTTCATCACCCAACTGGCGCATCGCGTTTATCTTTGCCTGCCGCTCAGCCGGGTCTTTCATCGCACCAATCTGCTTCGAGACGGTATTGCGCTCAGCTTTGCGTGTCTCCACCTCATAAATCAAGCGTCGGCGTTGTTCATCAAAAGCCAGCACCTGATCGACGACTGCCCCATCAACCCCACAACGAGCGAGCCGGCGTTTTACTTCATCGGGTTGTTCACGAATGAGTTTAATGTCAAGCATAGGCTTCTGCCGCAATCCACGACGCTGTCGCATAACAGCGCACCACGATAGGATGAGAGCAATTATACCACGATGCGTTAGCCTGTACCGATCCGTGAGAAGTTCCAGGCCACCGGTTGACCGTTCGCATAAGGCATCACGCCATGGAATGGACGCGGATCGTCATCGAAGACCAGCGGGAGAAAAAATCGATCACCCGGCCACAGAGGAAGGTGCATGACGCGCTGGAGCGGTACCCATTCAAGGGTACCTTCATCGTTGGAAGGCGGCGGCTCACCGGCGAAACGCGTGATTAAGAAGATAAACGCAAACCAGTCTTCACCATGTTTGCCGAACCCCGGCCAGCTTACTGTACCTCGCAATGTCAGTTCGAGCGCAGTAATGCCGGCTTCTTCAAACAATTCGCGCTGGATACCGGCAACAATCTCTTCATCGCGTTCGAGCTTACCACCCAGGCCGTTATACTTACCTAAATGTTGATCACCGGGACGGGCATTGCGATGAACCATCAAGACCGATCGCCGGTCGGGCGATAGCACATAACCAAGTGTGGCCAGAATTGGTGTGTAGGGCATAACCACCTCAACAACAACTACCAGGATGCAAAGATTCCACGTTCGCCACGCCGTGCCTCGGCAATGCGCCGCGCACTACCGGCTTCCACGCCTGCGGGCAACTGATCGGGATGAAAGAAGCGCGCATCACAAATCTCCAGATCGCCGGTTGGCGGCACCGGCGGCCCCTCGGCTGCTGCCGTAAATACAATAATATAATCGCTCAGACCGTCGGCCAGATAATGAAAGACCCCATGCAGCGCCGTGATGGTGACCGGGCAGCCACTCTCTTCCAGCGCTTCACGACGGGCAGCATCGGCAGGCGTCTCACCCCGGTCAATAGCACCGCCGGGCAATCCCCACGGCGCTGCTCCTCCGCGATGCCGCACCAGCAAAAATGAATCACCCTGCTGGACAATCACCCGCACACCAATTGCACGCGGACGAAGCACACGCCAGGCAACAAACCGCATGTTTATCAGAAACTGGTAGGTTGTCGAAAGCAACCATTCGCGCATGAGATAAGCTCGTTCGTGATACAAACACCCCTATCCTGTAACAGGACAGGGGTACTGTTATACATTTCGTCAGATTGCTGCCTTTTCAATATGCCTATTTACATGATAACACGTGCGAGTGGTGGTGGCAACCTGTATCTGATTATTGCCAGTTATAACCCGGTCACGACATTTATCCTAAAATTTGAAAGAGTTTATACAGCGTCATCACAACGATGAGCACCCCAAAAGCCTGCTTGAGCCGCTGACCGGGAACATAGAGACTGGTCAGACGTGCACCAAAAAATGAACCCGCTGCCCCAACAACTACCAGAATGGCTCCGAGCGTCCAATTAATGGTTGCGGTTGCCAAATGAGGGAATCAATGCTGAGAAGGAAGGCGGCATTACTGCGAGTGTATTAATTGCGGCTGCGTGCTTTGGCTCGTAGTGCAGTAAAATCAGGGTTGGCAACAGCAGAAATCCTGGACCAACACCGAGCATACCGGCTACTACAGAAATTGGAGCGGCGAACAGCAGCGCAAGACCCAGATTTGGCTCAACCGATCTCGTTCCACCGGCTGATTTATCTGGCAGAAACATTCGCCAGGCCAGGAAAGCTACAGCAGCAAAGTAGAACTTATTTCAAAATTCGGTCAATGCACCACAACATGATAGCGACGAGACAACATGCACGAGAGCTATGCAG
>NZ_DAOUBI010000147.1:0-41980 GCF_034432675.1 Chloroflexus sp. | reverse complement strand
GTCTCCGACATCGAGGCGGACGACGTGGATGGAGGGAGGAGCGGGCACGGCGGGATGCGGCATTGATGTTCAGATAGGCAATGATGCCGTTCAAGGTCCAACGTCCATAACAGGCTTTGGCTGAGACTATTTCTCCTGGATCACATCAACAACAATGTACCTCTGGTACATCGATGTTGTCATACGGTATCGTTGCCAGTTTCCTTCGTAATGCACCTGGCGCACGTTCGTTAAACCATGTAGCTGAACAGAAGGGATACTGCTCGGCACTCGCGACCAGCCCGTGTTTGACAGGGTTGTTGTGAACATAACTCAGGCGTGCCAGGTAACTTTGTTCATAGGTTAGACAAGTATCCCAGTATTGAAACCAGACCTTGCGACCTTTACTCCCATCCAAAACATTAATCGCTCGTGCAGTTTGAGAATGAAACCGTTAGATCAGGGACTTTAACGAGCTGCTATCTTCAGGCGACTGAGCAATAAAGTGGTAGTGATTGGAGAATACAGCCCACGCTTGTAATTGCCAATTGTATGCTTGCATAATCTCGAAGAGAGCACTTTGCAGGATATGCAATTTCTGTGGTGAGTTGAACAAGGGCTGATGGCATAGCGTGGAAGCCGTGACGATGTAAAACGCATTTGGCACAAAGAGGTGTGCTGGACTGTGATGCCACGTGATCATGCTGGTATCTTGTTCCATAACATCGGCTTGTCAACCTGCGCAGTTCAGAGGTACATATTTGTTCGACAATTAGAGTATAAACACTTGGTTCCTGGTGTATGAACAGTATCTTACTACCCGTGACTGCCAGTCAGCCGGTCAGTGCCGGATATCCGATGCAGTTTTTGTCCACAAAACCGGTCAGCGCATGATGACGTACACCAGCCACCCCTACCGCATCCGCCACAATCCCCGCCGGGCGCGTGTCACTTGGCTTGGTGCCGAGTCCGGTTGGTCATCCTCAAAAACCGCATCCGCCACAATCCCCGCCGGGCGCGTGTCACACCAGGCCCGCGAACAACGTGTACGCTGCCGGATTGTAGGGGCGACGCATGCGTCGCCCCTCCACCACACCGATCTAATCTCTTTGACGCCAGCGCTGGAGTTGTCGGGGCACGGCATGCCGTACCCCTGCTGCCACGCCGTCCTGATCCCTTCAACGCCGGGTGCACGTCGCCCCGCTTACCCTGCTGTTCTTGCCGACCTCTAATCCTCACCCACAGCGGCAATCACGTGATCGTACTCAACAATCCGTCCACCGCGAGCGGTAAGTGCGATCACATCGATCCGCCAGCGGGTCGTAGCAGGGAGATCGTGCGCCGAAAGATAGTGATACGCCAGCGCAACCAGACGTTGCTGTTTTGCCGGCGTAATCGTCTCCAGCGCGTGCTGATCGTGACGGGTACGAACCTCAACAAAAACGATCTGGTCACCTTCACGGGCAACCAGATCGATCTCACCATCATGGCAGCGCCAGTTACGAGCGATAATCGTGTATCCGCATCGTTCCAGATACGCTGCTGCCGCCTGTTCACCAACATCGCCTAACCGACGCTTAGGTGTAGGCATACTTTCGCCAGACATCGTGCCGTTCCAGCTCGCCGAGCAAGGCAAACGCCAGATACTGCGGCTGGCGCGGTGTCGAGAGCAGTACCATGTTGGCCTGTTCGGGAGTACGCCCACCCTTGCGGTGGTTACAATCACGACACGCCGTCACCACATTCTCCCAGGTGGTCTGACCACCTTGCGAGCGTGGAATAACGTGATCCATCGTAAGATTGTTCCGTCCGGGCTGCTGCCCACAATACTGACAGGTCTCACGATCACGGGCAAATACTGCCCGTCGCGAACAGGGTAGCCTGAGCTGGCGCGGGATCCGAATGTAGCGTACCAGCCGAATAACCAGCGGCACACTGTAGGTTACGGATTGCGCCCGCAACTGCTGCATGGCAGCTTCGACAAGCTCAGCCTTTTCTTGCAGAAGGAGGATAAGCGCACGGCGCACTGAAATCAGTTGCAGTGGCTCGTAACTTGCGTTGAGAACGAGAACTCGCTGTGCCAAGATACAACCCCCTTAACATGAACCGATGTTATCACCATAACAAAGGCTCTTGCCCGGGGGCGTCCTGGCCCCGTGCTAGAGCGGCCTGATGCGGTTTGCGGAAGAAACTGCCCTTATGGCCTGCAACGCCGCACTGTCACCGCCCATACTGCGCTGCCCGCGATGACGACTGGCGCAGTAACAGGCAAGCTGCCCGGACGGTGCCGGGTGGTATAATCTACGGTGTTGTAACGGCGAATGCGCCATAGAATATAGCTTTCCCATCAAACAATCTGAGTAACCGATATAAAAGTAACATATATTTTGCTACTTTGTCAACCCATTACCGATCTATTCTCCCTACTTCGCTGAAGATTAAACCATCAATCAGTTGTTCAACCGGTGCATGATCGTCGGTGAAGGGTTGGAATTGGGCCATCGTCGAAGTGAATTCACGCAGTGGCCCGAAACGCCCTTCGTACAATGACCAGTACATCACCAGTTGCAGTGCCGGTTCGTCGACCTGGGTGGCATTTTCGATAAAGTTGATCACCCCGTCGCCAACCGGTTGATTCACCCCAATCAAGATCGCGTTGCTGAAGCGGGTATCGATGATATACACCTGTGGGAAGACAGCGATCATAGTGGAAGCCAGTGCATTCACCAGCCGGTCATCACCACTCGCCGGTCTCCCGGCGTTCACGACTGCCACGCCGCGAGGAGTAAGTTTCGCTTTGACTTCACGAAAGAATTCAATGGTGGTGAGGTGAAATGGAATGTACGGCTGGTGGTAGGCATCCATCCCAATCACGTCGTATTGGCGGTCGGTGGTTGCCAGCCAGTAGCGCGCATCTTCGTTGTAGGTGGTGAAGTAGGGCGCCTGCGCCGTGCCATCAGCCATGTCGAAGTAGCGCCTGCCCACATCACTGATTTTTCGATCAATTTCTACTGCATCAATGACGGTATCAGGACCATAAATAGCCAGAAATTGCTGGGCAATGCTCCCCGCCGCGGCACCGAGCAACGCCAGTGAACGCACATCCTCTGGCCGGGTATTGGGGTAGAGGTACGGTGCAACGCTGAAGTAATCCCACGGCCCACCATCGGTGAGAAGATCAAGCGGATCACCCGTCTCGCGGTATTTGAGCCGGTAGATGGAATGCAATGCTAATCCTTCATTGAGAATCAAGACCCGCCGCCGATCAACCACGCCGTCACTGTAGGTTACTTCCTGCTCGGCAACCTGAATGTAGTTGTAATCCGACTCGAATTCAGCGATCAACCGGCAATTACGACAATCAGCAGCTTTGATAGTACCGGTATTGAGCTGATACGCTCCAGCCAGTAAAATAACTGTCAACACCAGGAACAAGCGCCGCGGATCGCGTAAACCGATCAAACTCAGGACTACCAGAAAGCCGGCAAAGAGAAAGAGGGTGTTGGTGACGCCAATCGCCGGAATCAGCACCAGCACCGTCAGGAAGGTACCGGCAATAGAGCCAATTGTTGAGAGCGCCGAGATGGTACCGGCTGTCCGTCCAGCGTGTTCAACATCGTCGGCCCGCCGCAACTGCAACCGGATTGCAAAAGGACCAACCATTGCCATCAGAATGACCGGCACCGCAAAGAGAACGATAACCCCGATCAACGCTGCCAGAAACCCACCGGCAGCGACGTTCCGTAGTGCGCCCTGGGCCAGGCCAAGGATCGGGCGGGCAAGAAAGGGAATGATTGCACAACTCAGCCCGGCCCAGCCGATGAGTTGAAACAACAACCGCCAGTCTGGCCGACGGTCGGCCAGCGCACCACCCAGACGATAACCTATTGCCAGGTAGACCAGGGTCATGCCGATAACGACGGCCCAGATCGGTTGGGAAGTGCCGAAGAAGGGTGCCAGCATGCGCGGCATCACCATCTCGATACCGAGCGTGCCAATCCCGGCCAGAAACACCACGGTTAAGAGCAACCGATCATCTACTGTTGAAGTCTCGTGCGAGGGTAACGTTTCCTGAGCCATGCATTATGTCCACAATGTCCGCGAACACACCTCAACGTTCATTCGACAGGAAACCTGATTGTTATGTCAACTAGATAATGAATATCGAAGGAACACCTTCAAATGTCGCATGTAATGTGCTTGAGGGTCCGTTGTGCGTTCAATCATCATTACCGGCAGATACCCGTTACCGAATTGCACTGATGATGAGCCGCTCAAGAAGCTGGAGGAGCAGCATGGCAACAATCGGCGAAAAATCAAACATTCCGAAGTTAGGCATTACACTGCGAATAGGCCCTAGAATCGGTTCCGTAATTTCGTGCAGAAACCGGGTGGCCGGAAAATTACCCTGTGGATCAATCCATGACGCCAGCACACGCCCTAGAATGGCGTAAAACAGAACAGTGAACAGAATGCTCACAAAACTAACCAGAAAGCCTGACATATTACTCCCTCCCATCGGCGTCTGCCGACTCAAAACGAACCTTGACGGCTGCGGCGTGCGCAAAAAGACCCTCTGCTTCTGCTAATCGCACCGCTGCTGGCCCAATCCGCTTGAGGCCGCTCCGATTCAGACCAACCAGCGAGATGACTTTCCGAAAACTATCCACATTGACCGGTGAAGCGTAGTGCGCCGTGCCCTCGGTTGGCATGATGTGTGATGGCCCGGCAACATAATCACCCAGTACTTCAAACGACTCTTCACCCAGGAAAATACCGCCTGCGTTGCGCACCATTCCGACATACGACCACGGGTCGGCGACCAACAGGCAGAGATGTTCTGGCCCGTAGTCATTAGCCAGCATGAAGGCTGTTGCCAGATCGGGCACAATCACGATCCCACCACGCCGGGTCACAGCGTCACGGGCAGCCTGGGCGTTTGGTGACGGTAGTATAGTAAGCTGTCGCTCGACTTCAACCTGCACCTGTTCGGCCAATACCGGATCAGGTGTCAACAAAATGGCACTTGCCTCAACATGTTCGGCCTGTGCCAGCAGATCGGCCGCGACCGCCCGTGGACTGGCGGTGTGATCGGCAATGATCAGGGTCTCGGTTGGTCCTGGCAGACTGACGATTCCCACCGTGCCGTACACAAGGCGCATCGCTTGAATGACATACCGATTCCCCGGCCCGGCTATCGTCTCCACCCGTGGGATACTCTCGGTACCATAGGCCAGCGCGGCAATGGCCTGGGCGCCTCCAACTGCAAACAAACGATCAACCCCAGCCAGATGCGCTGCTGCCATCACGACCGCAGCCGGTTCACCGGTTGAGCGTTGTGGTGGCGAACAGACGACAATCTCGCGTACACCGGCGACACGTGCCGGTACCGCAGCGTGGATCAACGATGACGGGAGCGGGGCTGCACCACCGGGAACGTAAAGCCCAACTCGATCCAGGGGCCGCACCAACTGCCCCAGTGCTCCTTCGACGCTAAATTCAACCCAGGAGTTGCGTAGTTGCCGTTCATGAAAACGCCGAATCTCACTGATTGCCAGCAAGAGGGCATGACGTAATGCCGGATCAAGATCAGCCGCCGCCGCAGCCCATCGCTCACGTGGAATTTCAAGCGCTTCCCGATCAACTCCATCGAAGCGTTGCGTATACTCGCGTAATGCGGCGTCGCCCCGTTGGCGCACGGCAGCAATAATCCCGGCTACAGCGGTAGTTGTCGCGGCATCGTCATCGAGTGGCATACGCCGCAAAATACCGGCCCGGGCAGTATCAATGTCGCGGATGATAGGAACCGTCATGCTGTATCACTCTCATACGCTATTAGCTGCATCCATCACGCTGATAGACATGCAGCTCCGAAGTCAATCCTTACCGTCATTCTACCGCATCCCGGCAACTATGGACGCGCCGCCAGTGTCACCGGGACGGTCACAGGCTCGTTATTCCGCCAAATCGTGAGCGTAATCTGATCACCAACCTGAAACCGGTCAAGTATCCCGACGAGCTGGTCACTTGAGAAGACCGCTTCGTCGTTGCAGGCAATGATCACATCACCACCGAGCTGCACCGGTAATCCGCGGTACGTGGCAGAGGTCGTACCGCCGCGCAACCCAGCTCCTGCTGCGGGACTCCCTGGTTGCACCGCGCCGATCAGCACACCCCGATCAATCGACAACCCAAAACGTTGCGCAAACAGCGTATCGACCGTGGTCATACTGACTCCCAACCAGGGATGAGCATAGTAGCCCTGGCTGATTAATGCCGGCACCACCCGCGCCACAGTACTCGCCGGCACTGCGTAACCCACCCCCTCGAAATCACGTCCACCCAGGCTGACGGCAATCGCTGTGTTGACCCCGATCACCTCACCGCGCAGGTTCAACAGCGGCCCACCCGAATTGCCCGGATTGATTGCGGCATCGGTCTGAATCACATTGGGAATACTGAAACTGCCAAAACTGCGTGTCGGTGCGCGCAACGTGCGTCCCAGACCACTAATCACGCCAACAGTGAGTGTATTCTGTTCGCCGAATGGGCTGCCAATCGCAACCGCAGTCTGACCAACCTGCAACGCACCACTGTCACCAAGTGGCAGTGGTTCCAGGCCCTCTGGCAGATTGGTTAACCTGATCACAGCCAGATCACTATCGGGATCACTACCGACCAGCTCAGCCAGCACCGTCGCCCCATTGGCAAACCGCACCTGAATGTTCGTTGCACCGGCTACCACGTGGTGGTTGGTAACCACATGACCCTGCGTATCGAACAGAAAGCCAGACCCTTGACCAACCAGGCCATCGGGGCTTACCGGTGGATGCCCTGGTGGCAGATCCGCACTCTGATCCACAACCACATCGAGGCTGACCACTGCCAGATGAGCACGTCGGTAGAGTGCGATTAATTGCTGCTCAATCTCATTCAAGCCAGCCGTGGTTATCACGGCTTCATCGAACGTACTTACCGTCGCCAGCGGCGGCAATGTCGTTGGCGACGGGCCAATCGTTGCTGTGGGCCGCGGCAACTGGCTAACCGACGTCGGCACCTCGTTCAGTAGTGGACGCGGCGCATTTGCAGAGGTACAACCAGCCACGATGAAGATGGCAAACACAATCAAAAGCCGGTGCATAACAATATCCTCGTTGATGTAGAACAAAAAAACAGCAAACAGATCAGCGACACTATTCTCATCATACCAGGAAACCACTGCTCACAGTTGGGATAAGGCAGATGAACCTCACGATTTCCATCCCGCCCCTGCCAGGGGCACAGACGGAATAAAAAAACCTCTGTGGTGCGATTTCACCACAGAGACACGGAGAACACAGAGGTGTTTTGTTGGATTACCTGTTCCGCTCCCCTCTGCGGTGCGATTTCGATTTCACCACAGAGACACGGAGAACACAGAGGTGCTTTGTTGGATGTCTTCCGCTCCTCTCTGTGACTTCTGTGTCTCTGTGGTATGATATAACCACAGAGACACGGAGAGCATTGGGATTTGGATCGACACTAGCCTGTTTTCACCACACCGACCGTCACCTCACCGTCACCGAATTCATGGGTTTCGGTGTAGGCATTGGCCGGCGGTGTGCCAACAGTGAGTTCCAGGGCCAGTGTTTCAGTCTTGAGGTATTGATCGTACTGGGCCAGCGTACTGGCAAGCAACTCACGCTGGTCATCAGTATGGAGGAAGAGATGGATGCGGTCACTGATCGCCAGCCCTGCACTCTTACGCGCATCCTGCACGTAACGCACCAGATCGCGGGCTGCACCTTCGAGTCGCAGCTCTTCGGTGACGGTGGTATTCAACGCGACCAGCATCCCATCAGCTTCGGCAACCACGTACCCCGCCGGAGCACTGCTCTCGACCAGGATTTCCTCAGCTAACAGTTCTACCGTCTGGCCATCAACTGTTAGGTGGACAGGCTGATCAGCTTCTACCGCCTGGGCAACGGCTCGCGCTGCATCACCGTTCAGGTCGCGCAGAGTAGCGGTGAGGGCCGGTACCAGCTTGCCAAACTTCTTGCCGACCAGACGCAGGTTTGGCTTCAACCGGTATTCCACCACAGCACTGCTGGCGTCAAGGTAGCGTACTGCCTTCACGTTGAGTTCATCACGCAACTCACTCTCGAAGCGCCGTACACCGTTGAGGACTGCCGGCGTGCTGGCCCGTAGCCAGATTTCACTCAGCGGCTGGCGAACTTTCAGATTGGCCTGCTTGCGAGCTGCCCGCCCCAGCGAAACGGCAGTGAGCAGGGCTTCGGTATCGCTGACCAGTTGCGCATCGAGCAGTGACTGATCGACACGCGGCCATTGGGCAAGATGCACACTCTCGGCGGCAGACGAATCACGTTCGGCGACCAGATTGCGATAGATCTCCTCGCTGACGAACGGAATAAACGGAGCCGCCAGCTTCGCTACCGTCACCAGACAGGTGTAGAGTGTCTGGTAGGCTGCCTCTTTGTCAGCATCAGCTTCACTCTTCCAGAAACGACGGCGATTACGGCGCACATACCAGTTTGACAGCTCGTCAACGAAATGTTCGATGGCATTGGCCGCCGTATAGACATCGTACTCCTCGAAGCATGTCGTGACTTGCTGGACGAGCTGATTGAGTGCCGCCAGTGCCCAGCGATCAATCGGTTGCAGTTCGGCAGTACGCTTGCTGCCCGGCTGCCACTGATCGAGATTGGCGTAGGTCACGAAGAAGGCATACGTATTCCAGAGAGTTAGCAGGAACTTCCGCATACTCTCGCTGACCAGTGCCATGCTGAAGCGGCGAGCATTGCCGGGAGGCGCAGCGGTGAACAGGTACCAGCGCAACGCATCAACCCCGTAGGCATTGATCACCTCTTCCGGCTCGATCACATTGCCCTTACTCTTGCTCATCTTCAGACCGTTTTCGTCGAGAATATGACCGAGACAGATCACATTCTTGAACGCCGGTCGGTCGAAGAGCAGCGTGCTGATCGCGTGCAGAGTATAGAACCAGCCCCGCGTCTGATCAACCGCCTCGCAGATGTAATCGGCGGGGTGGGCCATCTCGAAGATGTCACGGTTTTCAAACGGATAGTGCCACTGCGCAACCGGCATCGAGCCACTGTCAAACCAGCAGTCGGCAACGTCGGGAATGCGCCGCATCAGGCCGTGCTCGGGGTCTTCCCACACCACCTCATCGATGTAAGGACGGTGGAGATCAACATCGCGCAGTGAACGCCCGACCTTCTCTTCCAGTTCGGCCAGCGAACCGATACAGACCATATGCGAGCCATCGGCGTTGGTCCAGATCGGGATTGGCGTTCCCCAATAGCGCTCACGGCTGATAGCCCAGTCGATGTTATTCTCAAGCCAGTTGCCGAAGCGGCCATCGCGAATATGCTCTGGTACCCAGTGGATTTGCTGGTTGTTGGCGACCAGATCGGCCTTAAACGCGGTCGTGCGAATGTACCACGAGCGCTTGGCGTAGTAGAGCAGTGGTGTACTACAGCGCCAGCAGAAGGGGTAGTAGTGACGGACCCGGCCACTGCGCAGGAGTAAACCCCGTTGTTTCAGATTCCGCGTAATATCGGGATCGGCCTCTTTGAAAAACGTACCGGCAAAGCCGAGTTCGGCGAATTCAGGCAGCACGCGCCCATCCAACCCAACCGAGAAGAGGGTGGGTAGACCATGTTTGCGTCCAACCTCAAGGTCACCGTAGGCCGGTGCGATGTGCACAATGCCGGTACCATCATCGAGGCTGACAATTTCGTCGGCGATCACCCGGTAGGCAGTATCCCAATCGACGGTGTCACCGGCACCCGGCACACCCCGGAAGAGTGGCTCATAGCGCAGACCAACCAGATCATTGCCGCGGAAGTGGCGCAACACCGTAAAGCTCTCAGCCGGCAAGACATTACCGACCAGAGCGGCAGCCATCACCAGCCGCTCGCCGTTGTGTTCGACTTCGACATACTCAGCATCGTGCTTCACGGCCAGGGCCACATTAGCTGGCAACGTCCAGGGCGTGGTCGTCCAGGCCACCAGAAATGCCCCTTCGAGAGTGCCATCAACGGCAGGGGGCGGTGTGGTAAAGCCGTTTACCCGAAACTTGATGTACACACTCGGATCATCAACATCATCGCGGGCACCGAGGCTCACTTCGTGATCGCTCAGGCTCGTGCCACAGCGCGGGCAGTGCATCGTCACCTTGTAATCGCGGAAGAGCAGCCCGCGATCCCACAGTTGCCGGAAGATCCACCAAGTTGACTCGATATAATCGTTTTCGTAGGTGATGTAGGCATCTTCGCTGAGCCAGAAGGCGATGCGCTTGGTAAACGCCTTCCAATCCTGAATGTACTCCCAGACGCTTTCGCGGCAGAGACGGTTAAACTCGGCAATCCCAAAGCGCTCGATATCCGGTTTGCCGCTGAAGCCGAGCTTCTTCTCAATCTCGATTTCAACCGGCAGACCGTGCGTATCCCAGCCCTCGCGCCGACCGATGATCCGATACCCCTGCATAGCGCGGTAGCGCAGGATCACATCTTTGAAACTGCGTGCGATGGTGTGATGCAGGCCGGGGCGACCGTTCGAGGTTGGTGGTCCCTCGTAAAAGACAAACGGCTTATCGCCGGCTGCCAGCGATTTCGCGACAATGTTGTTCGCTTCCCACCAGGCAATCACCTCTTCTTCGAGCTGGGGGAACTTCACGTTAGTGTCAACTGGTCTGAACATGAAACCTCCATCCGAACCAAACCAAAAGCCCCGTCCCCAACAGGGGACGAGGCAAATTAACCCCGCGGTACCACCCCAATTCGATGCTGTGGCACCTGCCACAAAGCACCGCACTTTACGAGTGTCGATCAACACTCTGCCCCGCTAACGGTGGGCGTTCCGGACGCGGTTACTGCGCGGACGAAACCATCACGCGGTTCACCTGCCAGCTCAGGGGTGATGTTCACTATCGCTGCTTCTACCTGGCTCACACCGTCCCAGGCTCGCTGCAGAGCTGGCGATAGCTACTCGTCCCCGTCATCGCCGTTATCTGACAGTATACGCCGTGAGTTGCGCGGCGTCAAGCAGGGTGAACGGGGTAAGGATATTGATGTGGAGAGTGGGGAGTGGGGAGTGGGGAGAGTAGTGGAAAGCTGTTTCACTGCCTGTTTGTTAACCTTTGCCAGGGTAGATGAGGGTGTCGCTAGAACCTGTCTACGCAAGTGGTCTCTTCGCAGATTTCTCGGATTCGGACCTCCTTGAATGAACCCCTCACGTGGTTCGTAGTACATACACCGCATCCTGGGAGCGCGCACCTCCGGCTCGCATCCCAGATGATCGCCCTCATCATCTCGACCTGGCATTTACCATCAGTAGATTCGTTACGTAGCACCAAACCGGAGACCTGCTATCCGACATTGCATAGGCCCAATGCTGTAGGGGCGGGTTTGGAACCCGCCCCCACTCCAAACCCGCCCCTACATTGATCCCCTCGGACAGAACCGGCTCAGTGGCTATGCGCCGCTTCCAGTTCTTTCTTGTGCGCTTCGACAATCTGGTTAACCAGATGTGGCGGCACCTCTTCGTAACCCGCGAAACTGATCGAGAAGCGGCCACGGCCCTGGGTCATCCCTCGTAAATCGGTTGCGTAGCGTTGAATCTCGACCAGAGGAGCCTGGGCGTGGATCACCGTCTTGCCGGTGCCGGTCGGCAGCATCCCCTGCACCCGACCACGGCGCGTGCTCATATCACTCATCACATCGCCGGCAAACTGATCGGGAACAATGATCTCCATATTGTAAATCGGTTCGAGAATGATCACACCGGCCTTTTGGGCAGCCAGACGGAACGCCTCTTTCGCAGCGGTCTTGAAGGCGATTTCCTTCGAGTCAACCGGATGCTCTTTCCCATCGAAAACGGCAGCCCGCACATCGACGACCGGATTGCCCGAAATGATGCCTTCTTCCATCGCCTCGCGAATGCCCTTTTCGATGGCCGGCATAAACCCACGCGAGATTACACCACCCACAATCTCGTTCACGAACTCAAGCGGATCTTCACGGTTCGGATCGGGCGGGAGCGGCTCGACGCGCAACGCGACATCGGCGAACTGACCGGCCCCACCGGTTTGTTTCTTGTGACGGTACTGAGCAGTCGCAACACTACGAATCGTCTCGCGGTAGGGGATGCGGGGCAGTTCGAGGTCAATATTCACATCGAACTTGCGCTTCATCCGCTCGGCAATAATCTGGAGATGCGTCTCGCTCAGACCACTGAGCAATGCCTCACCGGTACGCGGATCGCGGGATACGTGGAGAGACGGATCCTCTTCGGTCATCCTGGTGAGCGCAGAGCTGAGTTTATCAAGGTCAGAACGGCTGCGTGGCTTGACCGTCGCAATGAAGGCCGGTGCCGGGAACTGGATGGGAGCAAGCGCCAGTGGTCGCGACGACAGGCAAAGAGTGTCGTTGGTTTGCGTATCACCGAGCTTCGTCAACAAACCAATATCGCCAGGCCCGACCGACTCAACCTCAATCTGCTCTTTGCCGCGCACGATATATACGTGGGCAACGCGCTCTTCCTTGCGGGTACGCGCATTCATAAGCGTCATACCGGCCCGCACCTCACCTGAAAAGACGCGGAAATAGCTAAGCTTGCCGTAGGTGTCAGAGACCGTCTTAAAGACCAGTGCCGCCAGCGGTTCGGTGCGGTCTGGACGCAGCTCAACCTCCTGGTCGGTGTTCAGATCGGTGGCAGTGGTCGTCTTGCGGCCTGCGGAAGGAATAGAGTCAACGATTCCATTAAGGAGTTGGGCAATCCCGACGACTTCAGTTGCCGAACCGCAGAACACCGGCACGATTGAACCATCAGCAATACCGGTGCGCAGACCAAGCAGCAATTCTTCGCGGGTCAGCGCATCTTCACCGCCTTCAAGATACCGTTCGATCAGATGATCATTAGTCGCGGCAATTTTATCAATCAGCGCGGTGCGCCATTCGTGCATCAGATCATTGAGTTCCGCCGGCACATCAGCCTCAATATAGCCGCCGTCGTGTTTCGGACTGGTCAGCCAGGCTCTTTGCTGGCGCAGTGAGATAATCCCTTTGAACTCTTTACCGGCGCCGATAGGAATCTGCATCGGAATAACAGCGGCATCGAGCAACTCGCGGGCCTGCTCGATCACGCGGTAGAAATTCGCATTTTCGCGGTCGAGTTTATTGATAAACAGGATGCGTGGAATGCGCTGTTGAACGGCCATCTCCCAGAAGAGTTCGGTACCGACCTCAACACCGGCGCTTGCATCCAGCACAAGCAATGCACCATCGATGATACGCATCGCTGCGGCAGCTTCACCGGCAAAATCAGCGGCACCGGGCACATCGATCAGGTTGATCTTATCGCCGTTCCACTCTAGCGGCAGCACACTCAGCGAAATAGACATCCCGCGTCGGTGCTCGTCGGGGTCGTAGTCACTCGTCGTAGACCCGTCCTCGACGCGCCCCATCCGCGGGATGGCGTGGGCGGTCATCAGCATTGCCTCGGCCAGCGTTGTCTTCCCGCTGCCGAGGTGACCGAATATGCCGATGTTGTGGATCCTTTCCGATTCGAACGCTCGCATAGCTGTCCTCCTTGACGCAAGCCCGCGCCCGTTGGGCGTGTGCTGGAAAGGAAAATAAAGTTGTTAAGAACAGATTATCAGGGGTGTGAGGGTTGCGTCAATAGGGTAAGTCGCAACACAACTTTTGCACAGGAAATTCAAAGCTGTTGAGCAACCAGAGTTACAAACCGGTATCGTTGTCGGTACCGGTCTGGTGTAGATAGCTGGCGCGTGCCTTCCACCGGGGAACTAAGCAGCGGTGGGCAATACCTGTTCCGCGAGGGCAGGTTTTAGCTCTGCCCTCTCAGGATGAATGAACAGACCGACTGGGATCAGGAGCGATTGGCGTGCGACTTCACACCCTGCCAGTATATCTGAACCAGCCACGTCGCAGGCCGGTAATACGGCGTTACGACTTGTCATGGTCGTGGCGCGGACGGATCACCAGCACCGGCGTGGGAGCAACCTGCACAACCTTTTGGGTCACACTGCCAAACACCCAGCGACTCAGTCCACTGCGACCGTGGGTGGCGATGACGATAAGATCGACATTGTGATTCGCAGCGTACTCGATAATAGCCTCGGCCGGTGGGAGAGCACTGATTTCGGTGTGTACCTGATAACCCTCGCTTTGAAACTGTTTGGCAATATGGTTCAGATAATCGAGCGCCTCCTGTTCCATCTGCGTGATGGCTTCAGTTGTCGTCGCCAGCATACCGCTGTAATCAACACTGGTAGTAAAAATGGGTGGTACCGCACGGAGTAATGTGATCTTCGTCGTACCTTCATTGGCGGCCAGGGCGTGGACGTGCGGTAATACCTGCTCGGCAAGTGCCGAACCATCGAGGGGAACGAGAATGTGGCGATACATTGCAACCTCCTTGTTGTATCATCCTTCACGGCCCGGGATCGTCGAGTGGGCGTGGATTCCAGCGACGGTGGCCTTCGATAACCTGTGCCAGACTGCCATCGGCGTTGAGCAAGAGGCGTAGTGAGCGGCGGAGATCACAACTTGGCACCGTGCAGACCGAAGGATCGGCCATTTCATACGGACATTCTCCCACATTCTGGCAGCGTGCGACTGAAACAGCGTAGCGCGGGCTGCCAGATGGTCCATCGAGTGTGCGCAGGATCAGTGGCGCATATTGCAGATCGGGTGCAATAGTGCGCAGATGAGCGCGAGCGCGAGCAATCATCGGATGCGGCGGTTGTTTCGGTCGTGCCATAGCATGCTTATCTCAGGCTTGAAACCCTCTGCCAACGGTGATACTATGTACACGTTATCACAAATTCGGTTACGTAGAGTGCAATAGCCCGCAACCAGGTGTGAAGATTCTTAGACCATTTCTCAATCTTCGACACCTCAATCTTTATTCATGAAATCAGTATGGTTGCGTAGAGCGTTTTTATGTTGTATGGGGGAATGATGCTCAAAGAGTTTCGCGAATTTATTAGCCGTGGTAGCGTGATCGAGCTGGCGGTTGGCGTGATTATCGGGGCGGCATTTACAGCGATCATCAATTCGCTGGTCAACGACATTATCAATCCGCTGATTGGCCTGTTGTTTGGTGGTCGGGCCAATTTCAGCAACTATTTTATTCCGCTGGCCGGTCAAACTGCGACAACGTTAGCCGAAGCTCAGGCCGCCGGGCCGGTGTTAGCCTATGGCTCGTTCTTGACGGCGGTGATTAACTTTCTGTTGATTGCATTCGTGCTCTTCATGATTGTACGTACCGTCAATCGTATGCGGAGTAAGCCGGATGTTCCGCCGCCTGCACTACCGGAACCAACGCCGAGCGAACGCCTGTTAGCCGAAATTCGTGATTTGTTGGCTCAGCGGGGGTGATCAGGGGGTGATCGCATCATCCCCTACCTTTTCATCTATTCAGGTGGGTGTGGGCAGCGCTGTGTGGTTTGGTACAGGATTGACGACGTATAACCTGTCATATACCGCATCATCGTATGACAATGTGAACGGGCAAATGTACGTCCGTAGGGGCGGGTTCCAAACCCGTCCCTACGGGAACCCGCCCATCCGTATCCTGCATGTGACACCCACGGATCGTCGCAGAGGGGATGGATAGTCACGGTTCAGCGCATATGCGGTAACAGGCAGTGTTTCCCCCTATCGCTCAAGATTTGACATAGCGTAGATTCCTAATCACTCCGGGCTGTATGAAAGCCTGCACAGCTCAGCAGAGACAGCGGTAGGGGCACACGGTCGTGCGCCCCTACCGGACGATGACGGGATAATCTTTCTCGGCGATTGCAATACTATGCGGGAGAACGTTCGGCTCACCCTGCGGATCGGATAGCCCCTCAGAACGAAACTGCCCGGTCACCCAGGGTGGTACCCGGCCAGATACGAATGCCGCGTTCAAGCCGGTTTTCCTGACCAATCTGACACTCATCACTGATGATAGTGCCGTCAATAATGTGGGATCGCTCGCCAATCCGATTGTTGTACCCCAGCACACAGTTACGGAGTGTGCTGCCCTCTTCAATCGTATTCCCATCCCACATGACCACGCCTTCGATCTGGCATTCAGGACCAATCGTACAGCGCGAGCCGATGACAGTCGGGCCAATAATCCGTGTCCCGCGCCCAATCCGTGTCCCGTGCCCGATAACCACCGGGCCAACAATCTGTGCGCTAGAGTGAATCTCTGCTTCGCCTTCAAGCCAGACACGCTCGCCAATCTGCTGGCCCCGGAAGTGATACTGCACCTTGCCGATCAAAATGTCATGATGCACGTCGAGATAGGTCTGCGGCTTGCCAATATCCGTCCAGTAAGCGCGTGACGGGAATCCGTACATCGGATCACCGGTCTGAAGCATCACCGGGAAGAGGC
This sequence comes from Chloroflexus sp., assembly GCF_034432675.1. Taxonomy (GTDB): domain Bacteria; phylum Chloroflexota; class Chloroflexia; order Chloroflexales; family Chloroflexaceae; genus Chloroflexus. The sequence goes on along the minus strand of NZ_DAOUBI010000147.1, from coordinate 25,570 downwards.
CGCGCTCGAACATATAGAACTGATTCGGGGGCACGTAGCGGAAAATCTCCGGTTCAATCAGATAGGTACCGGCGTTGATCAGATTGGTCGTGATGTCTTCAACGCGAGGCTTCTCAAGAAAACGGCGCACACGTCCATCGCGTTCGGTCTCGACCAGCCCAAACTGCGTTGGATCATCAACCGGCGTGAGTGAGATGGTCACCTTACTGCCACGCTCGCGATGAAAATCGAGCATTGCCTGCAAATCAAGGTCGGTCATCACATCGCCGTTGAAGACAAAGGTTGTCCCATCGAGCATATGCTCGACGTGTTTCACCGCACCGGCAGTACCACGCGGTTCCGGCTCCTCAACGATGTGGACATTCATTCCCAGCCGGGAACCATCGCCAAGCGCAGTGCGGAAGCGGTCGGCCAGATATTGCACGGCTAGAATGACATCTCGAATGCCATAGTCGCGGAGACGCAGCAACATCCACTCGATGAACGGCTGATTGACCAGCGGCAACATTGGTTTGGGTGTCCGACAGGTCAGCGGGCGCAAACGTGATCCCTGCCCACCAACAAGAATAACAGCTTTCATAGACAGTTCTACTTACTAAATGTACACAACGCTCCTGATAGATAGGCGTAGTATAACGCCATCAGACCACAAAAAGTTTACCGCAAACCGGGGTTTGAGTGACGATTTTCTCAGCCGGTGGTCGCTTGTACTTCTGCACGGACTCGTGCGCGCCAGTAATTCAGGATATCGTGCAGCGTCTCTGTCAGCGTATAGCGCGGTTGCCAGCCGGTGCGGGCACAGAGCCGACTCGCATCACAGACGACCAACGGTATATCAATCGGGCGCATCAATTCGGGATTGAGCCGCACTTCAACCGGTACCGTGCATTCGGCTAATAGCATATCAAGCAGCTCGCGTATCATTACGGCCCGCCCCGATCCAACATTGTACACCTCACCACTCTCGCCGTGTTCGGCCAGTAACGCATATGCCGCGACAACATCACGGACATCGGTGAAGTCGCGTTGCGCAGCCAGATTACCAACCTGCACAACCGGCGGCTGCAAACCCAATTCGATCCGTGCAATCTGACGGGCAAAGGCGGCAGTCACAAATCGTTCATTCTGGCGTGGTCCGATATGGGCGAAGGGCCGTACACACACGACATCCAGACCGTGGCTGTAGTGGTATTGCAACGCCAGCAAACTTTGGGCGGCCTTGCTCACCCCATACGGACTGGTCGGACGCAGGGGGGTGTCTTCGTCAATCGGTAAATCCTCCGGGTCAATCTTCCCGTATTCCTCATTCGTGCCAATCACAATCACACGGGTGGTCATGCGGTATTCAATCAACGTCAGAAAAATGTGCAAGGCACCCAACGTATTGGTGGTCAGCGTTCCCGCCGGGTCGCGAAACGATTCCGGCACGAATGGCTGACCGGCAAGGTGAAAAATAACGTTCGGTCGCACCTGCACCAGGGCACGCGTAGTAGCCTCAGCATCGGCCAGATCGGCCTGGACGATCTGCACGTTACCGATCAGTTCGGGGAGGGCGAGCGAAGAGGAGCGTGATAGTCCCCAAACATCCCAGCGTCCATCGGCCAGGAGATATTCGGCGAGATGGCCGCCAACAAAACCGTTAATGCCAGTAATGAGTGCCCGCATGGTATTATTGATACCTTGTGTTCAAAAGTGTCTTGTTTGATTGTGCAATTTATTGACAGTGATTGTGCACCGTGTTACAATATTTGTAACATTGTACCACGCTTCACGGTTGGTCAATACAGGTCAAAATATCATTCCAATGTGCAATCATTTTCGTGAATGATGGTACAATAGGATTCAAGTGTAAAAACTATGCGCAATAGTCTCGTCTTTGCATAAGCGCTGGGAAGGGTCGCGGAACCATGGCACCGCAGCATTTTCTCTCCCAATTTTCAGACAAGCCACGCTACAATACCAAGGCTGTCGCACAGGAGACGGGCGTGCCTGCCGACACTTTCCGCGCCTGGGAACGCCGTTACGGTGTACCGCGTCCACAGCGGACGGAAGGTGGTCATCGCCTGTATTCCGAGCGCGACATTGCAACGATTCGCTGGCTGCGTGATCGAACAGCCGAAGGATTGACGATTAGTCAGGCTATTGCCCTGATGATCGAGGGGAGCGACACCAGTCTTTCGTGGCTAAATACCGCAGTTGATACCGAACCGCATACCTGGGAACGGATGCAGGCACGCATGATCGCTGCCTTAACCGATTTTGATGCGACACGGGCCGAGCAAATTCTGGGTGAAGCATTTGCGCTCTATCCGCTGGAAGATGTCTTTTTGAAATTGATCCAGCCGGCAATGGCTGAAATCGGTGAGCAGTGGCATGCCGGGCGGCTTTCGGTAACCGCAGAGCATTTTGCTACCCAGTTCATTCGGCGTAAGTTATCAAGCCTGTTCAATACCTATAACGTTACCGAGGGTCGGGGGCTGGTTGTAGTAGGGTGTGCGCCAAGCGAACAACACGATCTTGGTGCCCTGATGCTGGCCGTCTTTCTGGTGCGCCACGGCTGGCAGGTAATCTACCTCGGCCCGGAAGTGCCGGTAAAAGACCTTCTTGATGCGGTACGGCATATCCAACCCGACCTGGTGTGTCTGTCTGCTTCAACGACCGAAACGGCCACCCAATTACTCGAAATTGGTCGGGCATTGCAACAGTTACCACCGCCTACTCCTCTCTTCGGCTATGGTGGTCGTGCATTCAATTTGAATCCGGTGTTGACGCACAAGATGCCGGGCACATTTTTGGGGCGTGACGCACAGGAAGCAGTTGAGAACGTCGCATCACTCCTGAGTCGCAGTCGCTAATGGTGCAGGTAGATCGCCGGCATTATCACCATGCCCTGGCTGATAATGCGTAACTCAGTATTGCCTTCAAGCTCAATATTGCGTATAGTAAAAACAAGCGTAATATGTGACAAAAGGAGTGTGGTGTGTCGCTGAATTCACTCACGATCTTTTCGCGAGGTAACAGTTTGCCGGTGAACCAGGCGCTACCGGCTGAAGAGCAGCTTGCCCAACTCCTCCGTCTTAACGAACTTCCTGTCTCGCCTCATGCCGATGAATTGCCGCCACCGCCGGGCCGCACACTGGCCGAGGCTTATGCGATCTGCGAACAAATCATTCGTCGTCATTCCAAGAGCTTTTTCTTCAGCACCCAGTTTCTACCGCCGGCACAGCGGCGAGCCGTGCGCACCCTGTATGCCTTCTGTCGGACAACTGACGATACGGTTGACATGGCCGAGTCGGACCCGGCGCGTGCTCTGGCCGAATGGGTGCGTATTGCGCGCCGACCACGGTTTGACACTTCACATCCGGTGTTGTTGGCCTGGGCCGATACCTGTCAGCGCTACAATCTTGCCCCGAGTTTGATTGATGAGTTGCTGGCCGGTGTGGCGATGGATCTCACGATTTCGCGCTATACTACGTTTGCCGATCTCTGGCTCTACTGCTATCGGGTGGCTTCAGTGGTTGGATTGCTGGTGATCGGGATTACCGGTGCTGCACCCGGTGCCCAACCTTACGCGATCAAGCTCGGTGTCGCTTTGCAGCTCACCAATATTCTGCGCGATATTGGCGAAGATGCCGACCGCCAGCGCGTCTATCTGCCTGAAGATGAGCTGGCACGGTTTGGTTTGACTGCCGATGATATTCTGGCCCGTGTGTACGACGAGCGGTTTATCAGGTTGATGCAGTTCCAGATTGCACGTGCCCGGCAGTTGTACGCCGAGAGCTGGCCAGGTATTGCTCTGCTGCCACCAGAGGTGCGACTGGCGATTGCCGCCGCAGCCCGGGTGTATAGCGGTATTCTCGATAAAATAGAACAAAACCAGTACAACTCATATACCCGCCGGGCCTATGTGCCGTTGCACGAGAAGATTGCGCGTTTGCCGGGTATCTGGTGGGACGTGCGTGGTTTGACGAAGAAGTTATCGCGGTAACGGTACGCTGTCCTCTTCGTGAATGCACTGGTGTTTGATCTTCTGGTACAATACAATCAGTTTTGCCCGCCGAGATCAAATCTGACACGCCGAAATGGACAGTGCTATGTCGTCTTACGCTCTCTCCAGACATCACTCACAACATTCGTGGTCACCGTTGGTTTTTGATGTAATCCTGTGGATCCTCTTTCTAGGCCCGATAGCCTCGCCACTGTTACGGGCAACAGGTTTACCTCTCGTCAGTGAGACGGGTACCCTGGCCCGTGAGTTGCTGGCTACCTATATCTGCCCGACTCCAGAACGATCGTTGTGGTTGCTGGGGTGGCCGATGGCGGTCTGCGCCCGCTGTTGGGGGGCCACCATTGGTCTCTGGCTGGGCCGCCTGGCTATCGGTGACCGTGCTCCCGCCTTGTTGCGCCGCTATCGTTCCCTGCACTGGTCGTGGCGCCTGTTGCTGTCTGCACTGCCTTTCCTGCTCTGGCCGCTTGAAATTGTCGGCCATTACAGCGGCTGGTGGTTTGCACCGCTCTGGCTGTTGTTGGTGAATGGGATACAGGCTGGTTTCGCTGCCGGCATCTTCTTCGCTTCAGTCTGGCCTGGTTTGTGGCCGGCTGCCCGTACAGGCGAGAGTGTGCCATCGCTGCAATAATTCCATTCCACAAGCGGATACGTAGCGAAATGCTGATTGGTCTATTCTCCTCTACGTTCTCCGTGTCTCTGTGGTGCATTCAACACTCAGGCGGAGTAAGAGACAAGCATGGTATCTCCGTGGCACTTACGACCACGCTGTAGCGGTGGCGCAGGCGTGATCCGAACAGCAAGTGGCTTGCGTCTGCTTCGACCACCAGGCCCTGCCAACTGCTATCAGAATGCGCAGATTGATGATTTTGGACAGTGGCCCGGTAACCCACGAGCGTTGCAGCCACCGTTTACCCTTCGTCTGCGTGCACGCACGTCACATCCGGCAGATCGGTTGGTTGGTACTGCCGGGTTTGGCTTGTGGAGCTATCCATGGGCCAGGCCGCTTCGTATGCCGCAGGCGGTCTGGTTCTTTTTCGGTGCGCCACCACATGATATGCCACTGGCAATGGGCATACCCGGCCACGGCTGGAAAGCCGCCGTCGTTGATACAGGTCGTCCGGCAGCTCGCAAATGGATACTGCTTGCCCCGGTCATTGTCCCGCTGCTCAACATTCCACCGCTGTACCGCCGAATCTGGCCATGCATCCAGCGCGATGTCGGCGTCGCCGAAGCAGTCATCAGCCAGGATATTGCCCAGTGGCACGAGTATGAAATCCGGTGGGGACTGCATGAAAGCGAACTTCTGGTTGACGGTATACCGGTATTACGGGCACCCTCACCCCGTGGCCCGCTCAGCATTGTGATCTGGATTGATAATCAATACGCGATTGTGCGCCCAACCGGGCAACTGGGCTGGGGCGTGCGTGCCTGCAACGAAGCCCAGTGGATCGAAGTAGCCCTGATCTCACCCTTCCAATTCCCAACTCCGTAGCTCTTCCAACCAGCGATGACTAGTCAGATCCATATGCACCGGCGTCAGGCTGGCGTATCCGTCACTAATAGCAGCAATATCAGTGCCTTCCTCGTAGTGATCTTCAGGTTCTGCGCCATCAATCCAGTAGTACGGTCGCCCTCGTGGATCATACCGCACCACTAGCTCATCACGATACACCCGGCGACCCAGGCGGCCAACTTTAATCCCGCGCAGGCTGGTGGGTGGTACTGCCGGAATGTTCAGATTTAACAGCACCTCTGAAGGCAAGGAACGCTCATGAATCAGCGTAACCAACTGGCGCACCGCTATTTGCGCTGCGCGAAAATCCCACTTCCCATCCTTCGGGCGCACCTGTGACACCGCCAAACCGGGAATACCAAACACCAGCCCTTCCATCGCTGCGGCGACAGTCCCCGAATAGAGCAGATCGGTACCCAGATTCGCGCCCAGATTAATCCCTGACACCACCAGATCGGGTTTACGGTCGAGCAGTCCCATAACCGCCAGTGCCACACAATCAGCCGGCGTGCCATCGCAAATCAGCGCTGGTGAGCCGTCGCTCAACGTTCCTTCCCAGGCTCGCAATGGATCAAACAGCTTACGATAATGGCCGGCAGCACTCCAGTTTCGATCCGGTGCGACGACAGCCACTTCGCCAATGTCACTTAAAACAGCACGCAGCGCTACCAGACCCGGACTCTGGTAGCCATCATCGTTGGTTACCAAAAAGTACATACTACTCCTTTGGTAATTCAATATCGGTTAGCCTAACCGTCTTCCGCCCCTGGAACTTAATGGTTTTCTGACCTTCACTCGACATCTGGCCGTGCTGCTCGAGGTTGGCAATCTCTTGTTGCATCGTTGCTGCCAGTTCTACTTCACCCTGATTGAGCAAGCGAGTGACGGCACTCTTCAACTTCTGGGTTGCCCCACTGACATCACCGGCAGCCAGGTCTTGCAAGGCGCGCGTTTGTAGCTTAAAGGCGCTCACCTTTTCGACGATGTTCATAACGTTGGGATTGACCTGTTGCAACTGGGCCGGATCGGCGGTGAAGGTGAGCATAATATCGATTTTCGTCTTCTCGCCCAGAATCTGCAATGCCGGTGCATCGTAGCTGATTTCAGCCTGACCGATCCGATACGTCCCCATAGGACGGGAATCAATCACTAATTCGATCAGCAATGCCCGCACCTGCCCACTCTCCAGCTCACCAAGATTGACACTGACAGCTCGATCAGCAATTGGCTGATAACCGAGATTGTCAATGAGCGGCGTCACCTGCCAGACGGCCCGCGGTGTCACTCCCTGCACCAGACGCAGCGTGAGGACACTGTTCTGGATGGTGGTCTGCTGGGCACGCTGTACCGTGTGCTGAAAGTATTGCACAATCTCGCCGGGCTGTGCTATGTAATCGGCTACTCCCCGCGAACGATTTGCCATTTCAATCAGCAGGTCTTCGTTCCAATCCTTACCGATCCCCAACGCTGTGATGGGAATCCCCAACCGTCCGGCATCGTCTGCCCGGAGCAGACACTCCTTCTCGTGTTCGGTCTGACCATCGGTTAGCAGTACCAGTCGGCGCACCCCCTGCGGCATCTTTTGTAATTCCTGTATCCCCTTCTCCAGCGCCGGAGCAATTCGGGTACCACCGGCATCGCGGATCCGATGCACCAGATCGAGGATCGCTGTCCGTTGCCGCACCGGTTGGGCCGGCACCAGCACCTCCGTCCGATGGTCAAAAATCACAATCGAAATGATATCCTGCTCATTGAGTTGCTCGATTGCTCGCACCACCGCCTGTCGCAACCGTTCAATCTTCTCACCCTTCATCGAACCGCTGCGGTCGAGCACGAAACAGACGTGAATCGGTACTCGGACCTGCGTCAATACTGCACCCGGCTGCGCTTCAAGCAAAACATACGCCACCTGTGGCGTGGTTGTTGCGGCCAGAAAGGGACGCGCCAATGCGGCACGTAGGGTAACTTCTCCTGCCATGGCAAACTCCTCGTCTCTGCATGACGGCCATTCGGCGAAATAACTTCGCCTATGCGACGATGCGAGGTCGGCAACGGTTGCAACTACCTGTATTGTAGCGCACAATGAGCAAATTCGTGGGCAATCTTCTGGCAAAGCGGGAGATGCCGGGGACTACCAGCCTGGACACCAACGGCAGGCCCAATGATAGAAGCGAGGTTCTAATTGGTGCAGCCCTGGCATGTCGGAGAGGGAAAATACCGGAGACACCGTAGTTTTTGCCGCCCAATTTGACAAGCGGATCATGAGCACTTGTAGCCCTGTGGCAGAGAGTTGAACACCTGATGCAGCGGATCTGGCAGTCATCGGGATGTCGTAGAACTTTTTCATAAAAGCTGTGCTGTCGTGCTCCCAGCCGGTTACCCAGGCACATGAACGCTTACCAATCGCCAACGCCAGCATATCCGGCTCCCAGACTGCCGGTATGGCAGCGAGGAAGGCTGCCGACCATCGTCGGTGCCATCACGCGCTGGATTGGTTGCCCTGCCCGCTCGTCATGCGCATGTTGCGCGGTGTGGAGTGCGGCAGCCATGCTGCCACGCCAGCCGTACTTTGTGCCAGGTGCGTGTCACGCGGTTGACCCTGCTGGTCACGGCAATGCTGTGGGTGCTCGTCACGTTCATAGAGTCCAGGAATGAATGAGACAACTTCTCGTAGACGTTTTTTGAAATAGGTTCTAAAACGTGCTCAGCGTAAGAAACGTAACACCCGCCCATCAAGCAAACTGCTGAGCAACAGACGGTCAATCAGCGGATCACGCTGCATCAACAGATCAACCTCAGACCGGCAATAGGGACAGGAGTTCAGATGATGAGCAATAGTGGCCTGTTGAGCAGACGTGAGCAGGCCCTGACAGTAATCGATTAACTGATCGGTAGACGGGCAAAGAACTCGATATAACCGTCGTCGTAAAGCCTGCTGTAGATTGCGCAGAGTTACTAAACGCTGACGACAAAGATCGCAGTGATGAAGGTGTTGAGCGCTGGCTTCATCAAGCTCACCATCGACTGCTGCAACAAGTTCCAGACCAGAAAGATGACCTGCGCCGTCACTTCGTTGATCGTTCTCCATACCGGCGCGCCTCCAGATAGTACCGGCAGATTGATCTGCACACATTTCCTGTTGAAAGAAACGTTAACGGGGACATTTTTTTACGTCCCCGTTACCATCATTTTCCAACAGGCTCTATATCTGGTCGGCAATGGTGCGCAGATGACTATTCCGACTCAACCGACTCAACACATTACGCTTGATATTGTACACATCGTAGACGCTCTCGAAAAGCGTATTGTAGCGCTCGAAGATTGCACGTGGCGTCAAACCCAGGACGAACGAGCCATACACCACGATACGTTCACCCTCACTGTGCAACTGACTATCAATGTAGCGCCAGAACTCCTGCCGGTCAACCCGTTGCATTGCCTCTTCATCGGGTGCTGCGTGGGGCATACGCTGCAGATCGATCCGCTCTTCGGGCATCATTTCTGCCCACGATTGTGCACGCACCGCATCAATTACCACACTAGAAGCACAGAGCTGCAAATACTGCAACAACGCGGCCAGGTTCGGAAAGGCCGCAAACCGTTCAGGCGTCACCGCTCGCCAGAACTTAGTGAAGGCACCCACCACAAAATATTCGCTGCTTTCACCGCTGTTGACAAACGCACTACACCGACGAATCCAACCTTCAACCAACGAGCTGTAGTGCTGAAAGAGGTAACTCCAGGCAATCTCGTCACGTTCGACCACTGCTCGCCGAAACAGCTCATAACTATAGCGCGAGTCGTGCAACTGACCACGGTAAAACCGTTCGCTCTCAATCGCACAGCGTTGGGCCAGATCCGCAACATCCATTGTCGTAACGTCAATTGCAACCTCATCGCCTACCACTGGCGCCTGAAGCCGGGGCGATTGATAAGAAGGTGTCATTGCAGGCGCGATCATAGTTTCCTCGCTTTGTCTGTAGATGCGCTCGTCATCCTGGTTACTCACCGATGCCTGACGTAGTGACGCCGCGCAACGAATACTGATTTCGATACCTCTGCGCTGCATTGTAGGAAGTTGGCTTGTGAGTGAGAAGATGCTTAGATGAGCAGGAGATGACAAATGAGGAAGAAAAAGAGGGCACGTTGTTAACGTACCCTCAAACGATGCGATCCGATGTGAGACAAACAACAGATTACAGATCGCGCAGGCGGGCGGCTGCCTGTTCCGGTGTCAGATCGCGCTGCGGCTGACCCAGCATTTCATAACCTACCATAAACTTACGGACGGTCGCCGAGCGGAGCAATGGTGGGTAGAAGTGTGCGTGCAGATGCCAGCCTTCATGGGCGAGGCCATCGGTTGGGTGCTGATGAAATCCCATACTGTAGGGAAACGACACATTGAAGAGGCGGTCATAGCGACCGGTTAACTCGCGTAATATCGCCGCCAAGTCATCGCGACCACGCTCATCAAGATCACCTATTGCACCGGCGTGCACCCGCGGTAACACCAATGTCTCGAAAGGCCACACAGCCCAAAACGGCACCAGCGCTACCCAGGTATCGTTGGCACACACGATCCGTTCACCAAGCTGCAACTCTAGCGCCAGATAGTCGCAGAGCAGGCAACGTTGATGCTCGTGCCAGTACGCCGTTTGCGTGGCCAGTTCCTTGCGCATCTCGTTTGGCAACTGCTCGTTGGCCCAGATTTGACCGTGGGGATGGGGATTGGATGCACCCATCATCGCGCCACGATTCTCGAAAATCAACACCGACTGCACCCAATCGATAGCACCCAACTCGTTGTACTGATCAATCCACACATCAACGACCCGTCTGACTTCTGCCTGAGACATTTGGGCCAGCGTCAGATCATGACGGGGTGAAAAGCACACCACGCGACAAATACCACGTTCGGCCTCGGCGTGGAGCAGCGCCGGCCCTGCGTCGTGCTGATCGGCGAGGGGCAGCCGCACGCTGACCCGATCCAACGGAATATCGGGTAAAAGAGCGGCAAAATCGTTCTCGAAGACAAACGTCTCGGTATACGGTGGGTTCTGGACACCATTCGCCCGCGTATTTCCCGGACACAGATAGCAGGCCGGATCGTAAGACGGCAATTCAGCCGGTGGCAACGTCTCCACCTGTCCTAGCCACGGACGTTGGGTACGATGCGGCGACACTAGCACCCATTCGCCGGTCAGCCGATTCAGGCGGCGGTGCGGTCGCAGAAAGAGTTCTTGCTGTTCCATGCACATCTCGCTTGCTTAGCGCCCGGCCAGGCCAGAGGTTGCAATACCCTCGATGAAATAACGCTGGGCAAACAGGAAGACGATCAGGGTCGGTAGAACAGCGAGGGTGGAACCGGCCATGATCAGATCAACTCGCGCAGCATAGAGGGCCTGGAGATCGACCAACCCCTGCGTTACGACTTTACGATCCGGACTGCTAATGATAATCAGCGGCCAGAGAAAACTATTCCAGGCGTAAAGAAAGGCAAACGTCGCCAGCGTGGCGATGGCAGGGCGGGCCAGCGGCAAAAAGATACGAAAGAGAATACCCCAATGCGAAGCACCATCAATTAACGCTGCATCTTCCAGGTCTTTCGGCACACTCATGAAAAACTGGCGGAGCAGGAACGTGCCATAAGCAGTAAACAACCATGGGATGATCAGCGCCTCAAGGCGATCAACCCAGCCAAATACCAGCATCAGACGGTACATTGGTACAATCAGCACCGCAAAAGGTACCATCAGTGTCGCCAAATAGGCGCCAAACAACCATTCGCGGCCAGGAAAATCGAGACGGGCAAAAGCATAACCAGCCAGCACCGAGGTCACTACCCAGCCCAAGACGACCAGAACCGTCACGATAATCGTGTTGATCAACTGCGTACCCAGGGGCACGATACTCAACACCTCCAGATAGTTTGACCAGCGTATCTCGCTCGGCCACAGGGTTGGTGGTACCTGTACCACTTCCGTTGACGGTTTCAGCGAGGATAATGCCATGTAGATAAACGGAAAGACCATGATGAAGCCTGTGACGCTCAGCACCAGATACGCCAGCAATCGCTCCCATGGTCGGCGTAAGATTGCATTTGCCATGTCCGGCCTCGCTTATTCGTAATGCACCCAGCGCCGTGAAATCCGAAACTGGATCAGCGTTAACAGTAAAATGATAATGAACAACAACCAGGCCAGCGCAGATGCATAGCCCATCCGCCCACCAATAAACGCCTCGCGCCAGAGCAACGGTACCACCGTTAGCATCGAGTCGGCCGGACCAACTGTGTTAGAACGGGTCAGACCCAACGCAACCGGCACATCAAACACTTGCAGACAATTGATCAAGGTCGTCACTAGCACAAAAAAAGTTGTAGGCGACAACATTGGCACTGTAATGAAAAAAAACTGCTGCCAGCGACTGGCGCCATCAAGACTGGCGGCCTCGTAGAGTTGGGGAGGTACCCCTTGCAAACCGGCCAGGAAGATCACCATGTTGTAGCCAATAGTCTTCCACGAAAAGACCAGGATCACGCTCATCAACCCCCATTCCGGGCTGGTCAACCAGGGGATTGGTTGCAAACCGACGAGCCGCAGAGCGTAATTGACAAACCCGAAATCAATATTGAGTAGGTATCGCCAGAGCAGGGTCACACCAACGACCGAAGCCACGACCGGAATAAAAAACACTGCCCGAAAAAAGGTGCGTCCGGCAATGCGTTCATTTAGAATCACTGCCAGCAACAGAGCCGGGACAGTCGAGACAACCAGCGTCACCATTGAAAAGGCTGCGGTATTCCACATAGCCCGATAGAAGGTCGGATCAGACAGTGCACGCTGGTAATTGCTGAAACCAATGATATTTGGGTCGCCAAATAGGCGCGCATCGGTAAAGCTCAGGTAGAACGAGATACCGAGTGGCACCAGGAAAAAGATCAGCACACCCAAAATCGTAGGCAGCAACATACCGAAAGCGTCAAGCCACAGCCGAACACGCCGACCATTGAACCGGCGTGAGGAAGCAGCAGGCAACGCTGCCGGCGCCTGTTTGGCCATGTATCACCTCCGGGGAATATCTGAGACGCAAATGCGTAGGAGCAATCAATGACCTGGAAGCATTATAAACCAACAAGAGCGAACGGTACACGCCCACCGTTCGCTCCGTGTGTCATGATCTACTTAAATGTGCTGGCCGTCTGTTCACAGGCCTGCTGACCAAACTGCTCTGGGGTAATCTGGCCAGCAATCATCTGATCCCAGAGGCTCTGGACAGTGCCACTGAAATCAGCCCAGTTGCCATCCCAGACCGGTGCTTCGAGCGCGGCATAGGAAATGCCATCGAGGAAGGCCTTGTTATTGGCCGGTGGTGTCGAGGCGAGGAAGGCATCAACTGCCGCCTGATCGCTGCGGGGCGGGATATTGGTGCCCAAAGCAGCCACCTTCGCCGTTGCCTCGGCGCTGGTAAGCACCTTCAGCACTTCCCAGGCGGCCTGTGGATTGGCCGTCTTCGCGTGCACCAGGTACGGTCCCCAGAAGAGCCAGGTACTCTTCACCTTACCCTCCGGCATGACCGCCACATCCCAGTTGAACTGTGCATTCGTTCGCACACCAGGGGTAAACCAGCGACCGTTGAAGTACATCGCGACCTTACCGGCATTGAAGAGCGCTTCACCGTCGGCATCACCGGCCGGCAACAGCTTCTCGTCGTAGAGCAGACGCACCATCTTCGCGCCCTCAATCGACTCTGGTGTATTCAAAGCACAGCCACGGCGATCAGGCGTGAAGGGGCTACCACCGGCAGCGTAGACGAAGTACCCCCATGCCGGTCCCCACCAGTTCCCAAAACCGAGGCCGTACTGCTGATTGGCCGGATCGGTAAGTTTCCGTGCGGCATCCAGCATGGTCTCCCAGTTCCAGTTCCCTTCGGCAGCCAGCTCCTTTGGCGTCTTGAGACCGGCAGCCTTGAAGAGGTCCTCGTTGTAGTAAACAACCATGGTCGAGATGTCACGCGGCAGGCCATAAATCTTACCGTCGCGTGTCAATTGCTCGATCACGTTCGGGTAGAAATTGCTCAACTGGAAGCTGCTGTCGGCATCGATCAGCGGCTTCAGATCGAGAATCTGGCCGGTATTCACGAAATCTGCCAGTTCAACGCCACCAATCCAAAAGATATCAGGTGCGTTCCCAGCAGCCAGCTCAGTCTTTAGCTTCTCGAAGTAGCCCTGGTTAGGCGCTGGATCGTAAACCGCAGTAATGCCCTTGTCTTTCAGTTTCTCGTTCACCAGCGCATTCAACTCCTCGTAGACGCGCTGCTCGGCAGCATCACCGGGACGTGTACGCCAGCGAATCGTCACCGACTGCTGTTCACCACTTCCTGTTCCGCCACCGGTAGTCGGCTGCTGGCCGCCGCCACACGCAGCCAGCACTGTGGCCAACAAGGCCACCAGCGCAATCCACGACAGGGTGTGTTTTCGTAGCATCGTTGCTGTTCCTTTCTCAAGATCACCCCCAACCATCTACCACAACCGTCTCCGTCACTCGACTGCCGCAACAGACGTGGCGTGCCATCAAAACGTGCATCAGTACAGATGACGTTGAGCAGTGTGTGGTAGGCGATATTATATGGTTGTTGTGTGAAGCATGCAAGTTCTTAATATATCTGTACGGTACCATGCTGCCACAGACCACGGCAAAACGCGGTACAATGTGTCATATCAGACTACCTCATAGCACAACGCTGGATAAGGAGAGAGGGATGCAACCTGAATGGAGCGGTGATCCAGAAGTAAAACCGGTATTCCTGGCAGTGACGCTGACCGGCATGGTCGCGTTCCTGTTAATGGTCTGGCTCTTTGCTTTCTACTGGTGATGGTGAAGCCAACGGTGCGCCTGAAACCCGGTTCGTGGGGCAGGCGCAATTTTATTCTTGCCAAATCTACGTTTTTTGATACAATGGTTGACAAGTCCAGGATGTAAACTATGCCTGAAATCAGCACCTGCGATTCACCACAAATTGAAGCCTACCGCCTCTTCCTGAAACTGCACCGTCGGTTCCAGGAGCTTAACCGTGAAGAGTTTCGGCCCTACGATCTTTCGACCCCGCAGTACGCGATCCTCTTTTACGCGACCGAAGAAGGAGTTCCACTTAGTTACATTTGTAACGAGATGCTGGCCGATAACTCGAACCTGACCCGGCTGGTTGATCGCCTGGAACGGCGGGGGCTGGTACGCCGGGCAACCGATCCGCGAGATCGCCGGGTAACCCTGGTGCAACTGACTCCGGCCGGTAAGGCGCTGATTGACGAATTGCGACCGCGCCATCGCCGGTTGGTTGAACAGCGCCTGAGTTATCTTTCGGCAGAAGAGCTGGCTGCCTTTCAGCAAGCAATGCAACATTTGTATGAAGCGCTACTAACGCATCAAGATCACGAAGACACTGAATAACCATGCGATCCACCCAGACCTTGTCCAGCCGCCCGGCAATGTTTCGGGCACTCCGTCATCGCAATTATCGCCTCTTCTTCTTCGGACAACTGATTTCGTTGACCGGGACGTGGATGCAAAGTGTGGCACAGGGCTGGTTGGTCTTACGATTAACCGACTCGCCTTTTCTCCTCGGTCTGGTTGCGGCGGCCAATTCGCTACCGGTATTGTTTCTGACCCTTTTCGCCGGAACGGTCGCCGATCGTTTTCCCAAACGACGCATTTTGCTAGTCACACAATCGGTTGCCATGATACTCGCGGCAACTCTGGCCGGGCTTACGCTGACCGGCACGGTTCATATCAGTCATGTGCTGATTCTTGCCTTCCTGCTCGGTTGTGTCAATGCCTTTGATGCACCAACCCGTCAGGCGTTTACCGTCGAGATGGTAGGACGTGAAGATTTGTTGAATGCGATTGCCCTCAATTCTTCCATCTTCAACGGTGCTCGCACTATGGGGCCAGCGGTAGCCGGTATTGTCGTGGCCTGGATCGGTGAAGGACCGGCATTTCTCTTCAACGCCCTAAGTTTTGGTGCAGTATTAGCCAGTCTCTCGCTGATGCAGTTGGATGCTCGTCAGGCCAACGGTATGCAGCGTAGCAATATGTTGCGCACCGGTTTGCACTACATTGCCACTGAACCTGCAGTACGGGCATTGCTTTTACGGGCTGGTGCAGTTAGTTTCTTCTGTTTCGTGCATATCCCGCTTTTGCCAGTTTTTGCCCGTGATATTCTTCAGATCGGTGCCGCCGGACTGGGATGGTTGTCGGCAGCAAGCGGTTTTGGCTCTTTGGTGGCAGCACTGACGCTCGCTCAATTACGCGATGATGCGCCACGCGGTAAGCTCCTGACCACGGCCTCATTGCTGTACGCACCGCTCTTGATCGGCTTTACGCAGGCACGCACGGTGCCACTTGCTCTCTTGTTTATTGGATTGTGTGGTTGGGCCGGTGTGACCACGATGGCGCTGACCAATACGCTTATTCAATTGATCGTGCCTGATGACCTGCGTGGGAGGGTGATGAGTGTGTTTACCCTCTCATTGATGGGGCTGAGTCCGCTTGGCGGTATGCTGGCCGGCAGTATTGCTGAGCTGATTGGGAGTGTTCCGCTGGTAGTTGCCGGTAGCGCACTGATCGGCTGGCTCCTGGTGTTAAGCGTTGAATGGCAGGCGCCGTACTTACGCCGGATGTAGCGCCTGCCAGGTCATGGTTGTCGTTCGATCAAACTGGCGAATCGTTCCAGTGTCTGCAAACCTACCAGGCGAACATCTCCGATCTCGAAAACCGGCTGCACTCGAATCCCACGCTGACGCTGTTCGGCATCAAGCGTCTCAGCCAGTCGTTGCGCTACACCGTCATTCATGCAGGCATCAAATGGCTCAATAGCAAACCCTAAGTCAGCAGCATACGACCGCATAAGCGCCGGTAGGTCACTATCACGGGTCAGCGCTACTTCGCCCTGTCGCTCGAAGAGCAATTCATGCATTGGCCAAAAAGCATCTTGCTCGCCAGCACAGAAGGCAGCCGCAGTCGTGATCAGGGAAGCCGCGCCATGGTTCAATACCGGACGGAAGACATACAGGACACGCCCGGTCACAACGTACCGTTCGATCAATGCCGGTTCAACCGTCAACACGTGACGGCGGCATACCGAACAAAGAAAATCTGAATAGTCGGTGAGGGTAAGCGGCGCTGCCGGATCACCCAATGTATACGCACCATTGGCATCGCGCCCGACCAGAGCACCGCGGTACGTTACCACCGGCACTTTGGTCGCCGGTACTGCGGTGACGGTTGGCAGTGCTGCGGTCGGCAGTGCTGCGGTCGGCGCAGCAACCGTTGGTGCCGTCGTGGATGTGGGTAACGCCGACGGTGTTATGGTTGGAACCACGGCTGTTGGCGACGGCATGTCAGCTACCGGCACTGAAGCCGTACACGCCACAAGCATTATCACAACCACCAAGATCAGTGGACGAGCCATTCGTGCAATCAACAGAATCTTCCTTAATTAAGGTGCCGGTACACAACCAGGACGGCTTGTCAGCCAGGGAGCAAAGGAAATATTACTTCCGACTGCATCACCAATCCCTTGCGGGTTGGCATCTGGTTCATACGGACCAGACGCATTCCCCCACCAGTTATTACGCATATCCAATGCAACTTCACTGGCTGCCCCACGACCGATGCCAAAGGTGAGATAGGTTGGACGGATAACCGGTGTATGGCCTTCCAGGAGATTCTGTTCAATTCGCAGCGGCATCAGGAAACCACCATCAGGTGCCACTTGCAGAGTTTCACTCCGCAGGCCCAATCCCAAATCGCCGCCGATCAAGGCATTGCAGGTGATCGCTCCCTGCAAGATACCGTTGGTCGTAAGCTGGAGATTGATACTACCACCCCGGAAGAGATTACCTTCAATAGAGAGAATTAAGGTGTCGCGCACATTTTGATTCGCAATTCGCACCATTGGAGCGCCCGCACTAAGTAAATTACCGGCAATCCGATTACCGGTTAACGTGACACTATTCCCACGACTGTACGACGCATCAAGGGCGGCCCCAAAAGGAACGTCATTGCCGGCAATTTCGCTCTGGCTGAGTTCAAGCCGCGAGTCGACAACCAACACCCCACCACCATTGTCGGTAATACGGGCAGCGCGAACAACCAGCCCTCCCTCTTCACTGACCAGCACCGTCCCAGCCAGTCCGCCGCCGCGAATTTCGGTATGTTCCAGTGCAATAAAGCTCCCAGGACGGCCAAAGATACCGCTCCAGCGTGCGCCGGTTGCGCCCACAAAACGCACCGGACTGCTGACCTGGCCCAGGGCAATCATGCGTCCACCATCTACATAGATTGATACGCCTGGCGCCAAACGTACTTCCACACCCGGCTCAATGATCAACTCACTGCCAGGGGGAATCTGCACATCGCGATTGAGAACGATTGGCCCCTGCCCGCTGGCCCAGCGCGTACTACCCCGCAAGACCAGAGCTGGGATCGGTGTTGGTGCCGGCGTAGCCGTTGGCAGAGGAGTAGCGGTTGGCAGCGGCGGATTCTTCGGACTGTCATCAATAATCAGATCGGCGCTGGCTGGTGTTGGCGGTGGTGGTGCTGTAGGCGGCGGAGGCACAGTTGGTGGAGGATTTGTAGCGGTTGGCACCATTGTCGGCATTGACGGTGGGGTACCTTCGGGAACCGGGTATGCCGGTAGACCGCTCGCAGTAGCGGTCATTTCAGCCTGTAGCGTAGCGGCCAGAGCAGTCGTCTCAAGTACCACACTGGTCTGGGTTTGAGCCACATCAATCGTTGGGACAGTAACCGGATACGGGCCGGTTGTCGCTCCACCGGCAGCACCGGTAGGTGCCGGGTACGACGCAGTCAGGGTTGGCGGGCGAGTTATCGGTGAGGTGATCGTAGGGGTCGTGTCAACGACATTGGTGCCGGGTGAGAAGATGAACGTCAGTGCGACACCAAGGCCGAGCAAAGCCAACGCACCGATCAACAGCCACGTATCATGACTCAGTCGCGGCCCTGGTGTTGACGGAACAGGTGAGGGTTCGGTCTCAGACACAGACTGGCCTCCGCTACAATGCAAACATCTCTCGTGTATCTTATCACATCGTGGCAAGGGCTGCGTGCGGGTAGTAGCGACAACAGACAAAGACCCGGCATGAAAACCATCATCCTCACACCTATACCACAACCCAGGACAGTTCCGTCAGCATCTCTGTCGGGGTTAGACCACCGTGCATGCCACGATACGTAAACGGTTTGGCTTGCGGATGATCCCAGACAATCACTTCTCCAGGTGCAGGGAGAATTATCAATTCACCCAATCGAGAGTGCAGCCGTTCACCGGGTTGCGGCCCGAAATAGCCATCTTCCACCAGACGGGCACTCGCCACCACCGTTGCCCGCTCACCGAGTCGACGTTGCAATGCTAGCTGCACATCAGCGACGGCTGCGGGCTGCACGTGCAAGACCGTCACGCGCGGCGATCCCGATGGTGGGAGAGGTCGGCGATCACCACCCTGCCGTAGGAAGCGCTCCAGATCGGGCCATAGCCGGTTAAGCACAATTGCCTGTTGTGGATCAACCGTTATCTGACCGTGATCGGCAGTCAATAACAAGACGGTCGGTTGCGGTGCCATGTGAAGGAGCGGCCAGACATACTGTTCAAGATGATCAAGCGTGGTGACAATTTCATTCTCAACCTGAACCGACTCTGGCCCGTACCGATGCATCGCAGCATCGACAGAGTCGATGTACAGATGGTAAAAGGTGGGTGCCACCTGATGTTCAAACAAATACCGCAGGCGGACAGTTGCATCAGGAATATCCTGGAATGGCACGACCAACGCCCCACGACACAGGGTACGGGTATACACGGAATGAGCCAGCGCCGCCGGTATGAGCACAACACTATTCGCCCCTGCTGTTTGCAACTGCTGGTAGAAACGGCTATGAGGGTAGACGGCAAGCGGATCAACACCATACGCCACCAGACCATCGGCCTTACGATCAAAGACGGGGGAAAAGAGCAATGAGCCAATGACAGCCTGGAGATCGGGGTCAAAGACATGCCACTCGTAGATACCACTTTGATCGGCAGCCAGACCAGTGTGGAGTAAAGTTACATGGACGGGAGTGGAGGAGGGAAAAGCGGTTGTCAACTGGCAAATTCGCCCGTGGTGTAGAAAACGGCGCAGAAACGGTGCCCGTTCGAGATACCGGCTGAAGACATGCCACCCGAACGAATCGAGCATCACCATCACCACCGCCGCCGCATGATCGGGTAAACCATTAAGAGCAACATCAGGCAAGGGCGACTCAGCCTTGCCAGTTAACAGATAGCGAATGGTATCCGGTATCCGGGCAAACCCGAAGGTATCGTACAACGGTCGCACATGGTCAGCATTTAGGCAGGCTGCATTGATCGCAACCGTCGACTCGGCAACCAGCATAGAAGCCTCCTATGCAGTAGAATGTTCAACATATCACAGGTAATAACCCGATTACCCACAGTATCGCGCCATCGCGCCAATTGTCGCATATAAAGATTTGTCATTAAATATTCACCACGTACACTACCGCTAATCAATTGACGATTTGACAGGTTATAGATAGAATGAAAGCCAAGTATCGTCATAGATAGTACCGGCACCACTATGAGCACACGCGATCTCATTGGACTGATTGTCTCGTTCGGGTATGCATTCGGGCTGATCATTATTGCCGAAGTAATTCGCCGCTGGCGAGGGTATCCACAAGATTTCACCCGCAAATTTGTCCACATTGGTGCCGGTATGTGGGTATTTGGGGTACTAGCCCTGTTTGAAAACTGGACAATTGGCATTATTCCATTTGCAACCTTTATTGTCCTCAATTTTATCTTCTACCGTTTTCGCTTACTGGCAGCAATTGACGCTCCCGACAGCACACCAGGCACAGTCTATTTCGCCTTGTCCATAACGATCCTCTTTTTAATCTTCTGGCGTACCAATTCTCCCGATGATCGCGGTTATATTGCAGCAGCCGGTACCATGGCCATGACCTGGGGTGACGCGTTGGCAGCGATTGCCGGCAAGCGCTGGGGGCGCCACTACTATCAAATCGGTCAGGGGCGCCGCTCATTTGAAGGTTCGGCGGCGATGTTCATCGCCAGCACTGTCGCAATTCTGCTGACCCTGCTCCTCACACCGGGATCAGCGCTTAGTCCGCAGAGTTCCCCGCTAGATGTTGGAGCAGCACTGATCACCAGTATTGTAGCAGGACTGGTAGCGACAATCGCCGAAGGTGTTTCGCCTCATGGAACCGATAACATAAGTGTACCACTATTGACCGGTGCAGTTATTGCCGGAATGCTAGGAATTGTATGATAATATTAGTCCGGTGGAGCAACGCTCATTGAAGTTATAGAGGAGCGCAGCTTGGATAATCTTCGTATTCCAATTTTGAAAATAGGCAACATTTTAATCGCCTCAATTCAGGTGGCACTACACGATGCATCAGCAGTTCAATTTAAAGATGATCTGTTGCAGAAAATTTACGACACCCGTGCCCGTGGTGTTATTATTGATTTAACTGCACTTGATGTTGTTGATAGCTTTATCGGTCGCCTGATTGCCGACATTGCCGCAATGGCCGGCCTGATGGGGGCCCATGTAGTCCTTACCGGCTTGCAACCGGCCGTTGCTATCACCCTGGTTGAATTAGGACTTGAATTACCGCGTGTACTCACGGCTCTTAACCTCGAAAAGGGGTTGGCTATGATGCAGCGGATGACCGGTGAGGAGAGCGACGATGGCGCAGAGTAAGACTGCTGTCATTCGAAGCGACCTTGATATTGTCATCGCGCGCACCATGGCTCGCGATATGGCCAAGGCGCTCGGCTTCGGGCCGATTGATCAGGCTCGTATTGCAACAGCCGTGAGCGAGCTGGCCCGCAATATCTTTCTCTACGCCGGTACTGGCAACGTGACGGTGCGTGATGTAGAGAAAGGGTTCCGCAAGGGGATTGAAATTATTTGCGAAGATCAAGGTCCTGGGATTCCGAATATCGATCTGGTGATGCAAGATGGCTACAGCACCTCGCGCGGGATGGGGATGGGCTTACCTGGTGCCAAACGGCTGATGGACGAGTTTGATATTAAGTCAAAAGAAGGCGTCGGCACAACTATCGTCTGTCGCAAGTGGCGGAATTGATGGGTAGTGTGACTATGCACAAGAGATGTCAGAGTTTGGGGGCGTAGCAGATGTTGTCCCCTTCTTGTTAACTACTATCCGTACTCAAAATCACGCTCACGAACCATCAACTCGATTGTTCCCGACCCGGGATAAGGGCATATAATCTTCGTTGATACGGGCATCACTGCTGATGCCACTCATCATTGTTCATCGTTCATTCGCCCGGTGATGAAGTTGCACCACTTCAAGGGCTGAACGTCCCACCTGTACTCATCCATCATCTGTGTCATCGTTGGGTTACAAGAGCGAACGGAGACTGACGAGCAAGTTGGACACCTGATCCCCGCTCCACCCCATCGCTCACGCGCAGTCAGCTCACCACGAATGCTCAAACCAGATGGACGAGCTCTACCTACCCGTCGCCCAATGACTTACAGGAAAACCGTTGCGACATACGTCTGATCGTGAGCACGGTTGGTGCGGCTGCGTGGCTGCCGCACTTCAAACAATGCACCACGAATAACCCGAACTTGGAATAGTACCCCCTTAGAACCTATCGAAACATCGATTCTGAGGCACTTTTCAGCCTGTAATGCACCGCCTGAAGGCGGCGGTACGAAATACAGCGCAGGCTTTACCCTGTACCGCAGGCTTTAGCTTGTAATGCCCCACGTTTCGGATAGGCTCTTAGAACCTATCGAAACATCGCTTCTGAGGCACTTTTCGTAGGGCGAGATGGCATCTCGCCCTACGTTTCGGATAGGCTCTTAGGAGAGTGATACCACTGTGTGCACAGCAGGAACGTCGATCCACTCATCCGCGCTCAGGTACAGTGTCAGGGTGTTTGTCGGATAGCGTGCTATGACCTCGATCACGTCAGATTTGATATACCCTCAACCGAACCACTCATGCACTCATCCGATCACCTTCATCGTAGGCCCTGGCATACAGTTCAATAATTTCTTGTTTGGTGGGCTTGCGCGGATTATTCGCCGGACTACCGCTATCGATGGCGGCATCAGCCATTGCCGGCGCCAGTTCCATCAACCGCTCGCGCTCCACACCTAACTGGCGAAGCGAGGGTATCTTGATGTCACGCACCAGACGACGGATGGCAACAACCGCTCGATCAGCCGCCTCCATCAGCGATAGACCCTCGGTCGGCTCGCCCATTGCTCTGGCAATATCGGCATAGCGCTGTGGATCACCAACCAAACTAAATTCAGTCACTACGGCGAGGAGGGCGGCATTTGACACCCCATGGGCGATGTGAAAGTAGGCCCCGATTGGGCGCGACATACCGTGGACAAGTGCTACCGATGAGTTACTGAACGCAATGCCGGCCTGCGTTGCCCCCAACATCATCTTCTCGCGGGCTTCGATATTATTGCCGTTGGCCCAGGCCTGTCGAATGTTACCGGCGATCAACTCGATTGCTGACAAACATAATACATCGGTCATCGGTTGGCGCTTGACCGACACATACGCCTCAATCGCATGTACCAGCGCATCAACACCGGTAGCTGCGGTCACACTGGGTGGCGAGGAGATGGTCAACATCGGATCAACGATGGCGATGGTCGGCATTAAATAGGGGCTACCAATCAACATTTTTACATCAGTTTTTTGATCGGTAATGACGGTGTAGATTGTTGCTTCGCTACCGGTACCGGCTGTGGTAGGAATGGCGACCAGAGGCACACCGGGGACGCCAATCTTGCCAATCCCCTTGTATTGCTCGATGGAACCGGGATTGGTTACGAGCACAGCAACCGCTTTCGCGGTATCAATTGGACTACCACCACCAACTGCCAGCACGAAATCACAGCCATCTTCCCGGAATGTGGTCAACCCCTCTTGCACATATTCCACCACCGGTTCGGTGTTGACACCGGCATACACGACACTGTTTATGCCGTGATGAGCCAGATTCTGTTCGACCTGGCTGACGATGCCGAGTTTCTGCATGATCTGATCGGTGACGATAAGTGCCTTCTTCCAACCACGCTTCGCACACTGTGCTCCAACCTGATCGACAGCACCTGAACCAATGATCATCTGTGCCGGCATGATAAACTCACGTGGTGGCATCATACACGCCCTCCTTTCTAACAGGTGAACGATAGACCGCCGCCTATCCGACCAGTCCGTACAAAGTCTATCACGATGCAGAGATGAAAGCATGGCTTTCGTCTATCTCAGTAAGGCCTTTTCGGATAAGTGTATTGATACAGATGGTGATTTTCTTAAAGTGTAAACTATCCTTCGCGCTACGTCAAAAGGGGAGAGCGGTCGACTCCACCATCTAGAGAAAGATATATTCACCGTCGCCATCCACAGTGAGAGCACTCGCGGTATAATCAAAGCGTTCGTACATTGGCGAGCGAGAGGCGCAGCTCTGCCTGATACAAAGGAGTATCACAATGGATTTGACGGCAAATTATGACATGTTTCTCGGCCCCGAACACGAGATGTTGCGCCAGACGGTGCGCAACTTTGCCGAACGCGAAGTCGCACCGCATATTCGCGAATGGGATCGGAGTGGCGCAGCGGCTGAGGGGCCAGAAGATCGGCCTCATCTACGTCCGGTGCTGAAGCGGATGGGTGAACTGGGGCTGTTGGGTATCTGTATTCCACAACGCTACGGTGGCGCCGGGATGGATTACCTGGCGCTGGCGGTAGTCTGTGAAGAGCTTGAGCGAGTCGACAGTTTCTTGCGGGTGGTCATGAGTGTCCATACCGGTCTGAATTCGCTCTCGATCTTCCAATGGGGAACAGAAGAGCAAAAACAACGCTTCCTGGTACCACAGGCGCGGGGTGAAAAGCTGGCCGCCTTCTGTCTCACCGAACCCAACAGCGGTACCGACGCTGCCGCTATGCAGGCGACCGCCCGCCACGACGGCGAGGACTATATTCTCAACGGCGAGAAGATATGGATTAGTCTGGCCGATCTGGCCGATAACTTCCTGGTATTCGCGAAAACCGACCCCAGTGCCGGCCCGCGCGGGATCACAGCCTTTATCGTCGAGCGTTCGATGCCCGGTGTTAGCAGCTATCCCATTCACGGCAAACTGGGAGTACGCGCCGGTAATACCGGTGGTGTCGTCTTTAACGATGTTCGCGTGCCGCGCTCGCACCGGCTGGGGGAAGAGGGTGAAGGGTTCAAGATTGCAATGGCAGCGCTTGATAATGGCCGTTACACGGTAGCTGCCGGCGCTACCGGTTTAATCCAGGCTAGTCTTGAGGCCAGTATTCGTTACGCCCGAGAGCGGCAAACCTTTGGTGTACCCATTGCCGAGCACCAACTCGTCAAGCGGATGATTAGCCATATGGTTCGTAAACTCGACACCTCACGTCTGCTAGTCTATCGAGCGGGATGGATGAAGAACAAGGGCATCCGCAACACTCGTGAGACGACGCTAGCCAAGTGGCATGCAACGGTCAGTAGCTTTGAGGCTGCCGATGATGCCATTCAAATCCATGGTGCCTACGGCTATGCTGATGAATACCCGGTTGAGCGTTATCTGCGCAATGCACGCGGCGCAATCATCTACGAAGGTACCCGCGAACTACAAGAGCTGTTGCAGGCAGATTTCGTGATGGGGTATCGAAAGTATCCGCATTTGCGCTGTGAATTGCCGGCGTATGACCCCGATTTCTGGGAGAGCGACGGCTGAGCCAAAGGTCGCCAGCGCTTACGATCACGGCAACGGGTGGGCGACGGAATTACTGTTGCCCACCCGATCCCATACCGGTTTTGCAACAGGTTCTCTATGTTTCATTCCTCGCCATTTCTCATTGCTTTGTTGCAACGATCGGATCAATCGAGACGCACGTACCGATGGATAGTATAGACCAATCCGTTGCGGATCG
>NZ_DAOUBI010000146.1:0-19353 GCF_034432675.1 Chloroflexus sp. | reverse complement strand
CTCACGATCTGGCGCGTGCAACGTCATTGACCCGGCTGGTCACGCGGAGGCCGGGTGTGCTCGTCACGAACATGGAACCGAGCGGCAATGCAGAAGACACCTTCTCGTAGATGTTTTTTGAAATAGGTTCTACCCAACCATCGCACAGGCGGACAGCCTATCCTGCTTCCAGTCTATCAGTGTGACATGAAGAAGATGTAGGCTAGAAAAGAACATATTAGCGGACAGCCTATCCTGCTTCCAGTCTATCAGTGTGACAGAGATCAGCTTTGATCGTGCCATCATACGCTGAATGAGTTGCATTACACGCCTGTCATGGACGTGTCGCGTCGTTTGGAGTGCGACAGCATGGCTGCCGCACCAGCCATGCTTCGTGCCAGGCGAGTATCACACCGTTTGCCCTCCCAGTCACGGGGATGATGTGTGCTCTTGTCACGATACACGTAATCTGTCAGTAATTAATGAGATAACCTCTTCATTGCAATGCTCTCTAAGTGAAGACAGTGACTATACAGCTTCAGCTCACCTGTCAAGACTCCCATACAAAGGGAAAGAGCATCAGTGAAGCGGTAAAGGTGACCACGACGTAAGCCAGCAGGAAGCGGATCGGGCCTAGGACAACATCAAAGGCGACGTTTTCAAGCGTTTGCGCAGTGCCCTGGATGGCAACGATCAAAGGAGCAACGAGGAGAGGGAATGCCAGTACCGCAAAGAGGGCATTTTTGAAGCTGGCGCGGGCAATAATTGCCGCAATGATAGTTGTTGCCGAGGTTAATGCCAACCCTCCGGTCGCCAGCATTGCACTGAAGGCAAGTGGGCTACCGACCTGGACGCGCAACAAGACGATAAAGAGCAGACTGGTTACCAGATCAAGGATCAGCACGAGCGTCAGGTTAAAGCAGAATTTGCCTAGAAACACCGCGGTTGGCGAGGCTGCCAGACGTAATGCGGTGAGGGTTCGTGTCTCCTCTTCGTAAACAAAGCTGCGAGAAAGTCCATTCAGGGCAGCAAAGAGGATGGCAACCCAAAGCAGGGCCGATTGGATCAAGAGTGCCTCTTCAGTACGACGCAAACCGAGAAATCCTACACCAAGGCTGACCGCAGTCGCTGCACTGACCGCAAAGAGCAGAAGGGTGTTGATGGCGTAGCGTGTCCTGAGTTCACAGGCAATGTCTTTACGAAAGATTGCCCAGGCCGCCCGGAGGGTTGCTATTGTGCCACTAGACTGGAGCGTTGCATGCGAGGGCGATTGTGCCTCGGTGTCAATTGATTCAGCCATACAGTTCTGTGCTCACACTTCAAGATAACTTCAGCAGCAGATCGGCATACCGCAACTCACGCGGGTCATTGGTGGCAATGACGGTTAGCCCGCGTTGGCGCTGGTCGGTAATAATCTGTTCGACGAACGCTGTGCCCCGTTCGTCGAGGGTCACGGTTGGTTCATCGAGTAAGAGCACTGGTGGCCGATGAAGCAGGGCAAAAGCGTAGCGTAACCGCTGCGTCATACCCGATGAGTAGGCAGCCAACCGATCATGACCACGCTCGCCCAGCCCAACCTGCCTGAGCAAGGTGTGAAGTTCGGTGTCGGATATGGTCAGTCCACGGACATCGGCAAAAAAGCGTAAGTTTTCGATCCCGCTCAGTTCCCGGTAAAGTGACAGGTCGGGAGCGACCCAACCGATGAAGTGGTGCATATCGCGTGGATCAAGCTGATGATCGCCGACCGTGTATGACACACTTCCACTTGCGGGCATCTGGAGACCGGCCAGGATACGCAACAGCGTGCTTTTACCACTTCCGTTTGGCCCACTGACGACCAGGACTTCACCGCGCTGGAGTTCAAAGCTGATTCCGCGCAAGATGGTGCGAACACCGTAGCTGGCGCTGAGTTGTGTGACACGTAGTTGCATATGCTGTGGGTCGTATCTCCGGCACGATACTCCGACAGGTGTCAGAGTGCTATATACGATTATACCAGCCCGTACACCAGGAGTATGTCTGCACGCCGCAACGTGTACGGTATGATTGATGCCGTGTGATGTCACATCTTGCCCGATCCTGTGCATCACGGCACATTACCGGATATGCGGTCATCTGCGACTATACCATCCCCTCGGTGTCAATCTGTAGAAATCGCCGACACGCCCCCCATGAACGCCTATGCATTACCCACAACTGGTATCAACCACGGGTGTATCAGCGGGTATGATCGCCATGGATGCTGTTTTGGGCAACTAGCCCGGTAGCAACGCGCAGCTCCAGCCGTGCTATCGCGTACTGGATGGGTTGCCTTACGCGCACATCATGTGCGTGTCGCGTAGTTTGGAGTGCGGCAGCCATGCTGCCGCGCCAGCCGTACACACGATCCGGCACGTGGTCCGCCGTTCCCCATCCTGGTCACGGAGAAGCCGGATGTGATCGTTTCGGTCATCGATCGGTCCGTCATGAATGTGATACCTGTGCGAAGACGTGTTCGCACCAGCAGCCACGACCAGCATCTGCTTGCTGTGGCGAGGATGCCGGCATGTGGGCTGGAAGCCCACGCCACGAGGAGCGCTTGCAGCGTGACATGTGGGTAATGCATAGCCATGAACGCGGCAATGTCGGCAGCAGTAGCGCCACCTGGCGATGAACACAACGCAGGATGGGAATTAAGAAGGGTTGGTGAAAAGGAATAGCCTGGATCGCGTGCCGTGCTATGTTGTCAGACCTGGTATCGTTGACTTCTCCAGTAGTGATGCACTGTTTTTACCAAGATTTTGATAGACAACCGCCGTTGGCCATTGCGCCGGCAATGCCCGGTGGGGCACATGACTGTGCGCCCCACCGGATCTTCAGTCACCCCACAGTATCATCATCTATTTATGATCGGGATGTAGATAGCGCTTCCCGGTGCCTGTACCGGTGAACCGGTCGGGGTCGAAGTTGGGCTGGCTGTTACTGTCGGACTGGTTGTCACCGTCGGGCTGGTGGTCGCGGTTGGGCTACCTGTCGCCGTTGGGCTGGTGGTCGCGGTCGGGCTACCTGTCACCGTTGGGCTGGTGGTCGCGGTCGGACTACCTGTCAGCGTTGGGCTGGTGGTCGCGGTCGGACTACCTGTCAGCGTTGGGCTGGTGGTCGCAGTTGGGGTGGAAGTCGCAGTTGGGCTACTTGTGGTCGTAACAACACTGCTGGGTGTCGGTGAAGATGTATTGGTGACGGTTGGAATGTAGGTAGTGCTGGTCGGCGTCGGTGATGGATCGGATTCACGAGGTAGATCGACGCAAAGCACATCGCTCCACAGATCGGCCATCGCGCTGAAGCCTGCACTATTCGGGTGAATGTTGTCGGCACCACCGTTACTGGGATTTGTGGTGATAATCTGATCTTGATGATTGGCAAAGTGGGTATAAAAATCTGGCCCTAACCGAACCGGTGCCCCGTCATCGAGTTCATCGACCAGTTCGGCAATACTAAGATTAAACGACTGTGTTGTGGCACGACGAGTATTTGCCTGGGTACTCGTGCCATCATTGCGCCACGGGAGACGCGCAACCCACAATCCAAGATCGGGGCGATCCTGGCGAATGGCATTGATGAGAGCACGCAGATCTTCTTTATAGACACTGGCCGGCATCAGGTTGTTGTAGATATTCGTCGTCGAAACTGCCGTGGCATCATTGGTGCCAACTTGCAGCAACACCTGTCCGGCCCCCAGATCCGTGATATGCTGCCGATACACCGTTGCTTTGCCAAGTGCATTCATGTAGCCACTTGCCCCAATCCGGTCTGATCCGGTGGTGTTACCGTAGAGATCGCGTGCAGTGCGAATGCCGCTGAAGCCATCGTTGAGAATGAAGATCGGGCTATTGAGGCAGTTTGTCAGCAAATTATTCAACTCTATCTGGTAACCAGCATAGTAGATGTTCTGATAACCGGCACTATCGGCCTGGGTGTTATCCGATTGTGGATAGTTACGACCATCATCGCTGCGCGGGTAGCCACTGCCAACCGGTGGAGGGCTGGTAAACGGATAGCCATCACTCGCACCGGTGAGGCTTGAACCTGGCGGCAGGCGATAGAAGCCCCATTTCCCGGCGGTGATCGAGTCGCCAATGCTTACGAACACATATCCGTAGCCAACCGGATCGATAGTCCGGCTAAGCGATCCCGGTTCGCCATTGATCAGAATCGTCGCCGACACACTGTACTCGGCGCGGCGCGGCAGGGTAACGGTCGCGGTAAGACCATCGCCGGGTGTGAGATCGTCAATCGTTTGATTAAAACCGGGGCCACTGATGGTAAAGCGGACACCACTAAACTCAGCCGGCGGATCGGTGACCGTTGCCTGCAAGCGTAGCGTTGGCCCAGTTTGAATATACGGAATCTGGAAGACATCGCTCGTCGTTAACGGGCCAGGTGCAGGCGATTGCCCGGCGGGGAGATCGGCATCGACGATCAGCATACCGGTAACCGGATCAAGGGGTCGGGGATTGCCGTTAGCATCGAGAATAGCCAGACTCAAGACCGGTTCGGCCTGGGATGGGCGAATCTGGAAAGTACGGCTGGCTGCCGGGCCAGGTGGCAGAAGATGCAAATATTGCACGAGTAGATCGTTACTAGCAGGATCATACTCGGTCAGATAATCGACACCTTCAGCCAAGGTCACTCCGGCTCGCTCGACTGTAACCGTCTCGCCGCCAGACCAGTTCTGGATGCGGAGCCGTGGCGCCCGCACGACACCGTCAGGTGGGGTTATCGAGACCGAACCGCTCGCGGATAAGCTCATATTCTCAGCTGAGGTGGCGGCGACCATTGCCGGATCGGATAAGGCGAGCGGTAGTTCATCAACGGCCCAGGCATCAAGATAGAGTACCCAGTACTGAGCAGGAGATGTAGGTTTAATCGCTTGCAGAGCCGCTCCGGTACTGGCGTCGCCGGTCAGGTGAGGACCAGAGAGCGTGATGAGCTGACCACTGGCGCTAATCAGTATCTGACCGCCGGCCCACACCTCATAACTGACTGTGGTGCCAGCGTAAGTGTACGAGATCACCGTGCGTAGTGATGAGCTACGTACCAGTATTGGTCTGACGACCACTTGCTGGCCGTCTGCAAGCCGAGGAACAAGAAGTGGTGTTGATTGGGCAACCAGATTGCGCTGACCGGCCGGATCGCGCCGCAGGTCGTGCCACACCGCGATCCCGTCTGGTGTAAAGGTAAGAGCGAATCGTCTGGGCATCGTCACCTGTACCGTATCCTCAGCAAGCATGTGCGTTACTAGGCCACCGGTCAAAGGTTGAGCAGCAACCGGTAATCGGTCATCACGCAGGATTGCGGCCACGATTATCATACCGATCAGCGTGATCAGGAGTAGACGGTGAATGTGTTTCATATAGCAACCTGTTGCAACAGTCTGATAATGAGTTCACACCCGATAGCAAGACCGACTAGCTCAAAAAACGGGTAGAACACGCCTTCTAGGCATCCTTACGATGGAGTGCGGAGTCGTGGCTTCCGCACTCCAGGCAACGCTATACATGCATACCTACACCCTCACATGAACACTTCGCGATGCATTTGCCTAATCACTGGCCAACTGTCGTCGCCATAGCGGCTCACCGACAACCTGTTCGTGCGGTTTGGGTTCGCTCATCGGCATCGGTGTCGGCTGTTTGAAGGTTGGAACCAGACGATGGAGGGTACGCAGCAGCACAGCCGTATCATCGTTGAGAGCTGCCATTTCGAGAATACGAATTTGGTCGGCTAATGTGCGTGGTACTATCTGTGATGCGTTGCGGGCAATGACAATCTTGGCATGGGTTGTCCGCTCGTATTCTTCACCCTCAACAAATAGCTCCTCATAGAGCTTCTCACCGGGACGCAGGCCGGTAAAGACAATATCAATATCGCGACCAACCTGTAGGCCGGACAATTCGATCATGTCGCGAGCCAGATCGACGATACGGATTGGTTCGCCCATATCGAGCACAAACACCTCGCCACCTTTCCCCAACACCGAAGCCTGTAATGTCAATTGCACCGCTTCAGGGATGGTCATGAAGAAGCGGCGCATCTCAGGATGGGTCACCGTTACCGGACCACCGGCCGCAATCTGCTGCTTAAAGGTCAGCACAACCGAGCCGCGGGAACCAAGCACATTCCCAAAGCGCACGGCCACATACACCCGTCCACTCTGCCGGGCCGCCTCGTGTACCAGCAGCTCAGCCACACGCTTTGTCGCCCCCATCACACTGGTCGGATTAACCGCTTTATCGCTAGAAATCATCACAAAATGGCTCACATCAACCTGGATTGCCGCGCTGAGCAGATTACGGGTACCGAGCACGTTATTCGTTACTGCTTCTGAGGGATGCAACTCCATCAACGGCACATGCTTATGCGCCGCAGCGTGAAAGACTATCTCTGGCCGGTACTGCTCAAAGATGTGCATGATGCGCTCGGCGAAACGGATGTCAGCGATGACTACCGAGAGCTTCGTAGTCGGCGGAGCGATTCGCCGCAATTCCTGCTCGATGGTAAAGACCGAATTTTCGCCGTGACCGAGGATGATCAGCTCTTCAGGACCGGCCCGTAGAATTTGCCGACAAAGCTCAGAACCAATCGAGCCACCACCGCCGGTGACTAGCACCCGCTTCCCGCTCAGAAGCTGATGAACAGCGGCAAGATCAGTCTGGACCGGAGGACGGCGGAGCAAGTCTTCAATCTGGACATTCCGCAACTGATTGACGCTCACCTTACCATCGAGCATCTCGTAAAGACCGGGCATGATCTTGGTCTTCACTCTAGTACGTTCACAGAGTTCAACAATGCTGCGAATATCTTTGCCACTCGCCGATGGCATCGCAATAATGACGTAATGTGCCTGTCGCTCCCGAGCCAGCCGCGGAATGTCATAACGATTACCCAACACCGGCACGCCGTAGATATGCATGCCCTGCTTGAGGGGATCATCATCAAGAAAGCCAACTGCAACCATACCGAGTTGCGGATTATCGCGGAGTTCACGGGCAATCATTGTGCCGGCTGAACCAGCCCCCATGATCAACACCCGCTGCATGTTACAGGTCAATTCGCCTTTAGACTTGCGCTTCACAGTTGCGCGATGCCAGCGAATACGTGTAATCAGACGAGGACCGATTGCGGCCGTCAGGCCAAAGAAGAAAAAGATGATTGGTACTGACCGCGGCAAGAGAGCAAATGGAGTTATCGCAGTAACAATAAGTGCAGCTGGGGTAGAAATGAGCATTGCCAGAGAAATGGCAGAAATAAGTAGCAGCAACTCGTCGATGGATGCGTAACGCCAGAAACGGGAATAGATACCAAGACACCGAAAGACGATGAGATGCACTGGGGTGGCAATGATTACAAGGATCAACCATCCCAGGAACGCATTGTCATTTGGAAGATCATCAAGCCGTACTACGAAGCTCAAGTATGCCATTAATGGCAGTAGCATAGCGTCGAGAAAGAAAAAATAACGATTGCGCGTAGGAGATGATAAGAGCTTCAAGACAGGCTCCTTTCCATTTGCTGCTTTATGGAAGGGCAGCGTATGCAGGAGAGGCGCTGGCAATAGATAACGCTGCTTGTGCCTTAGTGACAACACTTATACTACCGGCTGTATGTGAACAAGCAATGTGGTAAGTGATGAAAGGCGATGAAAATCTTGTTAGAAAGTGCAGGTTTGTGACTTACTAACACTTTGCACTAGCAACGGTTATTTATTGCAGCGCAGCTCGCAAATGATGAACAACTTCGGCAACCTGCTCTTCACGCATCACGCTGGAGAAGGGCAGCGCTAGCGAAAGGCTGCCAAGCCGCTCCGTAACCGGAAAATCACCCGGTTCGTACCCAAACTGTTCTCGATAGAAGGGTTGGAGGTGGATCGGTGTGAAGTACGGACGGCTCGGAATACCGGCCTCCGCCAGCCGGCGCATAACCATATTGCGATCGGCGGGTGGCAAAATACGAATTACATACACAAACCAGCTCATCCGGGTGGTATGCGGGCTGAGTTGCGGTCGTTCAACCAATTCGAGGTCGGCCAGTTGTTCGTTGTACCAGGCGGCTACCTGGGCACGGCAAGCAATCAGTTCTTCGATCCGCCGCAATTGCACAACGCCTAACGCCGCACTCATTTCGTCAAGGCGATAATTGTAACCGAGACGAGTGTGATTGAGCCAGGCATCAAAGACATCGCGCCCCTGGTTGCGGAGTGAGCGGAACAGGCCGGCCCAATCATCACGATGGGTAACAATCATTCCCCCTTCGCCGGTTGTCATCTGCTTATTTGGGTAAAAGGCAAAGACGGCGGCATCGCTGAGGGTGCCCGCCATACGCCCTTTGTACATCGACCCAATCGCTTCACAGGCATCTTCGATCACGTATAGCCCATATTCGGCAGCTACGGCATTGATCGGATCCATATCGGCGGGTTGCCCAAAGGCGTGAACCGGCATGATCGCTCTGAGCATACCGGGCGTGTTGTGGCGCCGAGGCAACCAGCGCCGGGCAGCAGTGACTCCGCGCATCAGATCAGATGCAGCCTCAGCCACAAGCTGTGGATCGATGTTTCCGGTAACCGGATCAACATCAACGAAGATTGGAATTGCCCGCTCGTAAAGAATGCTATTGGCCGAGGCGATAAATGAGAAGGGTGTTGTAATGACCAGGTCGCCATCACGGGCGCCGGTCGCAATACAACACAGATGCAATCCACTGGTACCGGAATTGACGCCTACCGCGTGCGGTAGTCCAACATAATCGGCCATTGCCTGCTCAAACGCCTTGATTTGTGGGCCAATGCTCAGATAACTGGTATGCAGTACCTGCTGTACTGCCTGTATCTCGGCCTCGGTAATATCCGGTGCTGACATTGGAACTGACACGCTCAACTCCCCTGACATATCGCGTAAAACCTGAACACACCCAACACTGACGTTTGCTCCAACTGGAGATGTGCAGATCGACCGTTATTCGCCGACAGCCCGGACATATAATGGCTGTGCCGGTACACCGGTAACCACTGTCTCAGCAGTAACATCACGGTGGACAAGCGCACCGGCACCGACGACACTCCAATCACCAACCCGCCGCTGCGGCATCACGATGGCGCCGATGCCAACTAAAGCACCGGTGCCGATGGTGACCGCACCGCCGGTATGTACACCCGGTGCCAGATGCGCATGATCCCCCACTTGATTGTGATGATCGACGGTACAGGCAGTATTGAGGATAACATTGGCCCCGATAACGCTACCGGGATTGACAATGGCACCGGCGCAGATCATGGTGCCCGGCCCAATGACCACATCAGGAGCAATAATCGCCGTTGGATGAATGGCACGGGCAAAATGTTCGCCACGTGCATTCAATTCGGCGAAAAGCCGGGCTCGCACCCGATTATCGCCAATTGCAACAATCACACTATCGTGAGGGAGTGTGGCAAGCATGCTGATCGGCCCCAGCACCGGTAACCCCAGGCGCTGCTGACCGTGACATGCTGGATTATCATCGAGGTAACCAATAGGCTGGCATGCCTGACCGTAGGCAGCAGCACGTAACAGAATATCGGCCACTACCTGCCCGTGACCACCTGCGCCGATGATGGCAATGCGCTGAGTCATAGTTTGCAATGCTCTCTCGACAGGGCAACGCAGGGTATGGTGAATTGCAGGAAAGCCTTGCTCCGTCTGTTATCTGTATGCAATGACCGTTGTCCAATACGTCGCTGAAAAGAACAATTGGTTACGGCTCAGGTACGTATCAGTCGCTACTCGCGACTCCTGGCTTCATTGGTGGCTGCGGCGGTGGTGGCGAGCCGCGAAACTCTTCGGCAGTTGCGCATCCAGGCTGACTGATCCCTTCGCGTTGGATGACCTTCCACAAGGTGAGGAACAGAATCTTCACATCGAGCCAGAATGAAAGCTGATCGACGTACTGCACATCGTAGGCAAACTTCTGCTCCCACGAAAGCGCATTACGACCATTGATCTGGGCTAGGCCGGTAATGCCCGGCAATACCTCGTGACGACGGCGCTGTTCGGGAGTGTAGCGTGCCAAATACTGCATCAATAGCGGTCGTGGTCCGACCAGACTCATCTCGCCACGCAGGACACAGAGAAGCTCAGGCAGTTCATCCAGACTGGTGCTCCGCAAAAAACGACCAAACGGTGTCAACCGCTGATCATCGGGCAACAGATTACCCTGCGCATCACGGGTATCGGTCATTGTCCGAAACTTGAGCATCGTGAACGGTCTTCCGTGCAGACCGGGACGTTGTTGGCGGAAGAAGACACCAGGCCCCAATTTGACCCGTACAAACAGGGCGATGATTGCCATAACCGGTGCCAGTACAACCAGGGTTGGAATGACAATCACCAGATCGAGGAAGCGTTTTCCATACCGACGATACATAGGCTGCTCCCTGGAGTGGTTGATGCGACACTGCTATAGTAGGGGGCAAAGATGTCAGTTTGATGAACGAACGGGGACCGAAGGTGACACTCTGTATACATCGGGCCATCACTTTTTGTCGCTTATTGTTTTCCGTTTTTAGGGTCAAACTATGATACGATGCAAACACGGCAATGAAGGTGTTTACGTGGAAACGGCTATGGATCGATACGCACGCAATCTTCTCCTCTGCTGGATCATCAGTTCTCTGCTCCTCACGACACTGCCGACAACCCTCGTCGCCGCACCTGGCCAACCCTCACGGTTGGGTACACTGGGAATGAATACCTATTTCAGTGGCTTAGAACGGCTTCCTCAAAATCGCAATGATGATCTGGGAGCGTTGACCAATGCTACCCGTGATCTTGGAGTGAGCTGGGTGCGCGAAGAGATTAGTTGGGCCAATCTGGAACCGACGAAAGGTGTATTTTCCTGGAGTCTGATGGATGCGGCACTCGCGCAAGCCGCGAATGCCGGTTTTGGGATTATCGGTATGTTGCTCACGACACCGACATGGGCACGGGTTGGCGATTGTACCAGCCGGATTACGCGCAACGGTGGTTCAGTAAACTACTGGTGCCCACCGGCGAACCCGCAAGATTTTGCCAACTTCGTAGCGGCTGCGGTTGAGCGTTACGATGGTGATGGGATCAACGATGCGCCCGGCTCGCCACGGGTAGCCGCCTGGCAAATCTGGAACGAGCCGAACAACTGGGCAACCTGGCCGGGTGAGGCCAATGAGTACGGTGCATTACTGGCTGCCGGATACGCCGCGGCAAAAGCCGCCGATCCGACAGCCATCGTTGCCACTGGCGGCGTCTATGTCTTTGATGGTGGTACTCGTACTGGCGGTAATCGTGATGGCCTGGAGTTTCTCGGCGCTGCCTTCGCTACTGTGCCCACTGCGCAGACCAGTTTTGATGCGTTAGCCATTCACCCCTACATGCCCGACACTGCACCGGATCGTGCCGGGTTGTTCGGTCTAGTGTCTCTGTGGGGGCGAATTGTGAATACACGGAGCTGGCTCGATGCCAGACGGGGGCCACATGTGCCGATCTGGATCAGCGAGCTTGGCTGGTCAACCTGTACTGCTTCCTCATCGGTGTGTAAAAATGAGCAGGATCAGGCCAACTACCTGGTGCGCAGCCACGGAATTGCGCTGGCTCTCGGTGTACAGCACATCAACTGGTTTCAACTGGAAGACAAATTCGACAGTCCGTCAACCGATCTGTGGGGAAATGCCGCACTTTTGCGCAACCGAGATCAGGGCTATAGCCGTAAAGCAGCAGCCAGTGCTTACGCAACCCTGGCAACACAACTTGGGGCTGCAACCTTTATCGGCTTTGGGCCACTGCACAATTATACATTCCAGAGCAACACACTGACCCCTGCGGCACGATACCATTTGCGCTTCCAGACCAATACCGGAGCTGTAGTCGATCTACTCTGGACAACCGGCGCTGCTGAGACAGGGCTGTTGCCCCTGGAAGCAGGGCGCAGCGCTTTACTCATTAGCCGCGATGGTGCGCTCTTGCCCCTTACCGTCAGTGGTGGTCAGGCTCAGATTCCGCTGAGTGGGACACCGGTCTATCTACGACAGGATACGCCACCACAACTTGCAGTGCTACCGGCTTCGGTAACGTTGCTGGCACAACCAACCGATTCAGAATCGACCTATGCCCTGACCGTACAGAACCTGGGATCAACCAGCATCGCCTGGAGTGCAAGCGGTGGGACAGGGTGGTTAAACCTTGAAACAACCAGCGGTAATGGTCATCGCACAGAGCTACGTTATCGCGTCAATCCGGCTGGACTGACACCCGGCACCTATACAACGACCATCACCGTGAATGCCGGGAGTGCCGGAAGCCAGAGCATTCCGATCACGTTGCGCGTAGTGACTACGGTATACCGCACGTATATGCCAGTTATCACGAGCGGCGGGTGATATTGTGCTATAACAACAGCCTGAACCGTAGCTGCCAGGCAGAGAGAAGCATCATTCGAGAGCAATCATGCAGCCAGCAGGACGATCATCGCGCTGCTCGTTCCCTGTCGATGCACAACGTTGACGAGCAGCGCGAGGTCATGGTAAGATAATGGCCGTTGCTTAATAACGGGTACAGGTAAAGGAGAGCGCCGTGAGCGCAAAGAAAATGAAAGTATTGCTGCTCCAGGATGTTGAGCACCTGGGTAAAGCTGGTGAAATCAAAGATGTAAGCGGCGGTTTTGGCCGAAACTATCTGCTACCAAAAGGCTTTGCAGTACTGGCGACGAAGAGCCAGGTTAAGCAGGCCGAAGAGCGACTGGCTGCCCAGCGCCGCAAGGCCGAGGCTGCACGAAAAGAGGCTCAGGCCCTGGCCGCCAGGCTGGCTGAGCTGACGCTCACCTTTACGGTCAAGGTCGGTGAGCAAGACCGGCTGTACGGCTCGGTAACCAATGCCGACATTGCAGCCAAACTGCACGAAGTAGCCGGG
Source organism: Chloroflexus sp. (assembly GCF_034432675.1). Taxonomy (GTDB): domain Bacteria; phylum Chloroflexota; class Chloroflexia; order Chloroflexales; family Chloroflexaceae; genus Chloroflexus. The sequence goes on along the minus strand of NZ_DAOUBI010000146.1, from coordinate 6,421 downwards.
ATCGAGATCGACCGCCGCAAGATCGGACTGGAGGATCCGATCAAGCGCACCGGTGAATATGAAGTACCGGTTGAGTTGATGAGTGGTGTATCTGCTACGTTGAAGGTTGTTGTGGTGGGTGAATAAACGACTGTTGCTCGATCAACCCAGTTCCTTGCCAATGTGCCGCAAATTGCGGCACATTGGCGTTTTATACCATTGATGTGGATAACCGGTGGGCAACGGGGGAAACATAGTGGAAAAGCGGGAAGATCGCCTCGAACGCAGTGTACCCTTCGATCTCCAGGCCGAGCGAGCAACGCTTGGTTCTATCTTGCTTGAACGTGATGCGATCATTGCGGTAGCCGGCTGGCTTCCTGCCGAATATTTTTACCTCGAAAAACACGCCTTGATTTACGAGGCGATGCTGGCCTGTTACAACCGACGTGAACCGGCCGATCTGGCAACCGTCGCGGCGGAACTGCGTCGGCGTGGGCAGCTCGAACTGGTGGGCGGGTTGAGTATGTTGAGCGAGCTGGTCACCGAGGTGCCAACTGCCGTTCACATCGAATACTACGCCCGTATTGTCGAACGGACGGCGCTGCTCCGTCGCCTGATCGAGGCCGGTGGCCGGATTGCGGCCATGGGGTACGATGAAGCCAGTGATCTCGAAGAGACGCTGGATCGGGCCGAAGCTGAGCTGTTTGCCGTTTCACAGCGGCGGAACAATCAAGATTTTGTCCATATTGGCCGTGTCGTCAATACCCTCTTTTCCCAAATTGAGTCGATGCAGGAGCGGCGAGGCGAGGTGATCGGGGTACCAACCGGTTACCACGACCTCGACGAGCTGACCGGTGGTTTGCAGCCGAGCGATCTCATTATCCTCGCCGCACGTCCGAGCGTGGGCAAAACCTCTCTCGCCCTCTCGCTGGCCTATAATGTAGCGTTTCACACAAACGGCACTGTTGCCATCTTTAGCCTTGAAATGAGCCGTGAACAGTTAGTCCAGCGTATGCTGGCGATGCATACCGGGATTGATATGCAGCGCTTACGCACCGGCAATCTACGCGGCGAGGAGCTGAGTCTGGCTATTGAAGGGTTGGGCGTGTTGTCAGAATTGCCGATCTATATTGAAGATACACCCGGCCTGAGCATTACTGATGTGCGGGCGCGTGCCCGTCGCCTGCACAGTGACGTTGGCATTACACTTGTCATGATCGACTACCTGCAACTCATGTCGGGGCGACGCACCGATAATCGGGTGCAAGAAGTGAGTGACATCAGCCGGGGATTGAAAGCCCTTGCCCGTGAACTGAACGTACCGGTGATTGCACTTTCACAGCTTTCGCGTGCGGTTGAGGGGCGGCAAAATCATGTACCGATGCTGAGCGATCTCCGCGAGTCGGGTTCGATTGAACAGGACGCAGATATTGTGATGTTTATTTATCGTGAAGAGTTGTACGATAAGGAGACTGACAAGAAGGGGATCGCCGAGATTCATATCGCCAAACACCGTAACGGCCCATTAGGTGTGATCCCATTGCGGTTTGAGTCGCGGACAACGCGCTTTCAGAATCTCGAACGGTATCAGGCGCCGGAGGGTTTTTAGAGAAGAGCGGGTACATCGGCGACGTTGGGATGCAGCGCCGGTCCTGTTATCCATAGACCTACACGTGCAATTGACGCATTCCCGCTCTCCAGTGTACGTGTTCACACTTCTCCTAGCGGTGTGGTATCCTTGACAACATGGCGCTGCATGAGGAGCATGCTCACCTTTGCACTGAGCATGCTGCCCTCGCCGCCCACATCGTGGCGCTAGAGCAGCAGCTCGCGGCGGCTCTAGCGCATCACCAAACGCGAACAGCAGCGCTCCGACGCGCCGCCCTTCGTCAAGCCCACCAAAGCTAAACCCGACGCGCCCAAGCCTCCGCGCAAGAAGCGTGCGGCCCAGTACCATTGGGGGCGTTCTGGTGGATCCACACGATCAACGGCGGCTCGCACAACCCGAAGAGTAGCAAAACCCGCATGGCGCCGGCCAGGTCTCAAACAGACTGGCCGGCGTGTGGCTTGAACTCGTTTGACGAATGCCTTCGGCTGCTCAGCCAAGCGGCTGCCGCCTAAGATTCCTTTACCCAAATGCGAACACGTACTCTCCAGTTGGCTCTTGCCAAAATCGCCCTCATGTGGTAGGATAAGTGGCGCGAAGGCGGGTAGCTCAATTGGCAGAGCAGTGGCCTCCAAATCCACCGGTTGCAGGTTCAAGTCCTGTCCCGCCTGCCATTTTTTGTGCCGGCCAGCCAAGCGGGGGCGTGGCAGAGTCCGGTTTAATGCGTCGGTCTTGAAAACCGAAGGACGTAGCAATACGTCCCGTGGGTTCGAATCCCACCGCCCCCTCCAGAACAGCTATGGGGAGGTCGCATAGTGGCCTAGTGCGGCGGTTTGCTAAACCGCTAGGGGGGCAACCCCCTCGAGGGTTCGAATCCCTCCCTCCCCGCCAAGTAGCACTCGCTGCTGTTGCAGGGGGTGCTTTGTTTTTTCCAAGCTCTGGTAGGGATAGTCCGATAAGACGGCGGTAGGACGAGATGGTGATACTAAATCTTGACCAATGCGGGGTATCATCACCGAGACGATCCATCGCCATTGATCAACCCAGCCTTCTATACGGCGCATTGCTGCGTTGTCCGCAATGCACCGGCAACTCCCCGCAGACGGGCTGCCGGCCCATGCGTATGAGATTTCCGTCACTAAGGTTACGTACCGGCACGGTCATACCCTTTCATGCTGATGCCTTCGCCCTCGGCCACCAGTGCAAGAGGGTGTGCCGCCTAAGGGTCTTTGCACCGGATCCTTGACCTTCGTGACCCGCTGCCGTAGCTCGTTCAGGGTAAGATGGTCAGCAACGGTCATAAACGAATGATACAACAGGAAAGGGTATCACACGGTGCGCTCCTGTTTAAGATGTGGTATCTGTATTGTACGGACCCCAGGTTAGAAGTCATCTCAATAATCTCTGACAAACCGGATGATCGTGAGAAGAACACATATCATCCTCGTAGCCAGCAGGTGACCAGTGTGACACGCGCCTGACGGCGAGCACGGTGGGTGCGGCAGTATGGATTACGCACTTCAAACCGCACAACACGTACATGCACGATCTGCTATCCAGCACGTGATTGTGACATAGATGGGGAATACAGAGCTTATTCCTTCCTCTTGGTCGTGTAATCAGTCTTCTTCCCAACAGTCTGTTGCTACCTCTACAATCGTTACCGGATTATTGACCACGCATTATTTTTGCACAATCATCGCACGAATTATCACAAGAAAAAGGGCATTGCAGAGACGTATTGGCAGTGCTATGATATGTTCATCTTATCCTCATGCTTAATGCGCCAGTGCAGGTGCATAGCAACGAAGCTACGGCGAGGTCGCCATGATACGGAAAGAAGATGTCGTCATCCGTGTAGCTGGCGAGAGCGGTGATGGTAGTACGGCCACCGGTGAAATGCTGGCTCAGGCTGCTGCCCGTTCTGGTCTGCATGTCTTCACCTTTCGCACCACTCCGGCAGAAATTAAGGGTGGCCCGGTCATGTTTCAGGTGCGTGCTTCAAACGCGCCAGTCCGCTCGATGGGTGATGCTGTTGATGTGTTGTTCGCGTTTAACCGCGAAGCATGGGATTTGCATCACGCCGATTTAGCCGCCAACGCTGTATTGCTGTACGACCCAGAAGAATTTCCATTACCAAATGAATTTACCGGGATTGCCTACTCGGTTCCGATTGGCAAAATTGCGCAAGAGGCTGGGAACCGACGGGGCAAAAATGTTGCTGCCCTTGGGGTTGTGGCGGCGCTGTTTGGTCTGGGCTTAAACAAGCTTGAAGATATTGTACGGGCTAAACTGGGCAAGAAAGCCGATCTGCTGGAGAACAACCTGGCCGCGTTGCACGCCGGTATTAATTATGCTCACCAGCTAGAGAAGCGAGACCCGTTTTGGATGGAGTCGACCGGCGAGCACGACCGCTATGTGATGACCGGGAATCAGGCCATTGTCGCAGGAGCCCTGCACGCTGGCGCCGAATTTTTCGCCGGCTATCCAATCACCCCCGCCTCCGACATTATGGAAGGGATGGCGGTGATGCTGCCAAAAATCGGTGGCGGGTATTTGCAGGCTGAGGATGAGATTGCTGCGATTATGGCCTGTATCGGGGCATCGTATGGTGGGAAACGGGCAATGACCGCGACCTCCGGACCGGGCCTATCGCTGATGTGTGAGGCGATTGGCTATGCCAGCATGGCCGAGATTCCGGTGGTGGTAGTCGATGCGCAACGCGGCGGGCCAAGCACCGGCTTGCCGACCAAGATGGAGCAGTCGGATCTGAATATTGCGCTCTATGGTGGGCACGGCGATAGTTCACGAATTGTACTGGCTCCGGCCAGCGTTGCCGAATGCTTCCACCTTGCCGTTTGGGCCTTTAATCTGGCTGAAGAATATCAGACACCGGTGATTGTGTTGAGCGATTATTCGCTCTCGTTCCGTACTGAGACTATCGAGCCGTTCGATTTGAGTAAATATCCACGAGTAGATCGCTTGCGACCAAACGGATCGCTGGCTCCCAAACAGTATCGTCGTTATGAAATCACGGCGAACCTGATCTCACCTATGGTTGCCCCCGGCGTTGCTCACGCTCAATACACCGCAACTGGTCTCGAACATAATGAGTTCGGTAATCCAGACTATACCCCGACCAATCACGCTATGATGACCGAAAAACGGTGGGGGAAACTAGCACCGTTGCAGCATTCACGGGCGTATGTGCGCCGTTTTGGTGCCGAACGAGCCAAAGTGGGCATTATTTGCTGGGGCACAACCGCCGGTCCGTGCCGTGGCGCGGTTTACCTGGCCGGACAGGAAGATTTGCCGGTCGCTATGTTGCAGGTACAGATGCTGTCGCCGCTGCCGGTTGATGCAATCAACGAATTTCTTGAGCAGGTCGAGATTGTGCTGGTACCGGAAGTGAATTTCCAGGGTCAGTTTGCCAAATTACTTCAGGCTGAACTGGGGATCAAGGTACATTCAATAACGAAGTACACCGGGATGCCGTTCTCGCGCCTTGAGATTCTACGCCAGATTCATGCTTTGCACGGGCTGGCCGAGCCAGTGTTGGTTTAAGTGTATCAATGAAGGTCAGGTAAGAATATGACTGCTGTACCAGTTACCACATCGCCAGTTGTCTACAAGCCATCCGATTATCGCAGCGACCTGAAACCGATCTGGTGTCCGGGATGTGGCGATTTCGGAGTACTGGCTGCCATTCAGCAGGCCCTGGCCGCGGCTCAGATTAACCCCAAAGATCTGGCTGTCGTCTCCGGTATCGGTTGTAGTTCGCGGTTGCCGGGCTTCTTGCAGACCTACGGGTTGCATACAGTACACGGACGTGCCTTGCCGGCAGCGATTGGGTTAAAGATTGCCCGCCCTGACCTAACGGTTATGGCCGTTGGGGGTGATGGTGACTTCTTTAGTATTGGCCTGGGCCATCTGCCTCATGCGGCCCGGCGCGATCTGGATATGACCGTTATCGTGATGGATAATGCCATTTACGGCTTAACCAAAGGGCAAACCTCACCAACCTCACCGCGTGGTCACGTAACGAAGAGCACTCCTTACGGTCAGTCAGCACAACCGCTCCATCCCCTGGCAATTGTCCTGTCCAGCGGCGCTTCGTTTGTGGCCCGTGGTTTCTCAAGTCAGCCGAAACAGTTAGCCGAACTGATCAAAGCTGGTCTGGAACATCGTGGATTTGCCTTTATCCACGTGTTGAGTCCGTGTGTGACGTTCTACGATACCTACAAGCTGTATAAGGAGCTGGTGTACAATTTACCCGACACCCACGACCCCTCCGATCTCGATGCGGCAATGCGTTACGCCATTGAGAGTGACCGGTTGCCACTCGGTATTTTCTACCGGCGGCCACCCCTTGAGCCACTCCCCCGACCGACACCGAAGCCGTTTGATACACAGGAGTATTTAAACCGTTTTCGGGTATAGCAATGCAATGACAATCAGACACTCACCGGTGACAGGAGCTTTCCTGTCACCGGTTTTTTTTTACGGGCTGTAGAGCGGTATCAATGCCCTGCAAGAGGTAGGGTGGATGAGCAGTATCATTCGACGATGAAGCATGGATTTGGGATCACACACTGCCATGTTGAAGTGACAACATAACCCAAGTTGCTACCCTTGTCATCATAAAGGCACGGAGGACATAGAGGATGGGTATAAGCCGAGTTGCTACCATAAGGCGTGACGTAGTGCGTCCATGGGAACTACTGCTCCCCAAACGATTCATGCGGTTACGCCAAACGGTGTTGTGCGCAGCGTCGTGCTGTTCATCATCGCAGGTAGTCTGTCGTGGCCTGCTCACAGCATAGATGGCAACTTGAG
>NZ_DAOUBI010000145.1:0-43445 GCF_034432675.1 Chloroflexus sp. | reverse complement strand
CTCACGATCTGGCGCGTGCAACGTCATTGACCCGGCTGGTCACGCGGAGGCCGGGTGTGCTCGTCACGAACATGGGATCGAGCGGCAATGAAGAAGATACCTTCTCGTAGATGTTTTTTGAAACAGGTTCTACTCGATACTGTAAAGCAAAACCGTATTAAATCTATCCACGAGATTTGATCGCCACTCTTTACAGCATGATTAGTCAACTGCAACGTTCAACACGGATGGTCAAAGTTCTGAAGTACAAATGTTCAGATGCAGACCCGCTGCCGTTGTTGCAAATAATACCCTCTTTCTTTAATTTCAAAGATGTTAGCAAAAGTCAAGATTTCGGCACACATGTACAGGGTGATTGCCCATACAGATTGCCGCCTACTGTCACTCATCGGTGATATTTCGAGTGACCGATAAATACTGTTGTGCCAAAAATCGGTTGCCTCTGTCATCTCTATTATCAGGAGCATGTGATGCATCCATACGCACCATCATGACCTGATAGCGGAGCTGGATTGGCTCACACGGCGCGATCAAACAGACTAACCGGGGTTCTGTTCAAATGCCAGCTTTCTGAAAGGAGGCAGCCCAATGTGACCGTAGATGTCACAACTCCCTGCTATGCTGTACGTAGCTATATCGCACGAACGTACATCGCAGACCCACGTATCGGGATGACACGGTATCGCAGCCACGTACAGTGAGTAGCCCTGCGCCATCACTGAGAAGTGGCCAACTGCGCGAAGGAGCTACCTATGGGCTTTCAATCATCAGACCTGGAGGAACTGCAACCGTATCGAATCGCTCGCTACCGGCTTGGCCAAGCTCTTCTGCGTACTCCAGAGCTGCCAGGAATTATCGCTGTTTTATTGTGGATGGTTCTTGGTGGCGTTGTGTTGATAAATGCTCTACCGGCAGTGTTGTGCAGCCTCTGGTTCCTGAGTCGATACCTGCTCATCGGCCAGACGTACCGGATGCTGAATAACGGGCAGTACCATCCGGCAATGCGGCTCGCTCGAATAGCCAAATCGCTCAACCCGTTCTCGGTTGACACACACTGGCTGCTGGGCCTCATCGCACTCCAGCGCAATCGGCCACGGGTAGCGATAGACCACTTGAAGAAAGCGTGCCGGCTTGATCCTGACGATGCCAAATTGTACGCAGCATTGAGTATCGCGCTGATTGATCTGGAAGAACCAAAGGCAGCTATTCAATATGCCAGAAAAGCACTCGCACTCAACCCTGATTTATTTGAGGCAAACATGGTAATGAGTGATTTTGCAGAAACTAATGAACAGATCGAGTACCATGTACGTCTGGCAATCAATACTGCTCGACGTCCGGTTGAGCGTGCTGTTGCTTACTGTACTCTCGCTAATTATTTGATTGAGATAGGACGGCGTAGTGAAGCAGAATCTTTCCTGGCTCAGGTGATACCTCTTGTGCCGGCCTGTCCTCCGGCCAGTCGTGGGCAGCTTCATTACCGTCTCGGTGAATTGTTGACCGCCTGTGGCAAACACGATATGGCCCGCGATCAATTCTTGCTCAGCATCAAAATCGACCCCAGTGGCCCGTGTGCTGCCAACGCCTGGCGAGCCGCTGCACTTGGTTTCATTGAGGAGCATCGTTCGCGACATCATCAGCCGCTGGCAAGCCATGAAGTAGGCGGTACTGATGTGATACCTTCGTTAGATGAAATGGCAAGCAAGCGACGTTCACGTTCGGGATGAAGTGCCACAGATGCAGAGCGGCAGATTGGCTCGGCGGGTGAAAACCCTGCCTCAATGCGTGGAAGCCCCTCCGGGGCTGGCCTGGTCGCGGGAAGGGGGCCGGGTGCTGGCGGCGGGATGATGGTGCGGCGGGTTCATTGTTCGGCGGGTTGAAACCCCGCCTCAATGCGTGGAAGCCCCTCCGGGGCTGGCCTGACGGCGGGGAGGTTTACCCCTAGCCCCAACGGGGCTGCCACGGCGTCAGGCAGGGCTTCAGCCCGCCTGACGGGGCGGGTTTTAGGCGTGCTTCGGCCTAGACCCAGCGGGACTGTCACGGCGTCAGGTAGGGCTTTAGCCCGCCTGAAGGTTAACATCCAGAGACCGACAAAGGAATGGCGAGATCAGTACATCAACAGATGGTTACGGCAAGATGGATAGTCCGGTTCGCGACCCCGGAAATGGCGCCGAACAGGGCCAGGTTGCCATCTCATCATTACCTGCGCGAGAGCCGTCTTAAAACCGGTTCTCATCAACGGCCAGAGGCTGCAAAGACGTTGTAATCAAGGGGGTTCTGATTGACCCACTGCCCATCGCGCCAGACCCAGACCTGGTAGTCAAGGTGTGGCCCACTCGACATACCGGTCGAACCAATGTATCCGATCACATCACCGGGATTGACCCATTGACCATCACTGACGGCAAAGCCTGACAGGTGAGCATAACCGGTGCGATAGAGTTCGTTAGTAACCCAAACGTGGTTGCCGGCAGGCCAGCTATTCGATGTGATCTTGACCTGACCGGCATGGGTGGCGTAGACCGGCTGATTCCAAGTACCTTCTGGATCGGCTTTTCCATCACCGTTGCCATCGATAGCCAGATCAATCGCCCCCCAAACCGCTGCCGGCGCGTGGGTGCCGACACCATAACCTTGCGTCATAACGGTATTGGCAACACCGAGCGGATTTCCGGTGGGCACGAGCGAATCGCTGAGTCCCCGTCCCTGTGGTTCGGCTACACCGATCAGTCCTTGTTGGGACGACACATCAGTGCTACCGACAATGTTCGCTGCCAGGGACTCACTCGCATTTACTGGACCGCGCCAGCCACTGAGCACAGGCTGGTTAGATCGATTCATCGCATTGAAGGCAACAAATGCCAGGAGTACGATGGCAGCAAAAACAAAGATAGGAAAAAAGATTCGCATAGTGTGTTTCTACCGCAGATGTTGGATAAACGTGAACCTGTTTAGTTATCGATCACTCATGGAATATTGCCGGTGCGCCATTGATCAACCAGCCGCGTAACGACATTGATATATCCCTGAACATCATTCTCTATCGACGGTGCGTAAATCGGGATGACTTCAGCCACTGTCTGAAGTCCGCGGCCACGAATGTATTCCACATCGATCAGGCGATACCAATCGGCAATACCGGCTTCCCAGTTGGGGTAATCGCGAAACCGGCCATAACAGGTTGGGTAGCCGGCACAAATAATATTTCCGACGTTGTGGGTTGTGCTACCATCTGGCTTAAAGCCGGCCCAGTTCGGATTGGTAGCGGCCCCGCTTTCATGAATAAAGAAGGCAAGGGCATAGGCTGGATCAATGTTATATTCCACACCAAGGCGGTACCAGATTTCGCCGGTACCGGTCGCCGGTGAACCGTAACTTTGCAAGATCCGATCAATCTGTACCGGCGACAGGCTGGGTGCAGCTCGCAGACGATAATCGCCAGGCGCAGGAACTATAGCAGGACTCATACCAGCTGCTGCGACAATACTGGATGCTACCGAGCCGTCATTCACCCTTGCGTACTGAAAGCTCAAAAATGGCGATGCAACTGCCAGACTGAACCACAATCCAACAACAACAATACTGGTAACGGCAATTGCCAGCAACACGAGCGGCTGATTAAACCAATCGGCAATTGTAAGGGGTTCAGGCCGACGGTATGTCGGTGGTGGTAAGATCAACTCGTCGGTAAGCTCCGCCGGTACAGGCACGAACGTTGTTTGCCGCTCAAAGCGAGGTACTTGGCTGACGACGGTTGTAACCGGTGCTCGCTTTGGCTCCGGTGATGGATGCTCCGCTGGTAGATTGTGTCTGGCACGAATGGGAGCAACCCGCCCGGTTGATAACGACGCCGGTTCTGGTCTGTTCATTCTGGGATGATGCAGCGCTGATGGTCTACCCACCGATCCACCGGGTCGGACCGGTGGGGACAAATCTTTGCCTGCCATTGGTTGAGCGTTCCGGGGCGGCTCAGAAGTACGCCGATAGCCTGGACGAAGCGGAGGCGTTGATCGAGCTGATTGTCGGGCACGCTCATAAGCAGCCCGTACCTCATCAGGAATCCGCAAACCCTGCGGTTCGACCGTCGTATGCGATACAGATGATTGATCCGCCAGAGCCGCATCAAGATCGGCAGTAAGATCGGCCAGCGGCTGCGTCGGTGCATGCACGATCTCCGGATCCTCAATTGGAAAGAGAGGCTGGCCTGGCCGTCGTGGCCCTCTCTTGCGATTGGAGAACGTGCTCACTTGCCCCACTCCTGTGCCAGTCGATGCCACTCTTCTGGCGTTGGCAAACGAAATGTACCATCACGGTTAAGATAGACCAGTTGCTCTTGATGGATTGTCACTACCAGATCGGCCAACCCATCGCTGTCGACATCTTCTAATGATAATACCACAGGCGTCAGATCTTCGCCTAACCCAAACAAGTATGGGCCTGGCCAGGTTTGCACCTGGCTCATGTCACTACCCGGAATAACCATGATCACAATCTGCCGATCAAGATTGAGCGCCATAAACCGCGAAGGATGACCGGAGCGCTCGGCAGGTAATCCGGCATAGCCGGTCAGATGGGTGGTGCGTGGCCTGCCATAGCGCCAATCGTCGATGATCGTGCGACCAACGTCGGTGATAGCTCCAACCAGTATGGTAAGCGCACCAATCGCTAGTGCGATCACGGCTCCCTGCATGATACGGCCTATCCTGAAGGTTCGTTGCACCCGGTGTAGTTCACGACTGGTAGTTGCCATGCCAGGCCTCCTCTGCGAGCTTTACAATGCCACACCTTATCAATCATTATTCGGGAATAGATCCTTCCTCGCATCTTCCCTGACCGGTCGACGATCTGCCGGGTGTTGCCGCTTGACCATGTGTTGATATGTGTTGGCATGATGTTCAACACTGTATCGAACATTTGTTCTAATTCTAGCAAAAATTGTCACTATCGTCAAGCTCTCTTTTCTCATTCTGATGATGAAATTCGTCCAACAAAATGGATTGCTGGTAGTACGATGGTTCGCTAGCGGCATTACAATGAGGACAGTGACACATCCCGGCAAAGTTGCCTAGGCTCCGTTTCCCCGCAGGCAACGGTCATAATGAACGTTCTCCCTGATGACAAAGAAGAGGTGCTATGCGTTATTTACTCGATCAACGTTCTTACGACGAAATGTTAGCACGGAAGAGCCAGCCGCGTGATTGTTACGTGCGCAATCAGGAGTATTGTCATCACCTCTACATCGATGGCGTCAAATACACTGTCGCCCGTGCCGTATATGCCTGCCTGAAAGAAGCGCAGGCTAAGAACGATGTTGATGCACTGCTCCATCTTCAGATGCACGTCACCGATCTTGAGCGGTTGATCGGTGAGGCGCGTGCCCGTGGCGAAAACGTGGCAACGCTCCGCATGCTGGGCGATCCGCCCCCTACTGAAGATGAAGCACGTCCGCAACTTAGTAATTCGTTTTCACCTGAACAGCCGACAACACCGGCAGAAACCGGTCTCAACCGTACATTCCTTACCGAGCAGTTCTTGCGCATTCTCTACAACAAAGGGCGAGCAACCGGGATGGAGCTGGCTGAAGCGATGGGGCTATTCTACCGGGTGATTGAGCAAATCATCGTCGACCTGCGGAATGTCGAACAGATTGATATTGTCGGCCAACGTGGTTTCGGCGATATTAACTATGAGTACGTGCTGACGCCACGCGGGCAGACGGCGGCGCAGGCTGCGATGGAGAAGGTTCAGTACACCAGTGTCTGCCCGGTACCGCTTGAACGCTGGATCGAGTCGGTAAAAGCACAGACGGTGAAGAATGTTAAGGTAACACGCCGGAATATCCGCGATGCGTTCGAGGGTCTGGTGATCGATGAGTCCATTCTGAATATGGTTGGGCCGGCGGTCAATTCCGGATCATCGGTGATGCTCTTCGGGTATCCCGGCAACGGTAAGACAACGATTGCCGAGCGTATTACCTATCTGATGGGTGACGACATCTTTATTCCGTATGCGGTGTATACCGATGGCGCCATCATCAAAATGTACGACTCGGTTATTCACGAGCCGCCTCGTAATCCTCTACCAGAAGAGGTTGAATATGACCGGCGCTGGGTTCGGATTAGTCGACCAGTGGTCATTGTTGGCGGTGAGCTAACGCTCGAACAACTCAATCTGATCTACAACCCGACCTCAAAGATCTACGAGGCGCCGTTTCAAATGAAAGCCAACTGTGGCATCTTTTTGATCGACGACTTTGGCCGCCAGCAGGTGCGCGTGTTCGATTTGCTCAATCGCTGGATCGTGCCCCTCGAAAAGCGCTATGACTTTCTCAATACGGTATCAGGGCAGAAGATCCAGATTCCGTTCGATCAGCTCATTATGTTCAGCACAAACCTCGATCCCAAAGACCTGGGTGACGATGCTTTGCTCCGTCGTATCAAGTTCAAGATCGAGATTATCGATCCAACCGAAGAGCAATGGCGGGAAATCTGGAAGATCATGTGTCGGGTTCGCAAAGTTCCCTACGATGATCGCAGCATTGATTATCTGATCGCCAAGTGGTTTCGCCCCGATCAGCGGCCGTTTCGGATGTGCCAGCCGCGCGATATTCTCGATCAATTAATCGCAATTGCCCGCTACAACATGGAGACCCCAACGCTGAGCCCGGACTTGCTCGATGCCGCGTGCCTCTCGTACTTCCCTAGCAAGGAGAAGAAGAACTTTGGCGCCAAGGTGCGGTTGGATCTTTAGACGAACGTATCATCTGGTTCTAAGTTACCTTAATTTATCCCATACCACCCTCTGCGCTTGCGATGCCGCTGTGGTGCAGCGAATCACCACAGAGACACAGAGGATGTTGCGTATAAAATCTGGTTTGGTGGAAAGCATCACTCGTGATCGCGCCATCACGCCGGCGGCGTCCTAGTGCGGAGACGGAGAACGGTATTTCCGCCATTTATCCCATTCAACTCTCTAGGCTCTCGGTGCCGCTGTAGTGTAACGAATCACCACAGAGACACGGAGAACACAGAGGATGCTTAATATAAAATCTGGTTTGGTGGAAAGCATCACTCCGGTACGCAGCGCGTATCCGTGCCAGTACGCGACCTTGGTGATGGGGATGGATGAGCACGGGCCGGCAGCACACCCCACGGAAAGTTGCCGGTACCGCGTAGACAACGCTACAACATATGGCATCGTCGCCACAACGTTATTCCACTGCGTGCGAAGCGGGAACACTGATTCGACGCATCTGCGCTCAGGGGTTGTGCCACGGTGATCGTCGGATCACGTGTCATCCATGCTATGACACCAGATTTGACATGGTAGCCCACCACTCATACCGGTATAATTCCGTACTATACCCAACATTATCAACCACCCATAACCGATTGCGCCAGATTTGTGCCTTCTTACAGACTTCTTTGCTATTGATTTAAGATCGAATCGTTCTTTGCTCTACTCATTCGCTCAGGATTGATGGTTGTTTATGGCTTCAACAAGCCTCGTACCTTTCTTCACAAGAAGTGATCGGATGGTTGCAAGCGGTAGACAATTGATCGTAATTCCGTTATAATTCTGTAGCGGTAAGATACTTTGTAGGATAAATTACGGATATTTTCCTGCTACTGCCGGCTCTGGCCGGCAGTCAATGATCGTCTGTATCTTGCGCAGAGCTTGGTTTCGGGAAGGATGGAACGATGACAGGAGTGCTCACCCTCACCCGCACGTCGGTCGGCAAAAAAGTGATTATGGCGCTGACCGGCTTCGTTCTCGTTGGCTTTGTCGTTTTTCACATGTACGGTAATTTGAAGATGTATCAAGGCCCTGAAGTGTACAACGCTTATGCGGCCGGTCTGCGCGAACTCGGCTATCCCGTTTTCGGCCACGAGCATTTGCTCTGGATAGCACGCTTTATCTTACTGGCCTCAGTATTTTTGCATATTTGGGCCGCCACCAGCCTGACCCTTCAGAGCCGGCGCAGTTTGCAGGCGAGCAGTATTTCAACGGTACGCCGTTATGGGCAGCACAAGCGCCAATCAGGGTATGCCGACTATACAATGCGGTTTGGCGGTGTATTGATCTTTCTCTTCATTATTTATCACATCCTACATCTAACCTTCGGCGTCGTCGGCTATCAACCCGGGCAATTCATCCATCCACACAATAATGTGTACGAAACCTACAATAATGTCGTGTATGGCTTTCAAAATCCACTGATCGTTGGCTTTTATCTCCTGACAATGGTCTTCCTGGCCCTTCATCTCTACCACGGTGTCTGGAGTATGTTTCAGACGCTTGGCTGGAACAATCGCACCTATGATCGGTTATTGCGCGGTCTGGCAATTGTTGTCGCAGCAGCCGTTTTCATTGGCAATATCTCATTTCCGTTGGCGGTCTACTTCGGCTTTGTCGCGTAGATAGTCCAGACCAACGCTAGAAGAGCGAGGAAATTCGCATGAGCGAGACGAAGAACGAGACGACTGTTCGTACCGGGACGCGGCAGGTTGAGTATGTCAGTGTCCTTGACTCCAAAGTCCCGACTGGCCCGATTGAGCAGCGCTGGGATAAGCATCGCTTTGAGATGAAGCTGGTAAATCCGGCCAACCGCCGAAAATACACGATTATTGTGGTCGGTTCTGGACTAGCCGGAGCGTCGGCAGCCGCTACGCTGGGTGAAGCCGGGTACAACGTGCTTTGCTTCTGCTATCAAGATAGTCCGCGTCGCGCACACAGCATTGCCGCTCAGGGTGGTATCAACGCAGCCAAGAATTACCGCAACGACGGCGATAGCATTTATCGCCTCTTCTACGATACCGTGAAAGGTGGCGACTTCCGGGCACGTGAGAGTAATGTCTACCGCCTGGCCCAGGTCTCTGTCAATATTATCGACCAGTGCGTGGCCCAGGGTGTACCGTTTGCCCGTGAGTACGGTGGTTTGCTTGATAACCGCTCGTTCGGTGGTGCCCAGGTGGCACGCACGTTCTACGCTCGTGGTCAGACCGGCCAGCAGTTGCTGCTCGGCGCGTACCAGGCTTTGAGCCGTCAGATCGCAGCCGGTACAGTGAAGATGTTCCCCCGTACCGAGATGCTTGATCTGGTAGTTGTTGATGGACGAGCGCGTGGAATCATTACCCGCGATATGGTGACCGGCAAAATCACGCGCTACGCTGCCGATGCGGTTGTGCTGGCAACCGGTGGCTACGGCAATGTCTTCTATCTGAGTACGAATGCCAAAGGGTGTAATGCCACAGCGATCTGGCGCGCTCATCGTCGGGGGGCGTTTTTCGGTAATCCCTGCTTTACCCAAATTCACCCAACCTGTATTCCGGTCAGTGGTGAATACCAGAGCAAGCTAACTCTGATGTCGGAGTCGTTGCGTAACGACGGCCGGATTTGGGTACCGAAGAAGAAGGGAGATACACGCCGCCCGCAAGACATTCCTGAATCAGAGCGCGATTACTATCTCGAAGAGCGCTATCCCAGCTTCGGTAATCTGGTGCCGCGCGACATTGCCTCTCGTGCTGCCAAGCAGGTGTGCGATGAAGGGCGCGGTGTTGGTCCCGGCGGTCTGGGGGTCTATCTCGACTTCGCCGATGCGATTAAGCGCCTGGGCCGACAGAAGATTGCCGAACGCTACGGCAATCTCTTCGATATGTACAAGCAGATTACCGGCGAAGATCCGTATGAAACTCCAATGCGGATTTATCCCGCCGTTCACTATACGATGGGTGGACTGTGGGTTGATTACAACCTCCAGAGCACGATCCCCGGCCTGTTCGTGATCGGTGAGGCGAACTTCTCGGATCACGGTGCCAATCGGTTGGGTGCGTCGGCGCTGATGCAGGGTCTGGCCGACGGCTATTTCATTCTGCCTTACACCATCGCCAATTTTCTGGCCCAGGTTAAGCCCAGTGGTATCAGCATTGACCGTCCTGAATTCGCTGAAGCCGAAGCCGAGATCAACCAGCGTCTTCAGCGTCTGCTCAGCATTCACGGCAAGCGAACCGTCGATTCGTTCCACCGCGAGTTGGGCAAGCTGATGTGGGACAAGTGCGGTATGGCACGCAATGCGGCCGGTCTACGCGAGGCATTACAGCGCATCCCTGAGATTCGCGCCGAGTTCTGGGAGAATGTGAATGTGCCCGGCGAGGCCAACGATCTCAATCAGGCACTGGAAAAAGCCGGACGGGTGGCCGATTTCCTTGAACTGGCCGAGCTGATGTGTCTAGATGCTCTCCATCGTGAAGAGTCGTGTGGCGGCCACTTCCGCGAAGAATACCAGACACCTGATGGTGAAGCACTGCGCAACGACGAGCAGTTCTCGTATGTGGCAGCGTGGGAGTTTACCGGCGATCTGGCGAAACCTCGCCTGCACAAAGAGCCGCTCGTCTTCGAGTACGTTAAGCCGACCCAGCGCAGTTATAAGTAATCCGGTTGGATGCTAGCGATTTCGTACAGGTTTCTGTTACTATCAGTTTAACTGCTGCCGGTTGACACCATCAATCGGTGGCCGGAGATAGAGTATGAAGATCACGCTGAAGATCTGGCGGCAGAAGAATCGCAATACTCCCGGCGAGTTCAAGACGTATGTTATGGATAACGTCAACCCCGATATGTCGTTCCTCGAGATGCTGGATGTGCTTAACGAGGATCTCATGTCGCGAGGTGAAGAGCCGGTAGCGTTCGATCACGATTGCCGGGAAGGTATCTGTGGTATGTGCTCTCTGATGATTAATGGCGTTGCCCACGGCCCCAAGAACGCCATTACCACCTGTCAGTTGCACATGCGCAGTTTCAAAGATGGTGATACCATCACGGTCGAACCCTGGCGTGCGTCGGCATTCCCGATCCTGAAAGACCTGGTGGTTGACCGGAGTGCGTTTGATCGGATTATTCAGGCTGGCGGATACATTAGTGTTAGCACCGGATCGGCACCCGACGCCAATACCATTCCGGTATCGAAAGTAGCTGCTGACCGGGCAATGGACGCCGCAGCCTGCATTGGCTGTGGTGCCTGTGTGGCCGCCTGCCCGAATGGTTCGGCGATGCTGTTTACGGCGGCAAAGGTCACCCACCTGGCGCTGCTGCCCCAGGGCCAGCCAGAGCGGTATCAGCGAGTCGTTAATATGGTGGCACAGGCAGATTTCGAGGGTTTCGGCAATTGTACGAATATCGGTGAGTGCGCTGCGGTCTGCCCCAAGGAGATCAGCCTTGAGACGATTGCCCAGCTCAACCGCGATCTGGTGATGGCAGCGCTTCGCGGTATTGAACCGAATACGCCGATTGTGCCGACGACGACTCGTTAGGCTGTTCGTTATCCACTGTGTCTACGTAATCCCTCTTCCACTGGTGTGGAAGAGGGATTTCTATAGCGCCGGTAATCTCAAATCTACTGCATCTGAACGACGCACTGCCAGACAATGGTGCCAGGTAGGGGGGCACGGCATGCCGTGCCCCCTGACCACAACTCGTCGACTCGCCGGTAGCACTGGATGATGACCATTGTTGAGCAAAATGGGGAAACCATTGCGCTGCCGTGCCTGATCACGGCTGGCGCGGCAGCGTTGCCGCTGCACTTCATACCACGCGCCACGGGCAACCCTGTCTGACAAGGGATGATCACACCGTACACAAAGTTAGCACGCTGGTTCGGCGCATCCGCGCACAGTCGTAGTGTCGGGGTAATCGTTGAGTCGCGTGTCACGAGCACTATTACCCAGCGCTGACACAACCATCACCTCGATCACAAATGCTCCGCCCGATATCGTTCACGTAGCTCGTCAATACTGATCAGGGAACCATCGGCTTCCTCAACAAACCAGTACTCCCAGCCGTTAAACGCCGGTTTGTTCTGGGCCCTGGCGGCAATGGCGTGAATTGATCCGCTAACCCCGTTCCACACGACATGGCCATCAGCCTTGACCGTAGCGATAACGCTGCGGTCACGATTCGAGAGTTGCTGACCAACTGCGATATAGCCCGCCGCGATAAGTTGACCAAATGCCACTCGCGGCGCATCCCGTTTTGAAGGGGTGGTCAAGATCTGGTGATCGACCGCGACCGGCGTAATGGCAGCCAGCCGGTTGCGGGCAATCGCAACATACGTCGGGTCTTGTTCGATCCCCAGATAGTGCCGGTGTAGCCGTTTGGCAACTGCGCCGGTGGTACCGGAACCGAAGAATGGATCGAGCACGACATCACCCGCTTGTGATGAAGCAAGGATGACCCGGTACAATAGGGCTTCTGGTTTTTGGGTGGCATGCGCTTTACGGCCATCAATTTTGATCCGTTCGGCGCCGGTGCAGAGCGGGATATGCCAGACATTCTGCATCTGTTTATCATCATTCAGATGTTTCATCGCCTGATAATTGAACGTATAGGTCTTCTGATCAGCCGATTTTTTTGCCCAAATGAGGGTTTCGGTCGCGTTTTGAAACCGGGCACCACGAAAATTGGGCATTGGATTCACTTTATGCCAGATCACATCGTTCAAAATCCAGAATCCGAGGTCCATCATAATGGTACCTACGCGAAAAATATTGTGATAGGTGCCGATCACCCAGATGGTGCCGCTATCTTTGAGAATGCGCCGACACTCGCGCAACCAGGCACGGGTGAAGGCATCGTAGGCGGTCAAATCAGTAAACTTATCCCACTCATCATCTACCCCTTCGACAAGGGTCTGGTTTGGTCGTCGCAACTCGTTACGCAGTTGCAGGTTATAGGGCGGATCGGCGAAGATAAGATCAACAGACTGATCTGGAAGTTTTGGCAAAATATCCAGACAGTTTCCACAAATGATCTGATCGATTGGAAGCTGCGTGTATTGTTCGGTATCCATATCCATTTAATCAACAGAGTCATTCTGTGAGTACATGCCATCGATTGTTATCGATAGCGGACAACCGCTGCTTCTTTCGCTACTTGTTCGAGAACGTTGAGCGTAATCGTAGCAGTATGCCGATATGAAAAACCGGCTGCCTGGGCCAGTCCGCGGGTGCGCAGATCGGATCGTAGCGCCTCATCGCCCAAGAGGCGATTGATTGCGGCTGCCCAACCGGCCACATCATCGGGTGCGATGCGGAGTGCGGCGGCTCCAACAACCTCCGGCAATGAACTGGCGTCGCTTACAATCACCGGTGCACCACACGCCATTGCTTCCAGGGGGGGCAAGCCAAACCCTTCATACCGCGATGGATAGGTAAAGATGGTGCATGCCTGATAGAGCAGGGGGCCGTCGTCAACCGGAACATCAATGCGACGGACAGCCTTCGTCAGATCAAGATCGCGGATCAATTGATCAATATCGGGAAAGAGGCGGGGATCACGGCCCAACGCTCTCCCGGCAATCGCCAGCGTACAGTGGGGATGCCGACCATGTACAAGCGCAAACGCACGTAACAACGTTCCCAGATTTTTTCGTTCATCAAGCCCACCGACATAGTAGATGAAGGGCGGTTGCACACCATAACGGGCGGCAACCAGAGTCTGAGCGGCGTGTACATCAGCGGCTGGACGGTATTGATCACCGGCAGCCAGATAACTCACCGTAACCCGGTCAGGTGGGATGGCCAGGTAATTCAAAATCGTACTCCGGCTGAACGTCGAGAAAGTTAACACATGTGCACTGCGCAGAGCTGCGCGCCGAGCTAATGCCATATAGCCCCGCACAGCCCAACTTCCCCGATAGGCCGGCAAGAGCAATGGTATCAGATCACCGATAGTAGTGACAACCGGTTGACGTGCGCGCAGCGGTGGTGCAAAGTAGGGCACAAAGATCACCGTCGGTTCGCCGTTGCGAGCCAGGCGTTGGGTGATGACAGGGATGGCAATCTGTTCAAAGATCACCTTTGCGATCTGGCGTGGGCCGCCAATCTTTACCGTGATCCCCTCAACACCAACCGGAAGTGCAGGAGTTTTGGTACCAGCCGGTACTACCATCAGGTAACGATGCTGTGGTGCCAGACGATGCAACCAGGGCAGTACATGATGCAGATACTGGCCAATGCCCACGGTCGGCTGGGACCAAAAGCTGCCGTTGATCACGATCTGCACAGCAAACTCCTCAACAATTCGCAAAGGCAGGGGAATTAGTGCTACGCGGTTTATTGCTCTAATAATAGCCATTGTTGGAGCGATTGTTACAACATTGTACCGCAATTCGCAATTCCGTCAATCACTTGACTGATCAATTGACACTCTTCGTCGTCAATGTGATAATCACCCGCACAACCATCGTCTCGTGGGCACAACCTTCTCTCACAAGAGCAGCCTCTGAACGTAAGGTGTAGTATGGCACGACATTCTCAGCATCTCAAACCAGAGTCATGGCTGGTAGCAGCCGGACGTACGATTGAAGCCGGTGCGCCGCTCAATGTTCCGCCAATTCCGGCATCCAATTTTCTTATCGGTCAAGGGCGTTCATATGCCCGCAATGATGCAACACCAACCTGGGAAGCCCTCGAAGAGATTGTTGGTGGTCTTGAAGGCGGGCGGGCAGTGGCGTTTGCGTCGGGAATGGCGGCGATTGCTGCCATGTTTGATCAATTGCCCGCCGGTGCACAGGTTGTGTTACCGGACGATTGTTACCAGGGTGTGACCGGGCTGGCAATGGCCGGGGCAGCGCGTGGGCGCTGGTCGGTGCGACGGTTGGCGCTTACCGATACCGAAGGCTGGCAGCAAGCCTGTGCCGCGGCCGATCTGGTCTGGCTTGAGTCGCCTTCCAATCCGTTGCTTGTCGTTGCCGATCTCCCGGCAATCTGTGCTGCGCCGCGCAAGCCCGGTACCATCGTCGCGGTAGACAATACCTTCGCCACCTCGTTGAACCAGCAGCCGCTCGAGTTTGGGGCAACCCTCTCCATCCAATCGGCCACCAAGTTTATCGGCGGACATTCCGACTTGCTCGCAGGTGTGGTAACGACTCGTGATGAACAACTCTGGCACGATTTGCGACGGTCGCGTGAATTGACCGGAGCCACCCCCGGCACTTTCGAGGCATTTCTGGCGGCGCGTGGTGCGCGCACGCTGGCATTGCGGTTGGAACGGGCGCAGCACAATGCGATGGAGCTGGCCCAACGGCTGTCCCGCCACCCGCTGGTTAGCTGTGTCCGTTATCCGGGTTTGCCAACACATCCAACCCATGCCATTGCCCGTCGAGTATTGAAGGGTTTCGGTACCATTATCTCGTTCGATCTGCGCGGTGATGCCGCATTTGCCGATGCAGTCTGCCGCAACGTCAGTCTAATCCGCCATGCGACCAGCCTGGGAGCTGTTGAGTCAACCATGGAGCGACGGGCTGCAATTGCAGGGCAAGAACACCTGCCGCCCACACTGTTGCGGCTTAGCGTTGGGATCGAAGATATTGATGATCTCTGGGCAGATCTCGATGGTGCAATCCGACGGGCTGCACAGTCACAGTGAGGATCAACCGGACAACCGACTGCGTTCGGTGCGCAAATGTGCGGCCAACGCGGCGACTGGCGTAAACTCTGTTGCCCACTCATCATCGAGCGGCCAAAACGAGTCAAGACCGCGGACACCGCTGCGTTCGTAGGCCAGCGCCTGAGCCATCAGCTCAAGCCGATCAACCGCTTTGACCAACCGGGCTTCCCGTGAGGTACCGTCAACATACTCATCCCACAGCGTGAGATACTCATCACTGCGGGCCAGATGACCGATCAACGCCGCCAGGCCATCCCGTTCGGCCTGGCGTTTCGTCTCTTTGCCAAGTAGGCGGGTGGCCGATGCCGGCAAATCGCCCAACAGCGACTCGGCCAGGTCGTGCAACAAGGCAATTGCCAGCAATCGCCCGCGATCAATGTCGGCAATCTGATCCCCGATCAGCAGACAGAGAACCGCCACTCCAAACGAGTGTTCGGCAACACTTTCGACATCACGTACTCCACGTTGTAACCAACCGGTACGCGGCAGCAATTTGAGTGCCAGGAGATGCGGGATAAGTGAACTTAACGCAGGTGGTTCCATGTGATTCTTTCCAGAAATGTCTGATACATGCACGGGATTGCCAATCGTGTATAGGTAACAACAATCACTAAGTCAAATCCGGTTCAAGAAACGTCATCGCTCATACCGACAGCAACCTAAGCATGAACGTGGAGAACGGCATTTCTGCTACGCACGCAGTGGTATCACACGCGGCGGACATACGGTTTCCAGACCGAGTTGTCCGTGACGCATCGTGTGGCGTGCGGCAGCCACGTTTCCACATTTAGCGTACACATCGATAGATGCGGGGCGCAGCATGTACCCGTACCGGTACATGAGGGTGAAGGGCATGCCTGAGCGTGAGCTGGAAACCCGCTCCACCGGGAACTGCCGGTACATTGCGGACAACGCAGCAACACATCGGGCAGAGGCCGGGCTGATCGACGACGATTGAGAGGCTCGGCGATGATGCACAGCATTAGTCAAGATTTGATATGACACCAGTATACTTTGGTACAGTACAGGGTAATGAACAATCTGCTCTGCTTGGCCTTTCCCTCATGATCACCTGGTAAACGACAGCCTCATGGTATACAGCATAACACAATTGCTGAGGCGAGGGACGTTGTAAAGACATCGTAGCACTACCAAGGCACTGAGAAAACCTTTAGGCGGGCAGGGTTGTGGTCATTTGCGGGTGCGGGGTGCCAGGAAGTATACGAGGAAGGATGGGCACATGCAACTGGAAACCATCAAGGTTCAGGCATTCAAGTCAATCCGCGAACTGGAACTTTCGCTACGGCCCCTCAATATCTTGATCGGTGCGGATGGTAGCGGAAAATCAAACATCTTAGGCGTCTTTGCATTTCTCAGCGCAATGGTTGAACGCCATTTACAGATGTATGTTGCCCGAGCCGGCGGGGTAGATCGCATACTCCACTTCGGTCAAAAAACACCGACTCATTGCAAATTGAATTGTGGTTTACGAAGAAAGATAGGCGGGCCAGGGGAAATATCATCGCAAATGGATATCGCTGTGCGCTGGTTCCAGCCGTAGGAGATCGCTTCGTGTTTGCCGAGGAACGCGCATTCTTCCATGACCGCCGCTACGATAAGCCCGTTGAAACACTGTTGGGTTCCGGTCACGAAGAGAGTCTGTTACCGACCAATGACGGCAGAGGTATCCCAGCGTATGTCTTCAAGGCAATGCAAAGCTGGATCATGTATCACTTTCACGATACCAGTGATTCGGCTAGAGTGAAACAAACTGGCGATATTGACGATAACTATCGGTTACGTCAGGATGCATCGAATCTGGCCGCATATCTGTACTATATACAGCAACAAGCGCCAGACCATTATCGCAATATTGTCGATCTTATCCGCATGGTTGCCCCCTTTTTCGATGATTTTGTGCTCCGACCCAGTCCGTTTAACCCTAACAAAATAAAACTGGAATGGCGAGAGCGAGGTAGCGATACCTACTTTGATGCTTATGCTCTCTCTGACGGAACCCTACGCTTCATCTGTCTGGCAACACTGCTCCTCCAACCGGCGTGGAAGTTGCCGGCCATCATCTTACTTGATGAACCGGAGATGGGGCTACACCCTTACGCCATACACGTACTGGTCAGATTGCTACGTAGTGCAGCCACGCAAACGCACGTCATGTGGCTACTCAATCGGTAACGCTCGTTAACAGTTTGAGCCGGAAGACATCGTTGTTGTTGAACGGCAGGATGGTCAGTCTGTCTGTAGACGCTTGACGATGGAGGAGACTGAGACGTGGCTCAACGGTTACGGGCTGGGTGATTTGTGGGAAAAGAATATTCTTGGTGGCAGGCCACTGCCATAACGCATTCCTGGAAGGCATCTGACCTGTCATTGTCATTGCAGTACGTGTTGCGGTTGAATAACTCTCAACCATCATCCCAACGTAGCATTGTGCAACAACCTGACGTTAAGCGCCTCTCATATCACATCTGGTAGAATAGAAGCTATACCACCAGTCAATACTATTGCACCTGAACGGTTCACCACCGGACAACAGGAGGGACGACGCATGCGTCGCCCCTACAGCGCCGACGACAACGTATCAACTCGCCGGTGGCACGCTTGAACGATGATCACCGGGCATCAGTGGGGGCATGGCAGACCGTGCCCTTACTTCTACTGGCGACATATGATTGTTCTTGTACGGTGCGCACGTCTTGCGGCAGACTCTCACTCAACACTCCCCTCGCGCGGTGCAAGGAGGCGGTTCGTGCGCAGTGTAGCGAGGGTCTGGGCAGCTTCCTCGGCCATGCGCACGATCCGATCCAGGCTGGCCCGGAGGGCTGGATCAGATATCTCTTCGCGTACCAGTTGCGCTTCTCCCATGATCACCGTTAAGGCCTGACTGATATGGTGAGCAGCGCTGCGCACGGTTAGACGCACTTCATCCACTTCGCTGCGTAATTCTTCGTAGTTACGGACTTGCTGGCGAAGCTGATCGTAGCTGACCGCACGACGGAGTGTGTACCGGAGGGTTTCGTGGTTGATCGGTTTTGTCAGGTAGTCGAAGGCACCGAGTCCCAGGGCTTCAAGCGCCGCTTTCGGCGAATCGTTTGCAGTCGTGACGATAATGAGTGGCCGATCTGGTTCCAGGTTTAACCAGTTGAGAATATCAAACCCACTGCCATCGGGTAAGCCGAGGTCAAGTAGAATGATTCTTGGTCGACGCGAGAGGATCGCCAGACGAGCTTCGGCAATGTTGCGTGCAGTATCTACGGCATAACCGTCGCGCCGCAGCATTGTGGTGAGGGTGAGTTGCAGGATTTGATCGTCTTCCACCAGGAGAATTGGTTCTTGCACCGGATTACTCCATTATGTGAGCGGCAGCCACCGGCAACAGGAGTGCCGGCCCTTGTAATTCTTAAACCAACCTTCAACCTGTGTGTATTGTGCACACTTATTCCGATTGTTGCATGGTAATCTGACAGGTCGGACAGAAATAGGTACTCCGCTGGGCCACAACAATCCGTTCAATCGTGCTCTGACAGCGCGGGCACGGCTCACCGGCCCGGTCGTAGACATTGAAATGCTCTTGTTGCGTACCCTGTCGGCCATAACCGTCACGGTAGTTGCGCAACGAGCTGCCCTGATTGGCGATGGCTTCCTGCAGCACGTGCCGGATGGCATGGTGCAATTCGTTGATCTGTTCCGGCGTGAGCATTACGCCTGGGGTCAGCGGGTGAATGCGAGCCAGCCAGATCGCTTCATTGGCGTAGATGTTGCCAATGCCGGCGATCAGGTGTTGATCGAGCAGCAAAGCTTTGATCGGTGCCCGGCGGTTTTGCAGGCGTTCGGCTAATGCAGAGGGAGTAAAATCAGCGGCGAGCGGTTCCGGGCCATGGACTGCATCCAGAGCGGCCAGCCCTTGCCGGTCGAGCAGGTGGACGCGGCCAAACTTCCGCTGATCGTTGAAGATGAGTCGCCGCCCGTTGTCGAGATCGAGGGCAAAATGGACATGCCGTGCCTTAGAGGTCTCCGGTTCGGCAACCAGCAATTGTCCCGACATTCGCAGATGAATGGCCAGCGTCCACTCGCCATCGAGCGACAGCAGCAGCCACTTTGCTCGCCGCCCAATCGCCTTGATGCGCCGTCCGGCAATCAGTGCGGCGAATTCATCAGGCGACGGTGTCAGCATTTTTGGCCAGTCAAGTTTGGCCAGCCCGGTAATCGTGCGTCCCTGAAGCTGCGGGGCGAGGGAGCGGGCAACAGTTTCAACTTCAGGAAGTTCCGGCATAGTACGTTACCTATTCACGCCATTCGGCTTTACCATCGGCCCAATGCTCCTGTTTCCAGATGGGCGCAATCTCTTTGATCCGATCCATAATGTAGGCCGCAGCCGCGAAGGCGGCGTCGCGGTGCGGAGCCGCAACGACAACCAGCACTGCCGTCTCGCCAATCTCTAGCCGACCGACCCGGTGGTGAACACAGACCCGCCCAATCGGCCAGCATGCTCGTGCCTCGTCGGCAATCTGACGTAACACCGGCACGGCCATTTCGGTGTAGGCTTCGTACACCAGAAATGCTGTAGGCCGTCCACCGAAGTGGTTGCGAACTACGCCGCTAAAGGTGACAACAGCCCCATCATTGGGCGTCTGGACTGCCGCTACCAGTGGCGCTGGATCAAGCGGTTCTGTGGTAATGACAAACGGTTCGACCATAATCAACTCCGTCCGCCACTTACTGGCGGGATAAAGGCGACCTCATCACCGTTGGCTAACACAGTCGTCGGTTGGGCGAACTGTTGGTTCACAGCAAAGAGCAGGCGTCCGGTATAACCGGTCAGGCGGGGATATTCGGCAGTTAGTTGTTCCCACAATTGACCGAGGGTTGTCCCTTCAGCCAGAGTGTAGCTGGCTTCGCTACGTCCGACAATATCGCGATGTCCGGCGAAGAAGCGTACAGTAACCGTAATCATCAGCCTCCTCCTGACTAGAGCCGGGCTTCCCAGCCACCATCTGCGGTAATGACAGCCCCGGAGAGATAGCCGGCGGTTGGACTGAGCAGGCAAAGGATGACACTGGCCACCTCTTCTGGGGTGCCCAGGCGTCCAAGTGGTACCCGCCGCGCAAAGCCACGTAACGCTTCATCGGGACGTTGGGCGTTCAGCAAAGCGGCATTGGCGCGGAGCAGTGAGGTGTCGATCATGCCGGGACAGACGCAATTCACCCGTATCCCATCGGCAGCGCCATCGAGCGCCATTGCCCGGGTGAGCGCAATGACACCACCTTTCGAGGCTGAGTAAGCGGCCCAACCAGCTTCGGCGCGTAACCCGTAGACCGAAGCAACATTGACGATGGCCCCACCGCCGCGTCGGCGTAATTCGGGCATCACAAAGCGCGAAACCAGGAATACACCGGTCAGATTCACGGCAATAATCTCTTGCCAGAGCTGAACGGTCGTACTTTCAATTGTCCCCGGTTGTTGAATCCCGGCGTTGTTCACCAACAGATCAATACCGCCGAACGTTAGCACTGTTTCATTGGCAATCCGGGCCGCATCGGCTTCATCACTGACATCGGCGATAACGGCCAGCGCCCGCCCGCCCCAGGCGTTAATACCGGAAACCAGAGCCGTTGTAGCCGCTTCATCACGGTCGGCAATCACTACTGCCGCCCCTTCACGAGCCAGTGCAAGAGCGGTTGCGCGCCCGATCCCCTGTGCACCACCGGTAACAATGGCTATTTTGCCTTGAAAGTCCATGGTTCACTCATCCTCTGTGGCCGGCAATGATGGTGCGGTGTTCCCGGCCTGAAGTGCCTCGGCTGCCACCCGTCGCCAGAAGGCACCGAACCGGCGTGGTGGTTCGCCACGCCACGTCACGAATACCGGTGGCTCGTAGATCATAACCTGCAACCCACCGGCCCGCAACGCAGCCACATACTCACGAAACCGCGGCGCAACGCTGGCCGTGACATGCACCGTCAGCACCTGGTGTTCAGCCGCAAAGGCGCGTACTTCGTCAACCACAACCCCGCGCCGGATACTGCCGACCCGTCCGGCAATCGCCTCTAACGCACATTCGTACAGAAAAAAGAGCCGCTTGAAGCTCAGTTGCGCCGTCGCCAGAAACGGTTCATCGAACACAAACACCGCCGGCGCCGTTGGATTGGCGACCAGCGCCGGATCGGTTGGGCTGAGGCTATCGCCGTGAAGCCAGACAATCCCGCCTCTCATCACCTTCCCTCCAGTTCGGCCAGTGTCACCCCGAACAGACGCCGGGCCAGGTTTTCGTAACTGTCATCGAACGGACAGCCCCCCTTCGCCAGCGGGCAGCGAGCGCAGAAGGAGCCGGCGCTAAACCGTTCGACATTCTGCCGGTTGAAGATGTAGGGCTTATGGCTGAACGTGCTGTTCACCCATTGCCACGACAGACTATTCGAGGCCGGATCACCGTCGAGCAGATGACGGTAGAAGAGATCGGCCCCCTCACGCCAGTCAACCCCTAACCAGTGAATGAGATACGCCGCAACCCACATGCGGGCGTGGTTGTGCATATAACCGACGGTGTACAGCTCACGAAGCGATTCGTCGATGCAGACCAGACCGGTGGCCGCCGCAGTCACTTCGGGTGGGAGACGACGCCGAGGCACACGAGCTTTGTGTTTTGCTGGCTCAATATCGTGGTGAATACGATCGCCGAGATGGGTATACACAAGCTGCCAGAATGCCCGCCAGGCCAGCTCATTGACAAATTTTTCGGTGTCTGGAGTGATACCAAACCGGCCCAATATCGAATCGCGCACTTCGGCCAGGCTTAGCACCCCATGGCGCAGGTATGGCGAGAGCATAGAAACGCCGCGTTGCACCACATCATTGCGAGTACGGGCGTAGTGGTGAACGTTAAATGTGCGCAGCCGATGCAGCGCTGCCCGTTGCCCGCCACGAATCGGTGAAGGTTGGGCCGGACCTTGAAAAAGGCCGGCCAGCGCTTCCGCCAAATAAGCGGCCTGCTCTTCACGGGTTGTCAGATCGGTACGGAGTTGCATTGGTTTCAGTTCAACTGCTCTTATCGAGTATACCACAAGTTCAGATGACGGCGAATATTGCACAGTGCATTCTGCTTGACAAACCCTCACCCCAACGAAACCGGTTGGCATGCCATGGGGTGCAAAAGCTGCGCTCACTCCACGGGGCGCGTCTCTTCACTGTCGAGGCGACGAGATACGTTCAATTGTCAGGACACCATTACCGCGCCTGACCAGAGCGTGATTGACGAGTGATCAAATCGAGTCGGTCAATCCGTTGCAGTGAGCCAATCAGAGTACGTATCTCATCAATAGTAAAACCGGAGGCATCTAGTGCAAGTTGTACCCCGGCATTACGACGGGCATTATTTGTCTCAATCGCTACCCGATAGCGTTGGCCGCGCACCGGTTCGATCCGTACCCGCCAGGGGCCGATCACCTCAACCGGAATGTTTGCATCGAGTCCTGGTAACCGATCGTAGGTCAGGATTAATCGACGGCCATTACCGGTGTACAACACGCCATTGATAGTCGAACCGCGCAATCGCAATAGCAATTCGCGGTCGATTCCAAATGGTACTGCTGCCGGCAGCACAAAGGATTCGGGAAGACGCTGAAGGTTCGTTGCACCAATATCGATCACATTATTCTCGCGCACCAGTGGCCATGCCGGATCGGCGAGTGGTTGAATTACTACCCCCTCAGTTTCTGCTCTGCCATTCCAGGCCCGCTCGAACGTGAACGCATCGCGAATCTGCTCACCGGTCACCAGCCAGTTAAACGCAACCAGGCGCCAGACCACGCGACTGGTCTGAGTGCCACCGGGCGGACCGACCAGCTCGGTAATACTCAGCACATGCCCGTCTTGTTCGCTAATCGCCATCAAAACCAGCACCGACTCGGCAGATTCTGCCGGCAGATCGAGTGGACTGATGCCGCGAAAACTGACGATGGATGCCAGGCGCTCGCCGATGCGTTGCTGGCCTAACAACCGCAGATCGGGGGCAGTCGACGCCTGACGCAGGTATGCCGGCACGATAGCCCATGGCCCGGTGGTGAGACGGGCACGATAGGCCGCCTCTTGCTGTTCAGGCGTTAACACACTCATGACCAGCTCCGGCTCGTTGGGATTGGCCCGTATCGGCAGATCACCGTATAACGTCGGTGCATAAGCGCCATCGAGCGCATAGTAGAATCGCCGGCTCCCATCAGCGAGCTGAAATTCGTAAGGCGCACCACCTTCGACGTGGCGCAGTTGCAAGCGGTGACGGGCAGGGTTATCGCGGTCGTGCCAGATTTCCGCAAAGAGCGGGGCAATGGTGCGATTGTTGAAATACCACAGGGTCTGATAACGAGCCTGCCAGACGGGAGGGCCTTCTGGTTCGGGAATACCACCGTGCGTCAGTGCCCGTTCAATCAGGGCAGCGGCACTAAGTGCAGGTTTGGCGGTACTCATCGTCACCAATGTAAAGGGATTGCGGATCAATCCCGGTAAAACGAGTACAGCAACAATACTGATGAGTGCTACCAGTTGCAAAAGCGGCAACAGGCGGGCAAGCCGATGTTGCGGTGTCTGTGCCATTTTCAACAGTTGGGCACGAACACTATCAGGTAATACAGTGGTATTGCGATAATGACGGATCGCCGACATCAACGCCCGACTAACCGCCTGCCATTCACGCTCGAACTGTCGGCAGGGGGTGCAGGCAGTTAAGTGCCGGCGGATCGTCTCGAAGATACGGAGATGCTGGGTTGGATCAATGAGCGCCTGGCGGATCAGCGAACACTCCCGACTGCTCTCTTCAGAGGGGAGGGTATACCCAAGCGCTGGTGCCAATGCCTGCATCGCCTGAACAAGGGTTATCATTGCGCTATCTGACGGTATCCCCAGAATGGCGGCAAGCCGACCCTGATCAACGCCGGGCAAACTATATGCCAGCACTGCTACCCGCTGGTCGAGGGGTAAGGCCCGTAAGGGGCCAAGGAGCGGTGCTCCTGGCGGGGCCGGCAAGCGCCGCAGCGGCTGGCCGGCAAAACTGGCTTGTGCAACTTGATAGAGCCGGGCCAGCAGGTCATCATCACGCCAGACCGCGGGTGGATCGCTACGTACTGATTGCAACCACCGCTGAAGCAGGCGGCGGGCCGTTCGTTCATCGGGGGTCAATGCCAGTGCCCAACCGTATAGCAGATCACCGGTATTGACCAACCAGTGCGCCAGTTCAGTGATCATCTTCAATCCGCGTTGATTGTGTCGCCGCCTCATCGTCGGCGGCCAGTTGTTGTTGTAATCGCCACATCGTTCTCATCCGAGCCCGTTGCCACGCTGCACTCTTGGGGCCGGTTTCACGCAACAACACAATACGCTGGAGAGCGAGGTGCAACGCAGCACGCCGACCGGCCTGCACGACACCTTCTTTCTGATCGTCCATTGCCAGACCCTCTCATTGCCGGTGACTCAACCGGCAGCCATCCGTTCAAAGCGCCGACCGGCCCGCGCCCCCGGTACCGGTACTGCCGCCAGGACCTCATCAATAATCGTCTGCGCCGTCACATTGCGTACTCGTGCCGCCGGACTGACAATCAAACGATGGCTGAGCACCGGTTGGGCCAGGACCTTCACATCATCAGGGGTCACAAAATCCCGTCCGTTGAGCGAGGCCCAGGCCTGCGCAGCGCGATAGAGGGCAAGCGCACCACGGGTACTGGCGCCGAGGTACACATCACCGTGATCGCGGGTTGCAGTGGTCAGCGCCACGATATACTCAACAATCAGGTCATCCACATGAACCTGTTTGATCACCTCTTGCAGATGCAAAAGATCGTTCATATCAACCACTGTTGGCAACGTTTCGAGCGGATGGCCTTCACGTTGCCGCTTCAGAATCGCGATCTCATCGAGTCGGTCGGCATACCCCAAATGCACTCGTAACAGAAAGCGGTCGAGTTGGGCTTCCGGGAGTGGAAACGTGCCCTCGTACTCAATAGGGTTTTGGGTTGCCAGCACAATGAACGGCTGTGGCAGAGCGTGTGTCACCCCATCAACCGTGATCTGACGCTCCTCCATCGCCTCAAGCAAAGCCGACTGCGTCTTCGGTGTTGCCCGGTTTATCTCATCGGCCAGCACAATCTGCGCCATAATCGGCCCAGGCCGAAATTCAAACTCGCGGGTCTGCTGATTAAAGATCGAAACACCGGTAACATCACTCGGTAGTAGATCGGGTGTGCATTGAATGCGTTTGAAGCTCGAACCAATTGAGCGTGCGATGCTCTTCGCCAGCATGGTCTTGCCGGTACCGGGAACATCCTCGATTAAGACGTGACCACGGCAGAGCAGCGCAACCAGTACCAGCTCAACGATCCGCCGTTTTCCAACGATGACTTGTTCGACATTATTGACAATACGTGCAGCAATACGCTGAACCTCTTCCACAGGTACCTCAATTCAGATGGCTATTTGTCGGATGCAAAAGCAGTATACCACGATCACGCGGCGCGGGAAGGGTGTGGCAATTGGTTCGAGGTGGGTAGAAATAGGGGAAAGAGAACGGGTAAGAGCAGGAACACTGCCGGTTATGAGTATACTATGAATGTTGCAGTCTAAGCGCACTTCATAGGTATGGCGTTCAGACTGCAACATTCACAGCAACCACAGACGTTGATAACCTCTGCCCGCCTACGGCAGTGGAATACCAGGCGAGGTACTACCGCCACGAGCACCACTGCCGGGATAGATCGAGCGTTCCGCTACGATGGGCTGATTACTGCGCACAATGGCAGCCACGGCTGTTTCATCAGGGAATGCCTCATGGAGCGCCAGTGTGTAACGGGCACCCGCCGGAATACGCACGCTCAGGCTGGTCTTGGTACCATCGCCAAAAATGACCTCAACAGTGGCAATAGTGGACAATGGGCTAACATTTGACAGGCACAGATAGTAGCTGGCATCACTGGTACGGCCATCGATAAATGCCCAACGGTACGCTGGAGACCGGGCACCAGTGCCAATGGTACCAACCGCACCATCGGCAAAGTACATTGCTCGCTCCACCGCAACGGGGCGATCCGCGATGACCTCGGTGGCGATGCCGAGATCAGGCACAACTTCGTTGACATCAATAGCCAGTTGTGCCCGTGGTGGAATTGCATAGCGGCGAGTAGCCGCAATCCCAGCCGGGCCGCGGAAGATTGCTTCCACATTGGCCGGCTGATTGTTCGGATTCAGCACCAACAACTGGGTGCGAAATTCGCCTTCGGTGGTACCCTCGGCAAACAGCCAGCGCCGCGAGAGCGTATCGATACCACGACTGGTATGCAAACCGCTTCCACTTGCGCCAAAACGCATTGTGCGCTCAACCGCAACCGGTTGGTCGGCAATGACCCGCATCCCAAAACTCGCATCGGCGAGCGGGCGAGAGCCATCGGGAAGCGTTATATCGTGTACCGCGACCACCAGACGATTCTGGGTGCCGATCTGCACCTCTTGCTCGAAGACGGTTCCATCACGGCGCATGTACGTGATCTGCGCTCTGGTATCGTTGGGTTGCGGATTAAAGATGATGAGATAAGTTTGGGTCTGGTTGGTTGTACTCCCTTCGGCGAAATACCAGACCCGCGATAGGCGGTCAATACCAGGCCCGCTATCAATGTCGGTTGTGAGAGCCATGGAGCGCTCGGCCAGAATCGCTTCGTTGGCTTCAACAATTGCCGGTAGCGCACTTGCATTCGGAGCAATCTCATTCACATTAACGTCAGCCCGACCACCACCAGGTACCTGGAGTTCACGGATGATCGGTTGCCCGGTTGGGGGAAAGAGTGTCACCCGTGCTATAGCCGGACGTGGTGCGGGATTGTACATACTCAGCCGCTGACTGTAACCGGCGGTATTACCTTCAGCGAAGTACCAGCGTGCACGAACTGTTGATCTGTCAACCTGTGTACGCAATAATGGCAAAAGTTCGCGCAGCGGCGGATACGGATCAACCGCCGTAGCACTGACCTCGAAATGACCGGCGATAGCGGGGCGCAATATCCCATCAGTTGCGGTCGGTTGCAGATCGGTAGGAGCGATGGCATACGTCTGGGTGAGCCATGCCAGCAAGGCGACGAGTCGAGATTGGGCAGCGGCTGAAGGTGCCTGATCGGCAGGCGTGAGCAGCGCAACATGCACATCCGCCTCACTACCGGCAACCTGGCGCACCAGCGAGGTTGGCCCTCCCAACCGGCCTTCAAAGAGATTCCCTTCGTTGTCAATAATGTAGTGATATATCAGATCGTCCCAGTCGAGCACGCTGGTCTGATAGATAAGCAACGCACGGAGATATGACAGAGTCGCTGATGGCGGAATATCGACAGCCAGTTGATGGATGACAACTCCTCGTGGATCACGACGATCAAGTCGGGCTGCCGCCGGTTCGGCCCAATCGACACGAGCGATTTGCAGCGGGCGCGGTGTCAAGACCGGTTTCCCAAACAGGATAGGCCGTTGCGGCATGCCGGCAGCGAAGATCGGTGGCGAGATCTGGGTCGCTAGGTAGGTAATCGTCACCTCATTGAGCACCACCGAAGCGCGTGGCACCTCGCTGGTGAAGGTTGCCCGTAATTGCAGGTAGCGGGTATCGTCTGGTAGTACCAGCGGAGCCGCAGTCGTAAAGGCATCTGGATCGGCAGCAGGTGGTTCATCGGCTACGACGAGCGGTTGCCATGGCCCCCAGCCATCATCCCCATTCGCAGGTGACGTAGCCCGTGCACGCAGCTCCAATTGTAAAGCAGTGCCGGTAACCAGATCGGCCCGCCAGACAGCACCGGCAGCGTTGGTTGCAAACGCTGTTTCAAACGGCGCCGAGATAAAGCTGCCTTCATTTGCCTCAGCTGCCAGGCGTAATTCACCACCGGCATTATTCACGACCAGCAGATTTTGACTCTCACCAGCCTGCCAGTCACGCACACTGCTTAGGTGCCAGCTCGATACCTGTGCCGTTAGTGCGACCGGGTGAGCAGTAACCGGTAGTATCCACAACAGCATGCCGGCCAGAGCGATGAGCAGGCTTAATCTCGGCCCTGTGTGTCGGATCATAAGTAATGCCCCGCTGCAAACTCGTCGACGACTTCTCCGTTGCTATGGTGTTGAGCGTGCGGCACCACTGAAGGCACCTTTGTAGATATTCGCCGAATCGTAGAGTATCCAACCCGACGCAGCTTCCGGTTGCTCTTCGGTGGCGTTAATCTGTGCACGTACTTCAGCCGGTCCGTATTCGACGACTACCGGCGACCAGGGATCAGTGTGATCCTGAAGCCATGGACGTTGCCGTCCATAACTGGCTGCCATCTGACGGCCACCATTCCGTACTGCAATCTGGATCGTTTCATACGGAAATTTGACCGGCACTGCAATGTTCTCTAACCCACCCCACCACAGCGATGGATAAGGCATTGGACAGACGTAATCGGCATGCTCACCCATCCGTGCCATATCCTGCGCAATGGTGAGCGATGGGCCATTCACTACCCGCCCAAAGACATCCACTGACATAAAGGCACCGGCTGCATTTACTGCGTGGTGAGCACGTTGCATGAACTCGATAATGACATCGTACATGCGACCTGGATTGCCGGCCGGATCGATTGGTTCGCTGAACAGCAGCTTATCGCGAAACTCTTCTCTGGAACCAAACCAGTCGGGGAAGCGAATGTAATCAAAATTGATCTCATCAAACCCCATCTGAGCCGCTTCTACTGCCAGCGCAATATTGTAATCCCAGACGTTCTGATTGGTCGGATCGAGATAGGCATAACGAATCCCAGGCCCCGGATAGTCGGCATACACCTCACCGGTTGAGCGCAGGCGGATTGACCATTCAGGGCGCGCATCAGATAACGCATTATCGTGCGAAAAGAGCTGGACGCGCGCAATCGTGTAGATGCCACGCTCTTTCGCTTTAGCCAGGATGGATTGGAAATCGACCCTTGGCGTGCTCAATCCCAGTTCACGGACCAGCGGTACCTGGGAGTCATAGTAGACCATGCCTAGATCATCGCGCAGATCGCTCTTGATATCGATCACTATCGCGTTTAATTCGGTACGATCAATCAGATCAAGAAAACGATCAACCAATCGCGGCACAGAGGCCACCGCCGCCGTAATGTAGATTCCCCGCACGTAGAAGGGTTCCAGCTCAATCTGCTGCGGCATATTACCCGGTTCAATTGGGATTATCCGCTTGGTATACCCCGGTGCCAGCACCTGTACAAAACCTTGTTCGGGCAGGTTGGGCAATCGGAAGCGACCCTCGACACTATCGTTGATACGGGTAAAGGCAACGGCGGTTGAGGTCAGGGTCTCGGTGGCAATAATCGCTGCATTGGGTACCGGTTTACCGGTCGTAGCGTCGATAAGCTGCCCAATGAGCGTATCGGGACGAAGCCTGACATCGAGACTCGTCGTGCGAGTAAACGGTTGTGTCGTTGGCGCAAAACCATCGGCTTCGACAGTGATCTCACCCTGTTCGGCAGGAAGATCACGAAGCAGATAACGCCCTTCGGCATCCGTCGTCGTTCGCACATCAGCCAGTGTCACCGTTGCACCAGCTATCGGTTCGCCGGTATACACATTAGTAACCTGGCCGCGTAACGTATTTGGACGCACACTGACGTCGAGTCTGGTCGCTCGTGCAATTGTCTCGCTTGCCGGGGCGTAATCAGGCGCACGAACAGTCACGGTAAACGACTCGGGCACACCGGTTAGCGTGTACTGACCATCAGCATCGGTCGTTGTGCGCAGGGTATCGTCATTATTCAACAAAACTTCGGCCCCACTGACCGGTGCGCCGGTGTACGCATCGGTTACTCGTCCACTAAGGACGTTGGGACGGAGCGCAGTTGTAACCGTAACCGTAAAGACACCACTCTCACCTACACCGGGTTGACCGGCCAGGGGTAGACTTATCGGCTCATACGCTGGTGCCTGTAATGCCAGCGTGTCTTCGGGTCGCCAGCGTTCGGTTTGGAAACGGCCCTGTTCATCAGTAGTTAGGGTTAGATCACCAATCACTACCGTAGCATTAGGAACAGGTGCACCGGTGTAGGCATCGGTAACCGTTCCAGTTAGTACAACCGGCCGTGATGCGCAGCCAGTGATAATCATGACACAGAGCAAACAGAATAACCAGAGGCGAACAATTCGCCGCGAGAACAACACCATGGTTGCGGACTCCTTCAGTTGGAATGAAAAGTACCATTATTCGGCAGACACTGATTGAACGTATCTTAAAGTGCTGATAGACAGCTGTCAAGTGAGCAAGAGGAAATAGGAAATAGGAGATAGAAGATAGGAAGTTAGGAAATAGAAAATGCATGTTGATAGACTGTTTTTTATTTTTACCTCCTATTTCCTATTTTTCCACTTTGACCAACGATTGATCAAACAACACCTCATAAATAACATGAGGTTCCTGCTTACCTTTCAAGCGCACGGCACCCAATTCACGCAACTCATATGGCGATTGATCACCAAGTGCTTGCATCAAGTGTGATGAAATAATAATCTGACCGGCTTGAGCAATACTGCACAAGCGTGACGCTGTATTCACCACATCACCAATGAGTGTATAGTCTTGACGCTGATCCGAACCGATATTACCGACTACTGCTAAGCCATAGCTAATCCCAATACCCATTCCGATATCGAAGATTAGTTCTTCTCGCCAAATTTGAGCCAGACGGGCAAATGCCTGTTGCATAGCGACCGCAGCCATCACAACACGTTGAGGGTCATCGGGATGGCTGATAGGTGAGCCAAAGACACCGATCAAACCATCACCGAGAAACTTATCAATGGTTCCATCATAGGCGTAGAGAGCATCGGTCATCGCTGTAAAAAACCGGTTGAGGACACGTTCCACCAACACATGGGCGTCCAACTGTTCGCTCAAGGTTGTAAAGCCGCGCATATCAGCGAAGAGCACGGCAACTGTGCATTCTGTTGGCGCACCGAAATCACTACCCGCACTGAGCAGGCGTTCAGCGACTTCCGGTGATACATAGCGGCGAAAAACGCTGCGTACCCGTTCACGCTCTTGTTGTTCCAGGCGCTTGATTGGACTAATATCGCGAAAGACGACAACCCAGCCTAGCATTTTTCGATCAACGCCACGCACTGGAGCAATACTGATACTAAAGTGCAGGTGTGGCCGTAGTTCGATTTCAAGTATCGTGGATCTCTCTTTGTCAAGAACAGGCAAGATGGCGTGTATCGCCGGAAACTGCTCAACAGGCTGACCATAATGTGTTTTCTGGTCGATCTGTAAACGGGAGAAGGCTGCTGAATTGGCCAACAACAGGCGAGCTTGGGGATCAATCAGCAAAATAGGATCGGTTGCACTCTGCAAAATAGCATTGAGGGTTGAGCGCTCGTCATTTACAATCCGGTACAGTCGGGCATTTTCAATGATCTGAACAACAAGACTTGCTACCGTGGTGAGCAGTTCCTGTTCAGCCTGCCCAAACTGCGCACGCCGATTCACTTCCAGGCACAGAAAACCTTGCGTTTGCTTTTTCACCGTCAGTGGTGCCAGTAAGAGACTATCCAACGCCTGAGCTGTAAAGAGCGATTGTAGAGACGCCAGATCGGCTCGTTCCACAAGATCGGTTACGTAGCATGGTTGTGGTACCATCATAATTTTGGCGGCGATGTAAGGATTCCGTTCCAGCAAACGTGAAAGTTCTTGATTAAATGATGCGTCTTGACCATACGATGCAACGATTGTATCGGTAGGTTTGGGACCAAACAGAATGATAGCAGTCCATTTGGCCTGAAAAATCTGCGTAACTGCCTTAGCAATCAGTTGCATATCAGTAGCCGCAGTGAGCTGAGCAGTTAACGCAAGGGAGAGACGGTTAATATCGTTAAGTTGTCTAATGCGGCGCTGTTCACTCTCAAACAGGCGAGCATTGCTGATGGCAATTGCCAGTTGGTTGGCGATTGCCTGTAAGATAGCCTCGTCATTGCTGGTAAACGCACCTGGCTGCTGGCTGCGTACCTCAATCGTGCCCAGCAGCTCATGACCCAACAGGACCGGAATGCTCAGTGCCGAACGCGCCAGTGCTTCACCCGGCAATAGGGGAACAAAACGCCCATCCTGGCGGAGATCATCAATCCGTAATGGTTGTTGCTGGCGGTACACCCATCCACTCAACCCTTCATCAAGGCCGATGACTACCTTTGTTTCACCTAGTAAATTAACTCCGGCAATCGCACGCAGCTCAAATTGATTGTCCTGACGCAGTAAAAGTGCGACTAGAGGATATTTGAACTGATGGTGGATCATCTGCACCAGTAACCGGCTCAACTGATCCATCTGCATCAATTCAGAGAGCATCCGGTTAATCTCATTGATCTGGCGCAACTCTTCAGCACGACGGGCCAGGAGATCTTTCTGTTGCTCACTCAAACGATAGAGGCGAGCACTCTCCAGCGCAACCGCACTTTGAGCGGCTACCGATGACAGTAATTCCAGATGTTCGTTTGTGAAATAGCCAGGGGTATGGTGTACCAGGGTAATAACCCCCCACGCGCGGTTGTCGCGGATAATCGGCATAGCCGCTACTGAACGCACGTCCTGATGGCGTTCAGACGTTACCAACCAGCGCGAATCGGTGCGCGTGTCGGTGATCAGGATTGGCTTACGCGACCGCAATGCCAGACCGGCCACACCGTAACGCAAAATGTCCTGGATTTCACCGGATGCAGAATACTGGCTGCTTGAATAGAGGAGAACCTTTTCCTCGATGAAACCGGTCAGAATGATACTGGCACGAATGGCTCCAATGGCATCGGCCAGATGGTTGAGAAAACCTGTGAGAAGAACATCTAATTCGATACTGGAACCCAGATCACGCGAGAGATGCAGCAACAACTCCGTCTTACGCTGCTCTTGCTGGAGATTGCGTTGGGCACGTTGCAGACGGAGCAGGGCGCGCACCCGTGCCAGCAACAGGGTGTGGTCAACCGGTTTAAGCAATACATCATCCGCGCCGGCATCGAGATTACTGACACTGGTGTTCAGATCGGCATGGGCAGATACAATGATGATTGGAATAAATGGTTTAGTGCGATCTGCTTTGATCCGGCGAGTTATTTCGGCTCCATCGATACCGGGAAGCGCCAGATCGAGCAAGATCAGGTCGGGAGTGATTAACTGGAGAAAGTTCAGCGCCTCTTCGCCCGTGGTTGCTACTGAAACCCGAAAGCCATGGCGGGTGAGAATGACTTGAAAAATACGCCGAATATCATTGTCGTCTTCAACGATAAGGATGTGTGCTGATTCAGACATAAACACTCACGGATAGGAAGTTTTGATCATTATTATAACACGTCTGAAACGGTTTTTCTCGTCTTCGGAGCGCGTACTATTTCGTAGTTATGAAAAGCCTCTTCGCATTGAAATTACAACCTGACACGGGCTGCTCTGGCGCGAGGCATTGCATTCATTGACCGACCAGGTAGTGGCCAACGGGTAACCAACCCTCGCTCAAATCTTTGCGATCGCGCCAGAACTGGACTCAAGGCATGACAAGGCTACCCCGTACGTTGGGGTAGCGCCGATAGAGCTGGGATGTTGTCAGATAGGGCTTTAGTCCTGATAGGTCGGCGAG
Organism: Chloroflexus sp.; assembly: GCF_034432675.1. GTDB lineage: Bacteria > Chloroflexota > Chloroflexia > Chloroflexales > Chloroflexaceae > Chloroflexus. The sequence continues at coordinate 9,330 of NZ_DAOUBI010000145.1, read as the reverse complement.
TGCTCTGCAGTGGATCTGCCTGGCCTTGACAAGCGTAGCATTCGACAAGCACAGAGTGTTTGACGATCTGACCAATACGGCAAAACTCATCTCACCGTCTGGCTTCGTTGATGGCAGCTTGCAACCCGGCTCAAAGGTCAACTTATCTGCCCGGCAATCAAAACCGGACCGGTGGGGCCAGGGCTACCGGGAGTCGGCTCAGCCGTAATTGCCAGTATCGTACCAGCCACCACCTGTGCTGCCGGCAAGCGGATGAAGCCATAGCCATTCGTATCAACAGTAAATATACCACCACTGACAGGAGCTGCATTACCTTCAATAAGCCAGAGCTGATAGACCTGATCGGTGGAAAGAGGTGGTAGGGCTGCAATAACAACCAGATTCCCTTCTGGATCACGAAATACCGATCCCTGACCATTGTCCCCTTGCAGCGCAGCCAGAGGGTTTGGTGTAACAAGGACGGCGGCCAGTTGTTGAGATGCAGCCTGTGCAGTCGCAGCGATCATTTGTGCCTGATCGCGCTGTTGAATGATCGTTGCCAGTTGAGCTTGCAAACTGCTGATGTACCAGACCAGACCAAAGACAGCGACGGCAAGGACTACCGTCAAACTGCCGAGAACTGACTGCCAGCTTCGCCACCAATGCCGGTAGGATGAAGATTTCTCGACCTGTGCTGGGCGACGTCCTACGGCATAATCGATGGTTCGCTGGCGCCACTCTGGGGGTAGTTTCGGTTGTTCGAGACCATACGGCAACAAATCAGCAGCCGCACGCAGCTCGGCCAGAGTTTGCTGTAATGCCGGTTGCTCTGCCAGCAGACGTTGCACCCGTTCTCGCTCTGCCGGTTCGAGCGCATCGAGTGCGTAAGCCGCCAGCAACTCGGCTATATCGTCAGATCGTTCCGATGAAGGTTCCATACTACGACTCCGCCAGCATTCGCAAAAGTTCACGCAATTTTGTCAAACCAAGTCGCAATCGTGTTTTGATGGTGCCAAGTGGTTCACCGAGTCGCTCAGCGATCTCTACTTGTGTCAAACCACCGTAATATGCCATCTCTATTGCCTGGCGCTGTGGTAATGGCAGATCAGCCAGGGCTGCCCGTACTGCTTCATGCAAGATGCGTTGCTCCACATCGTGTTCAATGTCTGAGGATGTTGAAGGATGAGGCGAGGCCTCGATACCGGTCAATTCACGGCTACGCCCTCGTTCACGTTTACTGCGGAGCGTATCGATTGCCCGATAGCGGCTGATACCAATAATCCAACCTGCCACGGCACCAGTCTGCCGACGAAAGCCACCTGCCGTCTGCCAGATATTCTGAAAAACGTCTTGCATAACCTCTTCGGCCGTCTGCCGATCACCGGTAATACGCAGCGCAATCGCGTATACTAACGAAGCGTACCGATCATATAGCTCGCCTAGGGCAGCTTCTTCACGCTGAACAATTAAGTCGATGAGCAATTCATCGGTCAGACCACGGAGACCGGTATCTTCAGGTGGTTGGGATGGCATTGAATACAAGACCCTTTGTTCAGTAGCGCTATAGTGATACTGTATTATAGCTGAACTGACTGGTGCAAGTAATGATTGCCCATCCACAGTTGCCCCCTATTCTGTACAGCCGGTAAACATACACAAGCCTGCCAGGATTTGCTCGCCCTGGCAGGCCCGGCCTCTGCTGACACGACGCGCTTAGAACACTCTGGTATAGGGCTGGGTTGGATCGGATTTCACACCACCGAGAACGGTCATAATCTGAGCAGCAGTAGGTGCGGTGACCGGCCCGATGAAGCCTTGACCGCCTTGCAAGAATGGTGCCAGTGTGGGCACTGCGTCAGAAACGTTGTAGTAAATCGGTAGCGGTAAAGGCAGATTATTCGGGGCAAAGCCACCAATTTCTCGGATCAAGGCCAGGTGCTGCGCTTCGCTGCACGCATGCTGAGCCGTGGTGCCGGCCAAGCGATCAGCACCCAACTCAGCAAAGCGGCGTGTGGCTGCAAGGTAAGCGCCGACAAACGCGGTCTCAGCATCCGCTCCGACCTGGACGAAGAGGGCTGGATCACTCAGCAAATTCGCCGGAACATAGAACTGATTGGTCAAAGCCCGACCACCGTTGCTGACCAGAAAATCGAGGTGGTACTTCTCGGCATCGAGAGCCAGCTTGAGGTAGAGAATATCCTCTTCGTGCAGTTCGAATTGGGCTGAGGTTAATGCAGCGTAGTAGAACGTAGTTGCCAGCGTCTCGGCTGTTGCAGCCAGGTTCAGAATGAGTTGTGGATCATCTTTGCGATCATGGCCGGCTGATGCAGGTCGAATCCCGAACAGATTGGCGAAACTTGCAACCACCAATCCCCCACCCAGTCCGGCAACACCCTTCATCAGACTCCGACGAGAGAAGACACCCTGATTTGTTTGTTCGGCTGTCACAGTTTTACCTCCGATTTCAGACTATGTTCAGTGCATGCCCGTGCATGCGCCTTCACCTATCTGTGCGAAGGTTTTGCCATTTTGGATGTCAGGATCGGAACATCTAGGCCAAGAATTTGGAAAGATCACCGTAAACCGGCAGCAGCGGCAATGGTATGGGTGTGAATGTCAACAGTGTCACTGATCTGACGGGCATAGCCGCCGGCCATCGTCACCGCAACCGGTACGCCTGCCGCCCGACAATAACTGAAGACCAGACGGTCGCGCTCGGCCAGACCGGCTTTGGTCAGACTCAACCGACCCAGCCGGTCGTCGTAATAGGGATCGGCACCGGCCAGATAGATCACCAGATTAGGGCGGGCAATTGCAAAGACCTGGCGCACCCCCCACTCCAGTGCATCAAGATAGGCCGTATCGCCAGTAGCATCAGGCAGGGCAATATCCAGGTCACTCTGCTGTTTGCGAAAAGGAAAATTGTGAGCGCCGTGAATCGAAAAGGTGAAGACGGTTGGATCACCGGCGAAGATGGCGGCTGTGCCATCACCCTGATGCACATCGCAATCGATGATGGCAATGCGTTGAACACGCCCTTCGGACTGCATGGTGCGTGCGGCGACGGCGGCATCGTTGAACACACAATAGCCGGCGCCGGCGTCGGCGAAGGCATGATGGGTACCACCGGCCAGATTCACGCCTACCCCTTCGCTCAGGGCTACCCGGCAGGCGGCTATCGTTGCCCCGGCCGAACGCCGCGAGCGTTCAACCATCTGTGGCGACCAGGGAAAACCGATGCGACGAATTTCAGCACTGGTCAATTGTCCATTGATGACCCGCTCAACGTAGTTCGCGTCATGCGCCCGGCACAGCTCGGTGATACTGGCCGGTTCGGGAACGTGCAACCGCTCAGGCGTTACAATCCTCTCGCTCAGCACCCGCTCCCGGAGCAGCGCATACTTCTCCATCGGAAAACGGTGCCCTGGCGGTAGTGGCAAGACAAACGTATCAGAATAAAAGGCGCGCATCTATTCCGAAGCATTCATTGAAAGCTGACGCTGGCGACGCTCTTCCCCCAGCCAGCGCAAGGCTCGAACAACCAACAGAGCGACAGTGAGAGGAATCAATACCAGACCTACAACTGTAGTATAGATCGGTAATTCGGTACTACCGGTTGCCTGCAAGACCAGATACAGCGTATAGCTCAGGTAATAGACCAGTAAGAGACTACCTTCCCGTTGTGACACCATCCGGCGGGTAAAGAAGATCGGCCAGCAGATGATCGCTGCCCCAAGCATCACCGGCAGGTCGAGCCAGATCGTTGCTTCAGGCACGGCAATCGGTTGTGGTGACAGGATCATTGTTGTGCTCAGAACAAGGAGCAGATTGAGAATATTACTCCCGATCACATTCCCAACCGCAATATCACGTTCACCCCGTAAACCGGCGATCACCGATGTCGCAATCTCTGGAAGTGAGGTACCAACAGCGACAATCGTCAGCCCGATAATCAACTCACTCACGCCAAACCAGCTTGCAAAGGTAACTGCACCATCAACCAGCCAGCGCGCACCCAGAACGAGTAATACCAGGCCGCCGACAACCATTGCCAGTTGGAGAACAATCGCCCGCCAGTGCCGTTGAGTAGTTCGAGCATGATGCGGTGTCTCATGAGTGCTATTTCGCGGCCATATTGTCCATCCATAGCCTATCAAGGCCAGCAGCATAATCATCCCATCAACCCACGATAACGTGCGATCAAGGGCGAGCAAAAAGGTCAGGACGGAGGCGCCGATCATAATCGGCAGGTCACGGCGGAAAATTTGCCGATCAACCGGCAGTGAGCCAAACATCGCCGCTACACCAAGAATGAGCATCACATTTACAATATTACTCCCAATGATATTGCCGAGTGTAATGGCACCCTGGCCGTTAAAGGCAGATTGCAGGCTAACGGCAATTTCCGGTGAACTCGTACCAATAGCAACGACGGTCAGACCAATGATCAGCGAAGAGACACCCAGGCCGGCAGCCAGACTGGCTGCCCCGCGCACCAGCAGATCGGCCCCCAATACAAGCAGCACAATGCCTGCGATGAACAGAACGACAACCATAATCTATATCCTGACACAATATACCCCCTGTCAATGACAGGGGGCAGAGGATCCCGCTCACGAGCCAGTTGAGGCGCGACCGGCTCGAAGGGAAGCGTTAATAACGCCGACCGCCGAAGCCGCCGCGATCACCGCCGGAACGAGGGCCGCGGGAACCCTTGTCCTCGGCTTCATTGACTCGAATTTCACGCCCGTTGATCGGACGACCGTTCGTCTGACTGATCACAGTCGCTACATCAGCGACTTCCATCTCGACAAAGCCGAAACCACGTGAACGACCAGTCTCACGATCGTTAATCACCCGTGCGCTACGTACATCGCCGTAGTCCTGAAAGAAGGCCTCTAGCGTTGCATCATCAACGCTCCAGGCCAAATTACCGACAAAAAGCTTCACGTACATTCCGGTCCCACTCCCTCCGCGTTGGTTGATCAACGCAGTCACTCACGGGGCTAATGCCCACAAACCACGCCTCCGAAACAAACACCGGACGCTTCGCCTCAGAGCGAACGGCGGCCCACAGCGCCGCGTGCTGTTCCTCAGGCGTGGAGGTCATGCGGACGGGGGAGTCGATCGGGCCTCAAACGGACGAACGGACTCTCGCGGCGACGTGACGCTGTGTAACGGCTATAGTGTATCACATTTGCTGCCAGATGAAAAGCCAGTTGAGGGTTCTACCATTTGAGCATGTCATTAGTGAGTCCCTTGCAAAAAGGGGTTATGCTCATAAAGGCACAAAGCTGCAGAACCGCGAAGTCTGCCTTTATCTTGTGTCTTCGCGTCTCTGTGTCTTTGTGAGTGAACAGGCTTTTTGCATTTTCGAGAAACAGATAAGATTCTGCATCTGGTAACATCAGACGAGTGGCGCAGTCTTTGTCATAACCACGCTCATACACGGCAAAGAGACCACCTACGCCTGCCGCCCAATCAGACGTTGCGTCAGTGACCGTAACTGATCACGGGCTGCGGCTGCCGCCGCGGTAGCCGGATTCAGGCGATCCAGGGCTTTGAAGGCGTCCTGATGATGTTCATTTGCCATTGTAGCGCAGAAGGCACGTGATCCGGCAGCATCGAGAATAGCCATCGCCTGCATCACAGCAGCATCGTCGAGTGTGGGCTGGCGGTAGAGGGCAGCTAGACGCTCGCGTTCAGGGCTATGCGTCAGCGCATGCACAACCGGTAGACTGACTTTACGGCGATAGAGATCGGCAGCGAACGGTTTACCGGTTTGTTCGGGGGCGCCCCAGATGCCGAGAATATCGTCTTCGATCTGGAAGGCCAGACCAAGCGCTCGCCCAAAATCGGCCAGTGCTGCCACCGTCGCCCCGTCAGTGCCGGCGGCACGGGCACCGAGTTCCGCAGCGCCGGCGATGAGAGCGGCAGTTTTACCACCGATCATCGTCAGGTAATCAGCGGGAGTAATACTCAGATCGCCCTCAAAGCTGAGATCAAGGTATTGCCCTTCGCAGATGCGGAGGATGATCTCATCGAAACGACGCAGAATCGATAACACCCGCTCTGCCGGCAAGCCGCGTTCGCTCAGGCGGTGAATAGCCAGATGAGCGATGACAAACATGGCATCGCCGGCATTGATGCCATGGGCCAGCCCCCAGATGTGCCACAGCGTGCGCCGCCCACGCCGCATAGCACTGTCATCTTCGATGTCATCGTGGATGAGCGAGAAGTCGTGCAATAACTGAATACCGGCGGCAAGCGGTAATGCCTGTTGCGGATTACCACCGGCAGCCGCACAGGCCAGTAATACGAGCTGCGGCCGGATCAACTTGCCCGGATCGGCGTCCGCCGGCGTCAAATCCTCATTGCGCCAGCCGAGATGGTACTCCTGCATAGCGTAAAACCGGCTCAACCGCCCTTCGACCACCGGAAATGCAGCACGCATTTCCGCCTGAATTTGATAACGAACGTCTGGTGTTGCTGTCATATTCATTACAAATGGTTTACAATTCTAACAGCCGGATACGACGATTTGTCGTATGAATAAGCAAGAAATAGTACTACCGATGAGTCATCGCTGTGTAATGTTTTCCTCTTCTCGAAACGCAGGCAACGCCGTACACTCGCTCTCAGGAAGTGATGAGCTGTCGTTACCATTGATGTGCGTAAAGGGGTGTATTATGGCGTTCAACCTGCGTTTCCGCTTCAGCCCGACGAAAGATGGTCTGGTTAAGGTACTGGGTCCACTCGAGACAGAGATTATGCAAATCCTCTGGCAAGAGGGACCGAGTACAGTGAAAAAGGTACATCGGAAGCTGGCCCAACAGCGCGACATTGCGTACACAACCGTTATGACTACCATGAGTCGCCTGGCCGATAAGGGTGTCTTGAATCGTGAGCGCGACGGGCTGGCATACGTGTACACCCCGGTTATCTCTGAAGATGAATTTGTTAATTTGGTTGTACGACAGGTTCTGGATGGCTTACTTGATGATTATAGCGATACTGCCATTTCGTACATGGTTGATTATCTGGCAAAAAATAATCCTGCCGAATTGCGTCGTCTCCAGCGTGAGATTAGTCAGCGGTTAAATGGATCGAAGTAATCATTCTCCTGATCGGTGAGTGGCGTGGATTGACATTCCGCGCCACTCACTGTTGTTCATCTACCCAAGCGCCTCTCCCCACAAGTCATACGCAGTCGCCTGGGTAACCTGTACCGGTACCATTGTACCCGCTGGATAGTTGCCCCAGACAAACACCTGACCGTCAATTTCAGGTGCATCACGGAACGAGCGCCCGATACTCAGCTCACTGCCATCATCTGCCGTACCATTCCCTTCCATTAACACCTTGATCGTTTGCCCTACCCAGCGCTGATTGCGCGTGTAGGAGATGGTTTGTTGCAGACGCATCAACTCGTGCCAGCGCCGCTCGATCACCTGGGGGCGTACCTGATCGGGCAATTCGGCAGCCGGTGTTCCTGGTTCGCGTGAGTAGCGAAAGGCACCGACCCGGTCGAGTTGGGCAGTTTGCAAGAACTCCAGCAGAGCGTGGAATTCAGCCGTGGTTTCGCCGGGATACCCGACAATGAATGTTGAACGGATGGCAATATCGGGCATTGCAGCCCGTAGTTCGGCGATGATCCTCAGCGTGCGGTCGGTGTCCGGTGGCCGGCGCATCCGCCGCAACGTAGCCGGATGGGCATGTTGCAGCGGCATATCGAGGTAGTGGCAAATCTGGGGATAGCTGGCCATCGTGGTAATCAGCCGCTCGCTGATACCGTGCGGGTAGGCGTACATCAGGCGAATCCAGGTCTCTGGAGGCGTTACCTGACACAACTCGGCTAAAAGCGTGGCCAGACCGTCTTTCAAACCAAGATCACGTCCGTAGTCGGTCAGATGCTGCGCAACCAGCACAATCTCCCGGACGCCTCCGGCAACCAGTTCTTGCGCTTCCGCCAGCACCGCACCGACCGGCTTCGAGCGCATATCACCCTTGAAACTGGGAATTGTGCAGAAGGCGCAGCGCAGGTTGCAGCCATCGGAGATTTTGAGGTAGGCTGAGGGAGTCTGGTGTGTGCGTCGGATCTGAGTCGTGCGCCAATCGGCATACGAGGTCGGCTGGCCATTTGTGGTGGTTGTCGTCAGTGGAATGGTGGTCACCGGTTGCCCTGGCGTCAACGGAATAACCGGGCGTTCCAATTGGCCGACCAGCGCTTTGATCTGCGTCCACTGCTGCGTACCCAGCGTTGCATCTACGCCTTGCACACCGGCTACCTCGTGTGGATGGCTCTGCGCCATACAACCGGCGGCAATGAGCCGTTGACCGGGGCGCTTCCGCCCGGCCAGTTCTTTCAGGACACCAAGGGTTTCGGCACGCGCAGCCGCGATAAAACTACAGGTGTTAACAATAATAACATCGGCCTCTTCAGCCGAAGCAACTGCCTGATGACCCTGTGTGCTGAGCAGCCCATCCATTCCCTCGCTATCGACAGCATTTTTGGGGCATCCCAGCGTAACGATGTGATATTTCATTGGTTACGTTCTCTATATATTGTTGTACATTCTTGTAAAAAGATACAGCATCCTCTCGTTCCATTATAGATCGAGTTTCAGCGCGAGCGTGTACCAGGGCCGGTCGCCCGTGCCATTGGTGAGAGGGTTTTTACCGTGATCGCGCAAAACCTTCGCTGCGCATGAAGGTATAAGGAGGATCACACCGGGCACCGCCAGGGAATATGGTTAGCGATAATTGGTCATCTGCAAAGGTACCGGAATCTCGCCTTCGCGTTCGCGGAGAAATGCGATTACCGCCTGTAATTCATCACGGCTCTTCCCGGCGACGCGCAGTGAATCACCCTGAATGCGGGGCTGCACTTTGGGAAAGCGATCCCGGATCATCTTGCTCAATTTCTTTGCCAGCTCACTATCAATGCCACGGCGTAGCGTCACCACCTGACGTACCCGCCCACCACTGGCATCGGTAGGTTTGCCGTAGTCAAAGATTTTAAGTGACAGCTTGCGACGCAGGGCTTTTGTCTCCAGTACATCACGCACACTCCGCAGGCTCATCTCGCTATCAGCTTCAATGACCAGCTCTGTTTTCGTCAGAGTGATTGTGACACCAGCATCTTTCAGATCGTATCGTGTTTGAACTTCACGCAGGGCTTGGTCAACTGCGTTCACCAGTTCTTGTTGATCGAAATCTGACACAATATCAAAGCTATTTTCGGCGGGCATGGATTTCCTCCCTATCAGGATGTACTAGAACTTATTTCATAAAACGCTGTACTGTCGCGCTCTAACAACCATCTGCGGTGCTATCACGCGCTGGATTGGT
>NZ_DAOUBI010000144.1:0-20828 GCF_034432675.1 Chloroflexus sp. | reverse complement strand
TCGGCGACCCCAGGTTCCGGCTCATGGCGTCGTGGTACCGCTGATGCCGGTGGCTCCGGTGTTGCCGGATGATTGTGATGAGCCACCGACAAGTCCGGTTGTTTCGGTGGTCTACTGACCGCGGGGGTTGCGGATGGTAATGATGGCGAGACGGGTTTGGGGACTGACGAATGTTGTATCAGGCCAGGAGCAGTTGGCAACGAAGGATTAAACAGCGCCACCAGTTCGACAGTTGGTGCCGGCACAACCCCATTGCGTTCCGCGATATCACGCAGAGCAGCAATAAACGCCGCACCGGTCTGAAACCGTCGTTCTGGACGCTTAGCCAACGCCCGCGTCAGCACCAAATCAAGGTCGGTCGGTAAATCAGGGGCAAATGAAGTGATAGGTGGCGGTGGTAACTGAGCATGGGCAACGATCAATTGAGGCGTGGCACCACTAAACGGTACACGACCGGCAATGATCTCATACGCAACTACCGCTAATGAGTAGAGATCACTACGACCATCAACCCGCCGGGCTTCAGCCTGTTCAGGTGAGATATACTCCGGTGTGCCCATAAACACACCGGTGCGCGTCAATCGTTGTTCATCAGCTTCGGGCGTTTGCGCAATACCGAAATCGGTTAATACCACCCGCCCATTACGGTCGATCAAAATATTGTGCGGCTTGACATCACGATGAACGGCACCGACCTGGTGAGCATAATCGAGGGCAAGTGCGATTGGTTCAAGAATAGCAATAGCATATTTCAGGCCAAGTGAACCGTACTGCTCGAGAATCGCGTGCAACGGTCGGCCATCAATATACTCCATTGCAATGTAGTGTAGTCCCTGATCCTCACCAATGTCGTAAACCGTTACGATGTGAGGATGGCGCAGATTGGCTGCTGTGCGAGCCTCGCGCTCAAAGCGCTTGATGAATTCTGCGTCCATGCTTAGTTGCGCGGCCAGCACTTTCAGGGCAACGATCCGTTGAAGTTGTGTATCACGGGCGCGATACACTCGTGCCATGCCGCCGCGGCCAAGCTCTTCGATCAATTCGTAGCGACCGATTCGCTGTTCGCTTTTACCAGCCACCAGTATCTCCCATCACCTACTATCGCTGTCGTGTGCAATCATGTCTGCCACAAGCGAAAATGCCATGGTATAATCAGCAAGGTTAAATCGATTGTACCATATCGCATTCACGCATTCAAAGCTCTGGAGGCTGGTGAACGATGCAATCCGCTCCCGCCCCCCAATTGATCGTCAAGCGAAGTAACGGCGATTACCGCGAAATAGTGTGGGATCAACCGGTCATTACCGTTGGTCGTGATGGTGCCAATGACATCATTATCGATCACCCACTCGCATCCCGACGCCACGCACGATTTGAACGGACTGACGAAGGTTTTTTTATCCGTGATCTTGATAGTACCAACGGCACATTTCTTAACCAGGAACGATTGATCGGCACGCGCAGCCTGCATCACTCCGATCAAATTATGATTGCCGATACCGTTATTATTTTTAACGATCCGGCAGCAACGATGAAGGGAACCCTTGATCCAAAACTTTTACGAGCGGTACGAGCTGAAATCCGGGTGGATGAACCAACAAAGTCGGTCTATATTCGCGGTGAGCTGTTATCACCGCCGCTCACCGTGAAAGAGTTTCAGTTACTGGCGTTGCTCTATCGCCGGCAAGGCGAAGTTGTCAGTAAGGAGGAGATCGCTAATCAGGTATGGGATTACGCGATCTTTGATTACAATGCCATTGATGCACTTGTCTATCGCTTGCGACAGCGCATTGAGCCAGATCCGTCAAAACCAAGGTATCTGATTACCCAGCGCGGTTTTGGTTATAAGCTAATTGTAGCGCCTGAACTTGAGAAACAAGCATGAGTTGTCAGACCGGAGTGGTATCACGTAATGAAAGGTATAACGCTAACCGCCCCTAAGCGATTGCGTGGTGTAATCGAGGTACCGGGCGATAAGTCGATTTCCCATCGATCAGTGTTGTTCAATGCTATCGCTACGGGCAATTCCCACATCACCCATTTCCTGCCTGGCGCTGATTGTCTCTCGACGGTTGCGTGTATCCGGGCATTAGGCGTGGCGGTAGAACAACCCGCCGAACGCGAGTTGATCGTCCATGGTGTCGGGTTAGGTGGTTTACGAGAACCGGCTGACGTGCTTGATTGTGGAAATTCCGGCACCACCCTGCGCCTGCTGGCCGGATTGCTGGCGGGCCATCCGTTTTTCAGTGTTTTGACCGGCGATGCCTCATTGCGTTCACGGCCACAACGCCGAATCGTCGTTCCGTTGCGGGCAATGGGTGCGCAGATCGATGGTCGTGACGATGGTGATCGGGCCCCACTGGCGATTCGAGGTAACCGACTGCGTGGCGGTCATTATGAGTTGTCAATTGCTTCAGCACAGGTGAAGTCGGCATTGTTACTGGCAGCGTTGAATGCTGACCAACCCTTGACCCTGACCGGACGCATCGACTCGCGTGATCATACCGAACGTATGCTGGCAGCGATGGGGCTGGAGATTACCGTTACTGCGGATCAGATCACGCTCCAGCCACCATCAGAGGCAACTGCCCCCACTGCGCTCTCGCTGCGTGTCCCCGGCGATCCCTCATCAGCAGCCTTCTGGTGGGTAGCGGCTGCCATCCATCCCGATGCTGAACTGGTGACGCCCGGCGTTTGCCTGAATCCGACCCGGATTGGAGCGATAGAGGTTTTGCAAGCGATGGGGGCTGACCTTACAGTCATGAATGAACGACTGGAAGGAAGTGAACCGGTCGGCGATGTTGTTGTGCGTTCTTCATCACTGCGCGGCACAACGATTGCGGGTACGTTGATTCCGCGCTTAATCGATGAAATTCCCGTGCTGGCAGTTGCTGCGGCCTGTGCAACTGGTGAAACAGTGATTCGTGATGCGCAGGAGCTACGGGCCAAAGAAACCGACCGCATCGCGACGGTGGCTGCCGGCCTGAGTGCAATGGGCGCAGTCGTTGAACCAACCGCTGATGGTATGGTGATCGTCGGGCAGCCGGGGCGACTCCAGGGTACCACACTCAATAGTTTTCATGACCACCGGCTGGCAATGGCCTGGGCAATTGCCGCAATGGTAGCTCGTGGTGAGACAACGATTCTTGAACCGGCTGCGGCTGCGGTAAGTTATCCCGAATTCTGGCAGACGCTGGCCGTAGTACAGGAGGCAGCATGAATGATGGCTTTACCTTTACCGTTGAGATCTTCACGCCAACGCTGCTCTGTACTGGTAGTTACACACTTCCGATATACCGTAGAGTCAGCGATGCGCTCAATAATAGGCTTAGTCGGTTTGTGAGTCTGCACGACGTCAGTATTGCCCCGCTCTGGCGACCGCAACAGGCGCAGCGGGTACAACATGCATTAGTCGCCTGGGGAGATGCGTTGCTGGTAGCAGTCCTGGCCGAACCTGAACCGCCACCTGATTACCATCCGCTGGCTCTGCCACGGGAAACTCAGCAGGTCATGTTTTTCACGACTGAGTTTGCCGTGCGCGCCGAGATATATAAGCGCCCAGACATCGCTCTGGATGAGATACTGAGTGGGTTGACCGATGATTTTATTCCGCTCCGCAATGTGACGATCTTTCCGATCAGCGGCGGCACACCACTTCACCGTTCGTTCGTTTGCCTGGCGCAACGCGCGATTCAAGTGCTCTACAATGTGCGTGGCCCCGCACCGACCAACCACCACTCTGAACCGCCAGCCGATACAACCACGGCAACACCTGAGTCCAATACCGATGCTGAAGCCTGACTAACAAGGGAGACACTCCGTATGAGAATTTTAGTTACCGGTGGCGCCGGCTATATCGGCAGCATTACCAGCGCCGAGCTTCTACGTGCCGGGCACGAGGTGATTGTTGTCGATAATCTGTATCAGGGTCATCGTGCCGCAGTACCGCCAGAGGCCACCTTTATCGAGGCCGATCTCGCCAATCGGCAGGAGCTGAGCGAGATATTTGCGGCGTACCCAGGTATTGACGGCATTATGCATTTTGCTTCTTATACGCTAGTTGGCGAAAGCATGGAAAAACCCATGCTTTATTTACGTGACAATGTGACTAATGCCGGCAATCTGCTCGAAGTTGCGATTGCTGCCGGAGTGCGTCGCTTTATTCTCTCGTCCACGGCCAATCTGTTTGACCAGCCGGAGCGGATTCCGATTGCTGAACATGAACGGATTGTGCCCGGTTCACCCTACGGTGAGTCAAAGTTCTTTATTGAGCGGATGCTGCACTGGATGGCGCGTATTTACGGGATGCACTACGCCTGTTTACGTTACTTTAATGCCTGTGGCGATACGCCCGAACGAGGTGAGGATCACGACCCTGAAACCCATTTGATCCCAATCGTGTTGCAGGTAGCCCTCGGTCAACGCCCACACGTCACTATTTTTGGTGATAATTACCCAACGCGCGATGGCACGTGTGTTCGCGATTATATCCATGTGCTCGATCTGGCAAGTGCGCATATTCTGGCGATGGAGGCGATTGATCGGCTGGGCGAGCGACGCTATAATCTGGGAAATGGACAGGGATTTACGGTGCGCGAAGTCATTGAAACGGCGCGCAAAGTTACCGGTCACCCGATCCCGGCAGTCGTAGGCCCACGTCGACCAGGCGATCCGGCAGTACTGGTGGCATCCTCTGAGACAATTCGGGCTGAGCTGGGCTGGCAACCACGATTTCCTGATCTGGAGTCGATCATCGCATCGGCCTGGGAATGGCACCGCATGCATCCACATGGATATGACGACTAATCCTGCTTCGGTACCCAGCCTGCCGCGTTTCTACGGTCACTACGAGGTCGAGCAGCAAATTGGGCGCGGCGAGTCGAGCCGTGTCTTCCGCGCCCATCACCGTCAGATTAAAGAGCACAAGGTTGCGCTGAAGGTGCTGTTGAACCAGGAGGCGGCACGCATTAAGCGTTTCGAGCAGGAGGCGCAAATTGCTGCTCGTCTCCGGCATCCCCATATCTCGCGCTTGCTCGATTACGGCATTCAAAATCCGTTTCACTACGCAGTCTTTGAATATATCCCCGGTAGCTCGTTGCGCGATCTGATCAAGGGCCACGATCAGCGCTTACCGCCTGATCAGGTGATGGCATATTTTCAGCAGATAGCCGATGCCCTCGATTACGCACATAGCCTCGACATCATCCATCGCGATCTTTCGCCGGGTAATATCCTGATTGATACAGAGAACCATAAAGCTTATTTGATTGACTTTGGGATTGCACGCAACCCCGATCAGTCGTTGACATCGACGAATGTGACGATGGGAACGCCGGGCTTCATCGCGCCGGAATGTATGCATTCGGCAACAAATGCCACCCATCTGTCTGACATTTTCAGCCTGGGGGTAATCCTCTTTCTCATGCTGACCGGTGAGAAGCCGTGGTACGAAATGCCGCAGCCAGGGAGTTCACTCGATCCTTTCTTTCGCATCAGGACCCTGGCCGATACCGGGGTGAAGCTCCCCAGTGAGATTGATCGCATCATTCGCGTTATGCTGGCATTTGAACCTGCTCATCGCTACACGAGTGCCGGCGCAGCGGCCATTGATTTTGTCGCGGTGATGCAGCGTCATTTAAGTGTCACGCAAATCCAGAGCGGTGAGACGGTTAAAGCCGATCAGACAGCAACCCGTCGTAGGAACATTGTACTCATCGAGCCGAACGAAGTGGAACTGGCCTTAAGTGGATCATTATTCCGTGAACCGCTCGAACGGGCGTTAGTGCGCGCCCGTCAGCTTGATGAAACGACGATTAAACGTCTGCTCGATCAATGGGCGAAGAGGCAACGTTTTTATCAACCTCACCTTGGCCGAATTGCTCAGATTCAGGATACGAAGCACCATAATGTCTTCTTCTTCCAACTGCGCCTGCTTATTGAACAGCGCCTGGATGCCGGAACAGAAGAGGAGCCTGATTCGCAGCAGAAACAGATTCCGCCACAACGTGAACTCGAACGCTGGCAGGTCGAGCTATCGCCACCAAAAGATTTTCAGAAACATCCTGGCGGGCGGGTGATCGTGCCGGGTTCCGAACGGGTTGTCACCTGTCCGTCTTGTAAAGGACACGGAGTGCATATCTGCGCGATGTGCAAGGGTAGTCGACGGGTGACAGTGACCGACCAGGCCGCGACAACAACAGGGAATACTGCGGATTCATCATCGGTTACCCGTCAACGTGTTGTCCCATGCCCGGAATGTCAGGGACGCGGTTCATTACCCTGTAAGCGCTGTGACAGTTTCACTCGCGTCATCCAGCGCAAACTTATTGAGTGGTCGCGCTGGCCTGTGGAAGATCAGGCCCACACTGACTTGCCTGATGTTGATGAAATGTGGTTGCGCCGCACCTGTAAAGCCGAACTGGTTTATAAGAAGCGGGTGGAGCGCATCCCGAAAGAATGGTTTGAGATCACTGAGATCAAAGAGATTTTAGAACAACGGCAAAAAGACCTCAACAACGATAGCCGTATCGTGTTGGCCGAGTTGCAGATTCATTTCATTCCCCTGACTGAAGTGACGTTAGATCTCGGTAAACAAGGGACTGGAGAACGTCTTGCGATATACGGCTTCGAGCATAACATTCCACCCGACTGGCGGTTTCTGCATTGGGAGCGAATTGTCTGTCTCAGTATCATTGCCCTGCTATCCATCTTTTTGGTGATCAGCATCGCCTTCATTATCAATGGTTGAGCGTGGGGGCAGGTGTGCACCACAGAGGGATGAGGGGATGTGCATCAAAGAGACACAGAGGGATGAATTGCCAGTAGGGGCAAGGCATACCGTGCCCCTACTCCTCTGTATATGCAACCACCGGGCCACGAAACGCTTTCCACTCCTGATTTCCAGATAAACCGTGGTACCATACCTGTAGGATAATTTACGGAGACTCACCAATGCAAACTGCACAATTAGCCTCTGCGCTGCTCAACGAAGCCCGCAAAACACTGGTCGGGCAAGAGGAAAATCTTACTCTGTTATTAACGGCCCTGTTAAGTGGTGATCATGTCTTGCTTGAAGGCCCGCCTGGCACGGCCAAGACCCTCGTGGCCAAAACATTGGCGCAAATGATCCAGGCTGACTTTCGGCGCATTCAGTTTACGCCTGATCTGATGCCGGCAGATGTGAGATTGGGACACAGGTTTTCGATATGAAAAGTGGCGAATTTCACCTCTATCGCGGACCGATATTTACCCAGATATTACTGGGTGATGAGATCAATCGGGAGCCGGCGAAGACCCAAAGTGCTCTGTTAGGCCATGGAAGAGCGGCAAGTCACGATTGAAGGGCAGCGTTTACCATTGCCGGAACCTTTTTTTGTGATCGCCACCCAAAATCCGATTGAGTATGATGGCACGTATCCGTTACCAGAAGCCCAACTCGACCGGTTTCTGTTCAAAATTGTGATTAGCCATGCCTCACGGGATGTCGAAACTGAAGTATTACGTCGTTACCATCTCGGTTTCGATGCTTATCAATTGACGGCCAGTGGGTTACGCCCAATTGTAAGCCCCGAAACGCTCACCACATGTTGGGCTGAAATCGCGCAGGTGCAGGTCGAGCAGGGTATCATCAACTACATCGTGTCGATGATACAGGCAACCCGCAACAGTCCCGAACTGATGGTCAGCGCCTCGTTACGGGCCGGTGTTGCGATGTTGCTGGCTGCCAAAACCCTAGCTGCCATTCAGGATCGCAATTATGTCATGCCCGATGACGTAAAGTTACTGGCCCGCCCGATCTTGCGTCATCGAATCATCCTGCGTCCAGAAGCTGAAATTGAAGGACTAAACCCTGATATAGCTATCAATCGCCTCCTCAATCGCATCGAGGTGCCGCGCTAGAATGATGAGTCGTATGCTTGTACACAGTTCGCTCCGCTGGATCAGGCAGCATCCCTGGCAGATGTTGCTCTGCATTATCGGGGTTGCATTGGGAGTTGCTGTCGTTGTTGCCATTGATCTCGCCAATGCCAGTGCCCGACGGGCTTTTCAACTGGCCGGTGATACGGTAGCCGGGCAGGCAACACATCAGATCGTTGGTGGTCCAACAGGGCTACCCGAAATAGTCTACCCCACTATTCGCCGCCAGTTTCCCACCCTGGCGGCTGCCCCCGTCGTCGAAGGCTACCTGACGGCACCTGCGCTCGGCCCTGGGGTGTATCAGCTCTTTGGCGTCGATCCTTTTGCTGAAGCGCCGTTCCGCCCCTATCTAGCCGGCAATGGTGCGGTTGATCTGGCAGCACTGCTGGTAGAACCAGGTGCTGCTCTGTTGGCCCGCACAACAAGTGAACAGGCCGGTCTTCAGCCGGGCGATCAGTTGCCGGTTCAGATAGGCGCTCGTCAGACGGCATTACGGATCGTCGGAGTCCTCGATCCGGCGGACGATTTGAGCCGGCGGTCACTGGCTGGACTGGTCATTGTCGATATTGCGAGTGCGCAAGAGCTGCTCGACAACACCGGTCGCTTGAGTCGAATTGACCTGATTGTGCCTGAAGCATTTGATCTGGCCGCCCTTACCGCACAATTACCGGCTGGCGTAACCGTCCAACCCGTGGCAGCGCGAGCCGGCACCTTGCAGCAGATGACAGCAGCGTTCGAGTTAAATCTGACTGCCCTGAGTCTGCTGGCGCTGATTGTGGGCATGTTCCTCATTTACAACACCATGACCTTTAGTGTTGTACAGCGACGCGGTTTGTGGGGGACGCTCCGTTGTGTAGGGGTCAGCCGGGGCCAGTTGGCCGGCATGGTGTTGATAGAGGCATTCATCATCAGTCTGGTGGGTGTTGCCGGTGGGCTGGTATTGGGAGTCGTGCTGGGTCGGGGACTGGTTGGTCTGGTTACCCAAACGATCAATGATCTTTATTTCGTGGTCACAGTGCGCGATCTGGCTATCGAGCCGTTAGTGCTAATCAAGGGTACTGCCCTGGGGATCACCGCTACCCTGCTGGCAGCGCTGGCCCCCACGCTGGAAGCAATGTACACACCGCCGCGCACTGTGCTGCGTCGTTCGAGCCTTGAAGAACGGATTCGGCGAGCGATCCCTCGCCTGGCCGGAGGTGGCGTCGGTCTTCTGCTACTGGGAGGGGGACTTTTCCTCATACCTGCCACAGCCGATACGAGCGGCCTCTACATCGCTTTTGGCGGTCTGTTTGCCATCGTGATTGGAGCTGCACTACTCACACCACTCATCCTGATGGCACTGATGGCGGTTTTACGACCGATCCTTGGGCGAGCAGCGGGGATGCTGGGCAACATGGCAGCCCGTGATGTCGTCAATAGCCTCTCACGAACGGCGGTAGCAGTGGCTGCACTGATGGTTGCCGTCTCGGTCACCATTGGTGTAGGCATTATGATCGGCAGCTTTCGCCAGACCGTTATCAACTGGCTTGAGCAGAGCCTGATCGCCGATATTTACCTGTCGCCGCCGAGCAACGTGGCCAATCGAATTGACACCACGATTGATCCGGCTTTACCTGCTGCGCTGGCTTCACTACCAGAGGTCGAGGCGATCACAACATTCCGCAGCGTGCAGATCGATCTGCCCACCGGGCCAACGACCCTTGTAGCCGTGGGGAGCACAACCGAGCGTGGCCGCCGGACCTTGCGTTTTCAACAGGGTGGCGATGCAGCAACCTGGACGGCCTGGGAAAATGGCGCCGTGTTGATTTCTGAACCGCTGGCGTTTCGTAGCGGCCTGGGGGTTGGAGACACCTTAACAGTACGCACTGATCGCGGCCTGCGCGAACTCCCGATTGCCGGAGTCTACTACGACTACACGTCAGATCGCGGCGTTGTCCGTATCAACGAAGTAACGTATCGCCAACTGTGGGACGACACAGCCCTCTCCTCACTGGCGATTTATGTGCGAGAAGGCTATGAGGTTGATGCCGTGATGGAGCGGGTGCGGGCAATCAGCGCTGCCTACGGGACGATCATTGTCAATTCGAGTCGGGCATTGCGCGAAGGGACGCTCATTGTGTTTGATCGAACCTTTGCCATCACCTCTGTACTGCAATTGCTGGCCACCATCGTGGCATTCATCGGTATCCTGAGCGCATTGATGGCCTTACAACTTGAACGCACGCGCGAACTGGGTGTATTGCGAGCAATTGGCTTAACACCCGGCCAGCTTTGGGGAGTAGTGCTGGGGCAAACCGGTCTGATGGGACTGGCTGCCGGCCTGCTAGCAGCCCCTCTTGGACTGGCACTGGCCGTGGTGCTGACGTATGTGATCAACAAGCGGTCGTTTGGCTGGACGCTGGAATTTACACTCGATCCCACCCTGTTTGTCCAGGCACTGGCAGTAGCGATTGTAGCGGCACTGCTGGCCGGCATCTGGCCGGCGCTACGGATGAGTCGTACCAGTCCGGCGGTGGCCTTACGCGATGAGTAATTTTTGACACGGCGCGTCATAGAGTTGCTAAAAGTATGGTATGATACAGGCGTTACCCGCACACAGTGAGGAGGAAAAGCCATGAGCGATCTGCAAGCAGCGTTCGAGTGCGCCGCGCAAGAGGTACAGCAACTACCCCGCCGGCCTGATAACGAGACACTTCTGCAACTGTACGCGCTCTACAAGCAGGCAACCGTTGGTGATGTCCAGGGTAGCCGCCCAGGCGTTCTCGATATGACCGGACGGCTGAAATACGATGCGTGGGCGAAGTTGAAAGGTGTTACAGCAGCCGATGCTATGCAGCGTTATATCGAGCTGGTAGAGCGGTTGAAGCAATCGCTTGCCTGACGCGACGTGCGTGGATGGCTATGGGCTGTCGCCGTTCCCGGATGAGAGTGTGACGCGCCCTCACCCTGGCCCGTCCCTGTCGGGGGCAGGAGCATATATCCACTCCATCGGCAGTGGGAGAACGCCCCCACCCCAGCCCGCCCCCGCTGGAGGCGGGTGTAAACGGTTCAGCATGGGTTAGATCAATTACAACTATTGCTCAACGATGCGAATTGTTCAGATGTCATACCTGTGGGTAGGTCATTGAGGGCGTGGTTCCAGAGCAGCCTGATGAGGCGAAGAGGTAGGGGCGACGCATGCGTCGCTCCTACAGAAGCGCATCGTTTACGTACGACACCAGGGTAATAATTGGATAGCGCGTCATCATTTCTCTGCTATCAGAGGTGCCAGGTTGGAGACGAACTGGCGGCGTTCGCGCTCAGAATAACCACACCGCAAGCTACTGACAAAACACAAAGCCGGCAATCGCCATTGATTGCCGGCCTGATCACAGTATGAGGGGCGACGCTTTAATAGCGGCGACCAAAGCCACCACGCGGTGCATTGCGCGGCTTATCTTCGGCCTCATTCACCCGTAAATTGCGACCACCAACTTCAAGACCGTCGGTTGCGCGGATGACAGCAGCGACGTTATTTGTTTCAATCTCGACAAAGCCAAAACCACGCGAACGACCAGTGTCGCGATCATTGATCACTCGTGCGCTTTGCACGTCACCATGCGGCTCGAAGATCGAACCTAGCTCAGCGTCGCCCACATTCCACGGCAAATTCCCGACGAACAGTTTCACCAACATTGTACACACTCCACAGAGACTTGATTTGACACACCTGCGTGGCATATCAAAACCGGCTATCACAGAACTCTCGTACTACCGCTGCCAATGGAAACCCATCGACCAGTCGCTCCGGTGATCGACAACGTACCTGCTTCGAGCGCTGAAGCGTTGCCGATTGACCTGAGCTTGAGAGTTCTCTGATGCCGGTCGCGCAGCACACGACGTTGATTGACCCACTTAGTGTAACACACTTTTCTGAAATTGCAAGAGGGATTCTGTACGGAAACTTGACGGATGGCAGGATCGTGTTAGAGAAGCGGGACATCCGCGCCATCCTGCTACACCCACGCCCAATCTGATCCGGCAAACCGTGCAAAAGCGCAGCTTCCGCACGCCAATAGACAACGCTTCCGCTTTCTGACATATCAGGGTATACTACAAAAAGAGCACTACAAATCCCAACGGAGGTCGTATGTCGCGTCCGTTCATTCCCATGACCGCCAAGTGGCGGCAGGAGTTTGTTAAGCCGCGAGGGCCGGCCAATGTGCCCGCAGTTGGTAGCGAAGCACCCGATTTTACGCTTCCCTATGCCCAATTCGTCAGTGGGCCGCCGGAAGATCGGGTTGAATACGGTCGAACGATCACGCTGAGTGCGCTGCGTGGACGACCCGTTGTCCTCAATCTCACCCGCATTGTCAGTGATCGCTTCTTCTGCCCGCACTGTGCGCCGCAACTGGATGCGTTGCGGGAGCAATATGATCTCTTCGTTCAGCGCAATGCGCACCTGCTGGTGGTAAGCAGCACCGATCTCGAAATGACCAGTTACGTCGCCGAGGTGTTGCGTGCACCGTATCCCATTTTGAGTGATCCCGAATGGGGTGTATTTTACCGCTACGGTATGGGATCGGCGATGGGAGTGCCTTTGCCGGGTGTGTTCGTGATTGATGCTGATGGCATCATCCGCTGGAACTGGGCTACACCGTTATCGGTTGTCTTCACTCCGCCACGTCCGACAGAGCTGGCGGCTGTGCTTGATGCGCTGGCAAGTGAAGGCTGAGGCGGGTTCTAAACCTGCCCCAGCCTGAATATCACTCCACAAGGTGCCGACACGTCACACCCGCTCATACCACGAGAACGACTTAGAAGATCGTTTCAGCCGATATGGCAGTACGACGTGCCGCTCTGTACGATCACCCCTGCTCAGCTTTTTGGCCAGATTGTAGACATCGATCTTCTCAAAGCTCAGATTGGGGGCGCAATCGTCTACCACTTGCATCGTCCCATCAAGCGGAAAATTTGTCTCTGGTCGGGTCAGTGAGACAAACTCCGCAGGCAAGACTTCATTGTACGCCGGCACATTCAGAAGCTGGACAAATCCACCCCTCTTACCGAGGTAGGTAATATGAAGCAGCGCATCACGCAGCCAATCGCGTTGATCTGAACCTTCCCAGCCCAGACCAATCGCGAAGTCGCCAAACAGATGAACATACTCGCGATAGCCGATTGTGCGCTGGAAAAAGCCTTCAAAGTCGGGATCGTTTGGTTTAGCTTCACTCCGACTGGGACGAAGTACCCGTTGAAAGACATTCGAGACGACAGCCTGTTCGGCGGGGCGCAACGCCACCTCCAGGCGGGCAATAGCCGGCCAATGAGAGCGGGCTACGTCTAGCGACTGGGCACGACACAACGCATCAAAAATGGCCATCTTTATCGCAAATGGAGTCGGTGCCAGCAATGTCTTCCCACCGGATGCCGTTGTGAAACTGGGGCGCAGCGAGAAGAGTGAGACTGCCTCATATTCAGCAATCAACCACATAATTATGCTCCATTCACCGCCGGCAAGGTAAACGGTTCAGCCTCCCGGATAAGTTGGCTCATCTGTTCGGCAAAAGCACCCAGTGAGTCGAACGAAAACAGCTCAATCGCATCAGGGTGGAGCTGATTCAGACTCTCGGCAACCCGCTGGACATCGCTCACAAAATCGTCTTTCAGTGGCGAGATACAGGGGGCCGGGATGACATTCGAACTAACCGTCATGACCCCACTCACATCAAGGATATGCGGATTTTGGGCCGTGCGCATCGCTCCGGCAGGCTCGATGAAGGTGTAAAGAATGCTTTCTAGCAGGGCACGTAGACGCTTCCGACGCTGATCAGCATCTACTGCATAGCATTGGGAAATATCGTTAAAGCCAATCCGTGCTGCTTCCACTTGCACAACAATCGCATACACACCCGACGATGCCGGACGATGGAACGGTGTCTGTTTGCCGGTAATCGAACCAGACTCGTCAACTCCGGCACTCCCCCCGCCACGCTCGCTCTCAAACTTGACATGGAAGTAGGAGTCGGTCTTAACGCTGCCCGGTACGCCTACCACCCACCCAAACTCAACCACGCTTTTGCGCGGCAACGACCGATTCCCGGCGGTAATCAGCGCACCGGCCATGTCGGTCACTGCACAACGCTGGAGAATAAGATCAAGTTCACCCGCATTGCTTTCGGCCGTCTGCAACTGATTGAAGAACTCTTTATCGAGGTCGAGATCATAGTTGATCCGATTGGCATTAAACAGTCGTGCACCCATCGAGAGAGGCAAGTCTGCCTGCACAGCCAGACGGTGCAAATGTTCAGACTGAATATGCTTGAACATATCGCCACTGATCGCATTCACGCTGTGCAGGCGACCATCGGCAAAGACATTGACCATGCGCGTTTGAATCTGATTCCCTTCGCCACCTTCGTTGTTCAACGAGTGCAGGTTCAGGACGGCGCGAGCAGCAATTGACAGGCTAAACACTGGCTTCATAGACATGTCTCCATTCATAAATATGCACGACTACTCTTCTTCAGGCGAAGCATCATCACCATCATTACTGACCGAATCTGTCACCTCTTCAGCGTCGCTATCGGGGGTATAGGTTTCATCACGCTGGAAGGTACTGGCATAGCCATACGCCACCAGCAGGCTGGCAATCATCTGTGGATCGCGATATTCATCCATCAGAGCCAGCAATTCATCGATATCCTTGATCGAGACATCACTACGCGCCCCGCGCGGCTGGGAATGCCCCTGACGTTCAAGCCGCTCGCGCATTCGGGCATTTTCGGCATTGTAATCGTGAATAAACTCGCTCAGGGCAGTAATAAACTCGTTGGGATAGGCGGATTTTCGTAGCAATTCCTGACCAAGCCCGTAACGAACTTCATACGACACATCGTACTTGCCTTGATTTCGCTTCTGGTTGCGCCGATGAGCCTCAACGGTTGCCATGCGAATGGCATAGGCCAGGTTGCGAAAGCCGCGTGATT
This sequence comes from Chloroflexus sp., assembly GCF_034432675.1. Taxonomy (GTDB): domain Bacteria; phylum Chloroflexota; class Chloroflexia; order Chloroflexales; family Chloroflexaceae; genus Chloroflexus. Next base: position 5,943 of record NZ_DAOUBI010000144.1, on the reverse strand, counting down.
GGGTAATCTTGCTAAGGGGTGGCGCAATCGAACTCATAATAACCTCCAGATGATGAACGGTAAACTGAGGCGCGAGTTTGTCGCGCTGGATCACAAAGCCAGAGTAGGCATCGGTAAATGCCAGCAGTGCCGTCAATTCGTTGGTCGAAAGAAAATCACGGTAGAGACGGAGCAATTCATACTCCTCACCGCGCTTCTCGTCGAGATTACGAACGATGCGTATATGCTCATCGATCATGCTCTGATAGAGCTGAATATCTTGCCGAACACGCGGCTGCACCCAGGCCGGCAAGCCAATGCGGGCAATATTCATGACTGCCGCCGACTGGCCGAGGTTCTTGTAATAGGCACTATCAAGGCCATAGACCAGCCTGTTCACACCTTGATGACTGCCAAAAATCTGGACAAAGAGGCTCTCATCATCCTTAACTGCGGTATAATTCAGTATTGCCTTGGTATAATTCAGCGCAGCCAGCACATCGAGCTGGATCGCGCCACCAGAGCCGACCATCAAACGGCGAAATTCCTCGCGGATGCCGTGATGATCATGCCAGTCTAGCCGGTTGGGCGCTAACACATAAATCTTGCGATCTTTGCTATCCCTGATCAAACGGGTAAATCCGGCCCACCGCAACCCAACCCATTTCAGGTATTCGGTGAGCCAGAAATTCCTCAGATTCCCCGGTTTGGCGAAGATTGCCTTACCGTTGGCCGTACCTTTGCCCTGGGTAGGATTGATCACTTGTGAAGCACTGAGCTGCTTTGTATGGTGCAGCCCATGCAGCTTACAAACCGCAGCCCAATGCTTTTCGGCACCTTCCTGATCATTAGGCAACGTACTGGCATAGATCAGCACTGTCTCCAGCAAAGCCGGAAACGCAACTCGTCCCTGAAACCACTCTGCGGCAGCACTATTGGCAGCCTGCAGTGCTGTCGGGTTGATTGCCCGAAAGAGTTCCCAGTCGCGATGCGGTTCAACCGGCGGATTACGCTTCAAATACTGCCCACCAACACTTTTACGCCATTTCCAGTAGGTTTCGTTGTCAGCTTTGGCCTGTTCGTAATCTTCAACCACACCCACCATTGCCTCTATATCGTCAAGAGAAAGCCGCGTGCCCTTGATCACCCTTTGTTGGGTTTTTCCATCAACAGTGACTAAAAGAAAAGCGCCGGTAAAAAACTGGCAGTTTTTCACCAAATCTTCGCGCAAGGGCGGGTCACAGATAACTGCAAAATGTGATCCGTGGTCTGCAATCGTTACCCGTGCCCGGCTGTTGGTAATCCCATCGAGAACGTAAGCCAGGCCAAACGCAACCAGGTTATCGGCAAAAGTACCGGTGCGCTTTTCAACGTAATACTCACTGCGATAGATTGACGCATTCATAGCTACTCCACTGCTCAGGGAAGCGTTTGTCCAGGGCCCATTTCCGTACCACGCTGATCGGCCCGTCGTAAGGCGCGAGCCAGTAATGTGTAAGCAATCCAGCCGTAGCGATCGGTTGGCTTGATCAGCAAATCGGCAAATTGTTGGTGATGATGACTATTCATCCATAAGGCGTTGAGATTAAGCGAATGGGTCACCTCTGCTGGCAGGAATTGTAGCGTATTTTGAATCAGATTGCCTGCCTCCGGCACCAACGAAAATGCCTGACAATCCTGAACGAAGGGGGCATGATGACGGGCAATCGCAGTCAGTATTGCCTGTACCAATTCCTTTTCGCTGGATATGTTGAACGCACCGGCCAATACCTGCGCAACTGCCAGCGCTCCTTCCGCAGCATGGCGTGGTCGAGGCGTGCTCCGTGATACCTGTTGTTCGGCCTGGCGATGGGTGGGATTTTGGAAATCAAACGTGGTATGGGCCAGCGCAACCGTTTTGGCAACCGGCTGACCAATGGCTTGCTGATAGGCATGCGCCCACTGCTGCCAGCCCTTAGATAGTTTGCCAACATCGTGGAACAGGCATGCCAGCCACGCAGCGCGCAGCGCACTGCCAGGCGACCACCCGGCAGCACATTCAAGTGCAGATGCAACAAAGCGGAGTTCCGGGATGGCCAGTTCCTGAAATGCCTCAAGCACGCGCTGGATATGCTCTACATAGGTCTCAACGTAGAGGCTTGAGCGTGGCCGGTCGATCAATGGCCTGGCTGGCGGCAACGTCGAGATGAACGGCAGATTACCGGTTTCCGGTGAAAAGCCTTCGTGTGCCGAGTAGCCGGCTAATGCCGGGTGAACAACAATAATCGCACTTTGCGCCAGTTCCTTGCTATCGTGAACGTCAACCCAACGGTACAGCGGGCGATTACTCTCTGCCTGATCGCCGGCCTCGCTTTCATCGAGCCGGCGCACGCGCCAGGGAGCATTAGTTGGACGCTGCAACCAATCTTTTCCCATACTCCGTAACGAATAGAGCGGGATATTCAGACCAACCGCATCGTAGGGCGAAGCCAGAAGCTGATCGGGATCGGGATGGATCAGTACCAGGCGGCTATCGACATCGCGCACCAAAAGGCGTGACGCCCCTGCACGCTGTCCCTCAAGACAGCCCTGAATAGACGCACGCCGATTGAGACGGTCAGCCTGAATACCTGCAATAATGTTTTGGTCGCGAGCGGCACTCACGGCATTGACCAGCTCCTGTTCGTGTTCGAAATCAAACACTGCGCCCTGTCGTTCCTTCAGCCATACCAGCGTTGCATCCATCTCGCGCTTGAGGGGATCGTCTGGTATAAGCGCATAAGGGGCATATGTTTCAACCGGATACACGATAACGGTGCCAGTATCGCCAGGATAGCGTGCACAACGTCCGGCACGCTGAATGAGGCTGGCCGAGGGCGCCAGTTCGGTATGCAGCACCTCTACCGAAATATCAACCCCTACTTCGACTACCTGTGTGGCCACCACGATCAGATTAGTCTGCCAGCGCTGAGCGGATATACCGAGTCGACTCCGCAACTCATCCTCGATCTGACGACGGTCAACGGGTAAAAACTGACTATGGAGGAGCATGACATCGGTTTTCGGCGGCGCCTGCTGTTTCAGTTCAGCATAGATCTCGCGCGCCCGCCGGACTGTGTTGCAAATCACCAGCGAAGTGTGCTGATGACGGGCAAGCACTGCCGCAGCTTGCAGCCGCTGATCGGCCACCTGCCACACCCGCTGCCGGGCCGGCTGACCACCACGGGTGTTAATCGCTGCAATCTCTGCCGCCGCCAGCGTCACGACATGTGCCGGCTGCAACAACGTCGCCAGTGATTGCAACATTGCACTGCTAAACGTCGCCGTCATCAGCATAAACGGGGCCAGGCCGCGAAGCTGCTTCAGGACGTGGAGGATTGTGGGTAATGCTGCATCAGGGTCAAACAAATGGAACTCATCAAAGACCAGATAGGCACCGGCAAGCGCACCTGCATTCATATTTGCCAGGCGATACGGCAAACTGTACGGCATCATCAGATAACTGCTGAGAAACTGATCTACCGTACAGAAAATGAGATCACCTTCAAAACGACGATCTTCCGGTTGCTCACCGGTTTGAATACGCACATCGAGCTGGCGTCCGTGCAGACGCTGATAGCGTGCGGCAAGCTCGCGGTATTCAGCATAAAACTGATTTGCCAGCACCCGCATTGGCGTGACATAGAGACATTTGCGGGGCGTAGTGTCTGGCCGATCAAAAAATCCCTCGATAAACGGCGCCAACGCCGCCCGCGTCTTGCCGGCTCCGGTTGGCGCCTGAAGCACAACATTCTCTCCGGCAAGAATGAGGTCTTTCACCCGCTGCTGGTACGGATAGAGTTGCATACCTTACCCTCTAAAGAAATCATTCAGCGTCGTCGAGCCGGTCGGCGTCGGAACCGAGGAAACATGCCAGCCATACCGTTCGGCTAACGCTCGCGCCTCTCCCATAAGTGTCTCGCGAAACTCCAGCGGCTCAAGTACCTCAACGCCAGCCCCCCAACCACGGACCCAGGGCAACATCTCACGCCAATCGGTGACCTGCGCCTGCCACTCACAACCACCATCGTCAAGCAGGGTGATTTGTTGCGACGGATGCCAGACCGTTTCCTGGACCCGTCGCGTCACCTCACCGGGCATAAAACGCAACCTGACCGTTACCGGCTCCTCATCGCCCAGCCAGATTCCCCAGGTATGCCGCAACAGGTGCTGTTCATCAAAATCATCGGGAATCTCAAAGGTCTCCAGAGTTGTCACAGCGTCTTCGATGCGTTCCAGCTTAAACGGCACAATATCGCGGGCAATATCGCTATACGCAACCACATACACACTATCGCTCCAAAGGGCAGGCTCGATCAGATACGGGCAAATGATGTGAAGCAGTGGTCGGCGGGTGCGCAGTGCCCGATAGGTGATCCGCACCTTGCGCTGATTGAGCCAGGCCATAGTGATTTGCTCAAGAATACTTAACCGCTGCGGCTGCTTTTGCTGCTTCAGCACCCTAGTTGAGAGTTGCAACAATCGTTCGGTCATCGGCTGCTGAAGACAGGCGGCCAGCTTTTCTACCGCCTGCACGACATGGACATTCGCGAATCGGGTCTGACGCAACAAACGTCGCGCCGGTAAGTAGAGAAAGAGGGCTTCGTGGGGATTGAGCCGTACCTCAGACACCAGGCGACTGCGGTCAATACGGTAACGCCCCGGCGACTCCTCAACGAACGGATAGTCTTGTTCCAGAGCAATCCGATCCCGATACGCAGTCGTCCGATCAATCTCCAGCCGTTCGGCAATTTCGGCATCACTAAAAGCCCGCTGAACGTACAATCGTTTCATTTCATTCAGCCGTTCAGCTCGTGAAAGCCCACGACCTTTTCCCATAACCACTCCTGGTTCGCTAAGCGCATACCATTTTGCTGTTACTATATTAGCATCTCGCCTGACCAAAAATCGCAACAGGGCACGACAATTTTTCGATCTGGTTCCTCAAGAGCGGTTAAAGATAGAGCCTCTGGCAATCATGCAGCAGCAAGGTTCGTTGCCGATATCCAGGTAGATATGTTTCTGCGTAAGCGCAGTTATGCGCAAGACGGCACAAAAGCATGATTTCGATGCTGTTTAAAGCAGTTCCCAGCTAATGATTGGGTATTGCTCTGTTGCACACATTGATGAGATGTGGTAACAATAGCTTATGAATACGCGAGACAGCCGTTCTGGCAACGTTGCGCGCATCGCCTATCACCTGACCCAAACGGCGCTGCCACGTGCTTCGCATCCGAACTGTCCGCATCATTCCCCCTTGCCCCAGGTGGCGGCATGCGTACTGCTGATGGTCTCCCTCGACTCAGCTCCAAAGACATGGAAGCGTGGCTGTTGGCTACGGATCAGGTTCGCCAGGTAGTGGACCTGGCCACCGTCCCCGATCACCTCACCATGCAGCGCACCTGCACGAAGGTGCATATGGTAGACGGTGAGCACCTGACGCACCGGCTGTTAGCGGAACAGGATGTGTGGACGACGAGGATGTGGCTGCTGACCGCACTGGCTTCGCGCCAGGACAGGCCAGCCAGTATGACCTGACCCGTACCGGACGCTGCTCCCACCGGTAGGTTAAGAGCCTATCCGAAACGTAGGGCGAGATGGCATCTCACCCGACGAAACGTACCGCAGAAGCGATGTTTCGGATAGGTTCTCAGGGGGTATATGCGGTCGGTACGCGGTCGCAGTTCATCCGGGCCTGGCGCCCGGGCTGAGGACCTGGCAGCGATGTGATGGAGTTGTTCAACCTGTAGCGAGATGCTCGCCGCTATAGACGCTGCCGGGGCAGGCGGACGGCGCAGGGCGTGATGGCCGCTGCGGGCGTTGATGGTCAACCCGTGCGAAAAGCTGATCTTGGTCCCCCGTTCGTCGGGACGGTCAGCTAGTGCACCCCGAACGCAGTGCGCAAGCGGATCTCGTTGCTCCCGCCCGTCGGGATGGCTTGGTGGG
>NZ_DAOUBI010000143.1:0-46948 GCF_034432675.1 Chloroflexus sp. | reverse complement strand
CTATCCTCCGCATCAGCCCGGATCCCGTCCTACAGGATAGGACGATGTTGCGATAATGTCATGACGATTTGGTATTATCCATTACAGACAGACCCTATGATAACGCGCACAGACAGCATCCCCATAGCCAGCCAGTTCAACTGCGTGCCGCACGCCGGGCACGAAGCACGGATGGCGCGGCAGCATGGCTGCCGCACTCCAAACCCTGCGACACGCACATGACGCACGGGTAAGGCAACCAATCCAGCACGTGATGGCACGGCAGATAGTCGGCAGTCCTCCTCGCTGCCATACCGGCAACCTGGAAAACTGACGTTGGCGATTGGTAAGCGTTCATACGCCTGTGCAATCGTCTGGGAGTACAACCGTACAGCTCTTATGAAATAAGTCCTTTCTAACTTCCAGCGTGAAACCGTCTTCCATGCCTGTCAACGTCGTATCATCCGATATGAAATATGTACGTAAAAGTTATGAGCCGTTTACCCCTTTTTGTCAGGGGCATGGTATAGTTGAGCATAGAGAACAGCGAAGTCGCTGTTCACGATGAGGCAGCAGGGAGGTGCCTGTATGTTTGTTGGCGAGCGAATGTCGCATCCCCCGATTACTGTGACTCCAGAAACATCGATTCACGATGCCATGCATCTCATGCGTACCGAACACATCCGGCGGGCACCGGTCGTTTCGCATGGCCGTCTGGTTGGTATCGTCTCGCTGAAAGACCTAATCAACGCTTCACCGTCGCCGGCCACCACATTGAGTGTGTGGGAATTGAATTATCTGCTCAGTAAGCTGACCGTCGAGCGGGTGATGACACGCGATGTCTATACGGTGACCGTTGACACCCCAATCGAGGAGGCTGCCCGGATTATGGCCGACCGCCGGATCGGTGGGTTGCCGGTGATGAAAGGGAACGAGCTGGTTGGGATTATTACCGAGACTGACCTGTTCAAAATCTTTCTTGAGTTGATGGGAGCGCGCAACCCCGGCGTCCGGGCTACCGTGTCGATGTTGGATGAACCGGGGGGACTCGCCAAATTGACCGCGGCAATTGCGAATAGTGGTGGCAATATCATCGCGCTCGGCACCTTCGCCGGTGAAACTGCCACAATGTCCGAGGTAACGTTCAAGGTCAGCGGGATGACGGTCGATCAGGTGCGTGAGGTGATTACACCGGTGGTAGCCAAAGTGATTGATGTGCGTGAGAGTCATCCGTAAGTCCTGACGGAGCGAACCGGATTTTAGAGCGTTTTACCGTCGTCTGTGTTGCCCTAGGAAGGTGAGTAAGAGGTCCCAGCTCTAGCGACAGAGCATACACGTTCATCACGGGTGCGCAGTGTAATGCGCTGCGCACCCGTTTTCTTCCTGCCTGCAAGCACGGGGGAAGAGGAAGAATTGCGTCGCTTGCGGAGGGAGTGCTATCCCAAATAGGTAATACGACAGACTTTCTCGATCAGAGACATCTGTCTCGTGCGCCCTTGAGATCATCACCCCATCTCCCACTCGCGGCGCCCCAAGCTGCTCATACGCCCCCAGAACACGGCCAGGGTGGCAATGGCAAACGGCATCATTTTCACAGTAGACATCAGAGCAATGTCTTCGGCAATCGTGGTCTCTTCGTCGAGGAAACGGAGGACACGTTGGATCGGGTTGTGGCGAAAGAGATTGGCAAAGAAGCGATGACCAGGTGTACGACCCGCATCGAGCACGTTTAACAGGATGCTGTCCATGAGAGCATGGCGATTGAACAAAGGCTGCCGGTAGAAGGGATGCCCCTCTTTCGTCAGACTGGCTACGATTTGCCGTGTCTGGCGTTGAATACGCTGGAAGGTGTAACCTGTGGAAGGTTTGCTCATCCCTCCTGCCGTACCAATATTGAGCACATGGGGACTGGGGCGAAGCGGCAGTGGTACGTCGCTCATTGGAATAACACCATACTCCACATGGGTGATCTCGTAGCGGTCGATCCCCAGTTGTTCGGCAATATAGCGCTGTAACCCGATTTCATACTCGGTCTGACTGACCAGTTGCGGCGAGAAGATCGTGTATTCCACCAGCGCCGTATGGGTGTCGAATGGTAAGACATAGCCAAAACGGACATCACCGGCCTGAGGAATGCGAAAGTCCATAAAAGTTGCCGCTTCAGCATCAAATACCGGTTGTGGTGTCTTGATGACCCAGCCCTTGAAGTGTTGCAGCCAGGTGTGGTATCCGGGTGGGGTTGGCACCGGCCGATACACGCTATTAAAGGCATAACGCGCCGTATATTGCCTGCTACCAACGACAGCAGCCACACCCTCCGGTAGCTCAACCAGCCGATCCACACTGCCCTGAAGGCGAGTAATATTTGGGCGCTGTGCCAGCCAGTGATCGACAAACTGATAAAAATCGATGCCCTGAATCAACTTATAGCGGTACGGCGCAATTGCCATGCGCGCCGACCAGTGTTTGTCGTAGAGCCAGAGATGCTCCCAGCGACGTGAGACAACGGCTTCAAATGGGCTATCGCCCACTTCCCAGAAGCACCATGTACGGTCATTTTGACGAATATGATTTGGATCGATGATGAGGATTGTTTGATCGGCTAAGGCACTCTGACCAAGATGGAAGGCCAGGCTGAGACCGGCGGCCCCTGCGCCGACAATGATATAGTCGTAGTCCATAGGCTGTCTTCTCCCACGGCCATTTGGCCTGCTCTTTTTGCATTATAACCCGGAGTGCTATACTAAACATGGTAAAGTCAATAGTCTTATTGACTGACCGTCCATGCCGTTGTGAATAGCAAGAGGATTTGTATGGGTACAGTAATTCATGCCAGTGTTCGCCTGCGTGAAGGTCTCCACTTTACCGCTGTAGCTGATTCAGGGCGGGCCATCGAACTCGACAGTCCCTATGAAAGTAATACCGATCTGGCGGGGCCTTCACCGATGGAGACGGTGTTGATGGCGCTGGCTGGCTGTTCGGCAATGGATGTGATTAGCATTCTGCGCAAGAAGCGGCAGCCGGTTACCGGTCTTGAGGTCAAAGCGCAGGGTGTGCGGGGTGATGAGTACCCCAAACCATACACGAACATTGAACTGGTGTATCGCTGTTCCGGTGAGGTTGATCCGGCTGCCCTCGAACGGGCGATTGAGCTGTCTCGCGAGCGTTACTGCCCGGTCTGGCGGATGCTAGGCGCAACCGTTGACATTCAGTACCGGTACGAGATTGTGCCGGCACTCGATTAGACCATCGTCGTTTTGGGGCATACACTGGGGAAGCGCGATGAACCGATGAAACGTTCACGCTTCTGTTCACGCTGTTGTCTACGCCGGCAGGTTATGCTGCATGGCGTAAAGCATTGTAGTTTGACAGGAGTATGTCTCTATGACGTGGGTAATCGACGCTTCCCATTCGATGATCACCTTTTCCGTTCGCCACATGATGATCTCCAAAGTCCGTGGCCGTTTTACCCGTTTCGACGGCACGGTTGATTTCGATGAGCAGAACCCGACTAACTCGAAGGTTCAGGTCACGATTGATGCCAGCAGCATCGATACTCGTGACGAACGGCGTGACGGGCATTTGATGTCGCCTGATTTTCTCGATGTCGCCAACTACCCGACGCTGACCTTTGTCAGCAAGCGGGTTGAGGTGATTGACGAGAGTCACGGTCGCATTATCGGAGATCTGACCATTCGTGGTGTCACCCGTGAAGTGACGCTCGACGTAGAGTACAATGGTCAGTCCAAGTCGCCCTGGGGAACGATTAGCGCCGGTTTCAGCGCTACCACGAAGATCAATCGCAAAGACTGGGGCTTGACCTGGAATGTGGCGCTGGAGACCGGTGGGGTACTGGTCGGTGAGGAAGTGACAATTGAGATTGAGATCGAGATTGTCAAGCAGGTACCACAAGAGGAATCGGTTGCAGCATAACCTGACTTTGCCAGAGGCTGCCTGACAGTTACCCATGTTGTCATCGAGCGGGCATCCTCTAAGGTTAGAAAAACTGATATACTTAACGATGAAGCAGCATTGTGCTGCTTCATCGTTGTTGCAACGAGAGGAGTGTATGACCGCACAATCCATTGTTGTCTACGGTACAAACTGGTGCCCTGATTGCCGTCGTGCCCAGCGCGTGCTCGATCAGCACGGCGTACCGTACACCTATATCAATATTGAACGCGATCCGGCGGCGGCTGAATTCGTGATCAAGGTAAATAACGGTAATCAGAGTGTGCCAACCATTGTTTTTCCCGATGGTTCAATTCTGGTTGAGCCGTCAAACCATCTCTTACAGGCGAAACTGAACCAGTTGGGATAGTTCATTGGCAAACCATCGTGAGAAAGGGCGACCAACCGGTCGTCCTTTCTCACGTACATCTCATTTTTTTGCTTTATTGTTGTAACGTATGGTAGAGTACTCACGATGGTTAACACAAATCATAAGTGGAAGTTACTGTTTAATGGTACGTCATCTCGTTTTATCATTCGTAGTCTTACTAACAGCCTGTAGCGCTCCGACGCCCATGTCGCCGACGGCGTCTTCGGAGCCGGTGCCTATCCGTGCCCCAACATCAACCCCAACCACAGCTGATAGCACGCCGGTCGTGGCTGGCTATTTTCCCGATCTGCCGCGTGGTCGTACCCCAGAGGGGTATCACTACCTCGGTAGACCGGATGCGCCAGTAACGATGGTTATCTATTCAGATTTTCTCTGCACCTCGTGCGCTATCCACACCCTCGATGTTGAGCCACGCCTGATTGAAGCATTTGTGGCTACCGGTCAGATGCGGCTTGTATATCGGCACTTACTGCAATTGGGGGAACGTTCACAGATGCTGGCCGAAGCAAGCGAGTGTGCGTCCGACTTCGGATATTTTTGGGAGTTGCGCCGTGAGATTTATGCGCGGTATAATCAACTCTACTTCAACACCCGCGAGACGGTGATTGATCTGGCTGCTGGTCTTGGCATTCCGAGAGAAGCCTTTACCACCTGTCTTGACGCACATACCTATCAGGCACAGGTGCAGGCCGATTATGCCGCTGCAATTGAGGAAGGGGTCTATGCTCGTCCGGTATTTCGGATCGGTACTGAAGTAATCGTCGGCTCACAGCGCTTCGAGACCTTTGCCCGGGTGATCGAGCGGGTCGGACAACGCTAACTCTTGCAGGCAGAGGACGTTCATGGCACGGTCACGCTACTTCTGGCCACTAAGCATTGTAGTGATCTGGCTGGTTTTCACAGTCTGGTTGGCGCTATCCACACCACCGGGCATGTCGCTGGCTCAACCGAGCTGTGACGAACAACCGCTGTATCCGGGGTGTTATGAACCGCCAGTTGATTGTACATATGTAGGGCCAAACGAGTGTAGTCAAACCCAAACAGCAGTTGCGCAGAAACGCACTGCAACCGTTGGATCGTTACTCACAAGAACAGCTCAAGGCCAATCAAACCAGCAAGCTGCGACGGCGACCCCGACCTCAACCTTTACCGCGACAACCGCAGCGACCACACCGACTACCGGCGCCACGTCTACTGCCACCTCTACGCCAACCGGTATAACCGCAGCACCAACCGTACCGGCGCTTCCTACCCAGACCCCACCCACAGTTTTGCCAACGGCTACCTTTACCGCCACTCCACTGAGTCAGGAGATGCTACGTTGCGCACCGGGTGATCTGATTGAATTGACGGGTACCGCTCGCCCGCAAACCGCATTGCTGGTACTCTTCGATGAGCGACCGGTCGGGGGCGGAGCGAGTGATCGAACAGGCGCATTCCGTATCGTGTTGCGGATCGGTACCGAGCGAACCGGTGAACACGAGATCATTGTCCACGAACGCGAACGTGAACTCATTGTGGCCGAGTATATGTGTATCACGCCACCACCACCGACACCGACAGCGACCTTTGGCCCGATTCGAGTTACTACATCGCCAGTACCGTAATTGTCAGGCGCCATCTGACAGCCATCTGCCCCGGTTATACCAACGTCCAGCCTTGCTTGCAGCAGCAAGGCTGGACATTCTTTGATCACAGAAAGATCAAATCTGGTTCAATAAACGTCGTAGTCCGCTATCGAGCGTCACCCTCATGTCGTGCACTGCAACGCTACCTCGTGGGGCGCACGCGCTGGGAGCGCACACTGGGAGCGCACGCCTCCGGTGCGCTCATCACCGGCAACAACCTGCTATGCTTGCATCTCGCATGGTGTTGCCACCTTGAACCGGTGCGTGAAGCGGGACCCATCCTGTACTGTCAGTTCCCACCCCCAGCGGGGGTGGGTGAGAGTGGGGGCGTTTCGCAATGTACTGCTTGGCCCCACCCTCACCCGCTCACCTCCATTACACTGGTGTCGCACTTGAAACTGCCCGCGAACCATTTCCGTGTGACTGTTTCGCACCACCAGCGACTCATTACTGCGTGCGTGGTTCTGACAACCTGAATGACACACGGTACCGGTCAAGACTTGATATAAAGACATCGACTCAGGTCACGTCGCTCTCAGTTGTTGCCGACTTCTCTCCGGCCTGTTCGGCAGGAAGAGATTGCTGGACGGTCTCCAAAATTAGTGCCAGTGCCTGTTCACGCGAGCGGGTAAGGATTTCGAGTTCGGTGAGAAGAAGCGTGAGGCGGCGATAATCGCGGCGGATGGCCTGTTCGTCGGCGGATGTGAGGCCGGGTTTGACGGTCGCCAGCCATTCGTCAAATGGGGTTCGGCGACCAAGCAGATCGGGTGAACCAAATTGACTGAGACGTCGCCATAAACTGGCAGCACTATCAGTTAACAAGCGAAGACTATCTATCGTCATAGTATCAGCGATACCGTACCTGTCTAAGTCGGATCCAAACGTCATTACGCACCCGTTGTTATGGTAGTCGCCGATCAATTCTTTGCGGATCGGTCGTGAGATTGAGTTTCGCCTCTGGTATAATCAGTAATAGGAATACTGGCAGGATACTATGCGTGAACCAATCTCTATCCAAGCAACTGATACCACCAACGCCGTGCCACGGCCAACCGAACCACCGCGCTTTCGTCCGCGCGAGCGCTTCTTACGGGTCTCGTCGTTTTTTCTCGGCGTTGTCATTCACATCTACATCTGGGATATTTTTCTCGCCCGCTTTGCTCTCTTCCGCTGGTATGTTCAGCGCACGATGCTGCGGCGCTGGGTGTCTATTGCTCGTCGCTTCCGTATGATGGCGGTTGAGCTAGGGGGCATGCAAATCAAGCTCGGTCAATTCCTCTCATCGCGGGCCGATATTATTCCCGATGTCGTGCGCCGCGAGTTGACCGGTCTCCAGGATGAAGTGCCACCCGCACCTGCTGGCCACGTGCTGGAGGTGATTTTAGAGGAACTCGGTGCGCCACCCAGCGCGATCTTTCGCAGCTTTGAGACCGATTGTGTCGCGGCTGCATCGCTGGGGCAGGTGCACTATGCCGTTTTGCACGATGGCCGTGAGGTGGCGGTAAAGGTGCAACGCCCCTGGATCGATAAGATTATCGAGGTCGATCTGAGCGCAGTGACCTGGGTCGTGCGTCTGATCAAAAACTATCCGCCCATTCGTCGGCGCGCCGACCTGGAGGCATTGCTGGCCGAATTTGCCCGTGTGCTCGTGCAGGAATTGGACTATGTGCAAGAGGCACATTCGGCAGCGACGTTCCGCAAAAACTTCGTTAACCATTCGGGGATTTACATTCCCGAACCGATCTTCGAGTTAACAACCCGGCGTGTGTTGGTGATGGAGCGGATCAGCGGGATTAAGATTACCGACCTGCACACGCTTGATCAGTTGGGTGTCAGTCGGCTTGAGCTGGCTGCCCGGTTGAACAATTGCTACCTGAAACAGTTTTTCATCGACGGCTTCTTCCACGCCGATCCGCATCCCGGCAATCTCTTCGTGCGGATAGAAAGTGATTTAGCGCCCGTTCAGCCATCATCACCGGTAATGCCGGTTAGCCGCAACGGTCATCACACTATGAATGCGGTTGAGGCCGGGCTGCCGATTGACAGGCCTCCGGATGAAGTGTCGGCCGGCACACCCTTCACGCTCATCTTTGTCGATTTCGGCATGGTTGGTCATCTGCCACCGCAAACGATGGAGATTATGCGGCAGGGCGTGTTGGGTCTGGCAACCAACGATGCCGACCGGATTCTGAACGCTCTCGAACAACTCAATATGATCCTGCCCGGTGCTGATCGGCGGGCGATCAAAGCGGCTATCGAGACGATGCTGCGTTATTCGTTCAATCGTACCGTGCGCGAGCTGACCAACCTCGATGTCGAGGCAATTATGGCCGAGACGAAGGATCTGATCTACGATTTGCCGTTTCAGATTCCCCAAGACCTACTCTATTTGGGGCGAGCGTTGAGCATGGTTGCCGGTCTTGCTACTGAGATTTACCCTGACATTAATCTGTTTCAGGAGTTACGACCGTTCGCACGCGCGATGCTGGCTCAAGAACAACGCAATGGCAATTGGGTCGAGAAGTTGCAGCAAGAGCTAACTGAACTTGGTCAGATACTGATCGGGTTGCCACGGCAGATGGATGCTTACTACCGGGCGGCAAATCGGGGCGAATTGCAGACCCGTTCCGATCTGAGTCGACTTGAACGCAGTATGAAACGGGTTGAGCGGGCCACCGACCGCTTGATGGGGGGAATGCTCGCAACCGGGTTATTCCTCGGTGGTGTGCAGCTCCGCACTCGTGGTCTGGAGCGCGAAGCCAACCGGGCCTGGTGGGCCGCAGCAGCGGCCATTGTGTGGGCGCTCTGGCCGCGTAACGAGCGCTGGTAGTGTTCTCCGGCAGATATAGGCTCAATTCCAGCGGCAACATGAAGGCAACGACATCCGGTTGCCTTCATGTCACTACCCTTGAGCTGCTTAGTAGCCGATCATAGCCAACGCTAGCCATGCCGCCCAAGCTGATCTTTCACCGCTGACACAATCCGTTCGACGGTCAGACCGAATTCGGTGTAGATGCGCTGGAATGGCGCTGAGGCACCGAAGCGATCCACCCCGATAATCGCGCCTGCACAGCCAACGTAGCGCTCCCAGCCGATTGAGCGCCCCGCCTCTACGGCTACCCGCGCTCTGATCTGCGGTGGCAGCACCCGATCACGGTAGACAGCATCTTGTTGATCAAACAGTTCGCGACAAGGCATACTGACAACGCGGGTGGCAATGCCTTCCCCGGCCAGATGATCGGCGGCTGCCAGGGCCAGCGCTACTTCCGAACCGGTCGCAATGATCAACGCCTGAGCCGCGTCCGCATCACGCAGCACATAGCCACCGCGCAGGGTACCATCGGCGGCACCAAGCTGCGTCCGGTCAAGTGTCGGCACGTTCTGCCGGGAGAGGATGATCGCGGTTGGGCCATCGCTCCGTTGCAGTGCCAAACGCCAGGCCATTGCCACCTCATTGGCATCGCCCGGTCGCACAACCAGCAGGTTGGGAATGGCCCGCAGTGCCAGCAGATGCTCTACCGGCTGGTGGGTCGGCCCATCTTCGCCAACGCCGATACTGTCGTGCGTAAAGACGTAAATCACTCGTAACCGCATCAAGGCCGCCAGCCGGATGGCCGGGCGCATGTAGTCGCTGAACACGAGGAAGGTACCGCCGTAGGGAATAATCCCGCCGTGCAGCGCCATACCGTTGAGAATGGCACCCATCGCGTGCTCACGCACGCCGAAATGCAGGTTGCGCGCACTGAAATCCTCACCGTTGATCGAACCCAATCCTTCCAGATAGGTAAAGTCCGAGGTGTGCAGATCGGCTGAACCTCCCAGCAGACCGGGGATAATCGGAGCGAGTGCCTGCAACACGGCTCCCGACGCGACACGGGTACCTTTAGCTTTCGGATCAGGGACAAAGGTCGGTATCGCCTGTTCCCAGCCTGTTGGTAAACCGCCCTGCTGCATCAGATCCCACTGCGCAGCCAGATCGGGATACGACGCGCGATACCGTCGGAACATCGCCTCCCATTCACGCTGGCGGGTCTCACCAACTTCAACCGCCATGTGCATATGTTCATAGACTTCGTCAGGTACGTAGAAAGCCGGTTCCTGCGGCCAGCCTAACGCCTCTTTGGTCAATTTCACGCCTTCGACGCCAAGCGGCTCGCCGTGAGCCTTGTGACTGCCGGCCCGTGGACTGGCATACCCTATCACCGTGCGGGTGATGATGAGGGAAGGCCGTTCACCATCAGCAATCGCTTCAGCCAGGGCCAGTGCCACCGACGCCATATTGTGACCATCGGCGTACAACACCTGCCAGCCATAAGCGGTAAACCGATCGGCAACCTGTTCGCTCCAGGCCAGGCGGGTTGGTCCCACCAGCGAAATATCGTTGCTATCGTACAAGACAATTAGTTTCCCCAGCTGTAAATGGCCGGCCAGACTGGCCGCCTCGTGGGAGATGCCTTCCATCAGATCACCATCGCTGGCGATGACATAAGTATAGTGATCAACGACCGGAAACCCTACCCGGTTAAATTTGGTCGCTAGCCAGCGCTCGGCAATTGCCATCCCGACTGCCGTTGCAATCCCCTGACCGAGCGGGCCGGTCGTCATCTCAACCCCCGGCGTTTCGTGATACTCAGGATGACCGGGTGTGCGACTCCCCCATTGCCGAAATTGTTTCAGGTCATCCAGCGCCACATTGTAACCGGTAAGGTGGAGTAGGGCGTAGAGTAACATCGAACCGTGACCGGCTGATAGGACGAAACGATCCCGGTTTGGCCAGTGTGGATCGCTCGGATTATGCTTCAGAAAGCGCGTCCAAAGCACGTATGCAGCGTCGGCCATCCCAAGTGGCATGCCGGGATGGCCACTGTTAGCTTGCTGAACGGCATCAATCGCCAGTGCTCGAATCGCATTGGCACATAACTGGTCAATCGTGGTGGTCATCGGGTTATTCATGCACAACAATCTCCTCTAATGCGAACATCGCCAGCCTCAACGCTGTTCGGTTATTCCCCACTGCTCTCCATCATACCACTGTATGCATTATTCACTGTTCGCAGGCCGTGATCGACGACGATTGAATTACACATTATAATCGTGGACTCGCGGTATCATAGCACTTATGAAGCCTGGAAAGTGAAGTGAGGCATTATGTCACAACCAATACTGACCCTGGAGACCGATCCTGCGCTTGAGGGACTATGGATCGCCATCGAAACGGCCCGTGCCCAAAGTTATCCCCTCACCGGGGCGGTATTTCGCCTGTACCAACCACCGACCGATCCGCGTGATGCACTCGATGCGGCGGCCCGTGAACTCGACTTCCAGCCTCTCGGGCAGCACTGGATCGAAGTGCCGCGACGGATCGCAGTAAAGATCGTGACCAACCTTATCGCCCACGACCTGGCCTACCCCGACGAGGTCGTGCCCCAGGCTCAGGCCACCGATCTTGCCGGTAGAGTACTGGCGTTATTGGGGCCACAGGCGCGCTATTTCACCAACGGCGCAGTGAGTGGCGATTTTGCAATCTACGACATTCATGGCAATGAGGTGGTTGGCTGGCGCTCACTGAGTGATGCACCACTCGACCACGGCCTGTTTGCCATTGATGATCAACGGGTCATGGTGTTATGGGCCGAAGATGCACCGTAGTCTGGGATAGCTGCTGGTGTCAATCATTCGCCGGGATCAGCAGTGGGATGCGTAGAGCCGGGTGCTTTTTTTCTGGTGGGAGTGACCGAATCACGGGCATATCCGTCCTGGCAAACGCTTATCGACAGGCCGGTGGCTACAGGCGCCCGTACAGTGGCGAGAGCAGGTACCGCAAACTTCAGCTATAATACAAGAGTTATGAGTCAGCGCCAAATAATCAATTCAGCCGATATCACCGCACCGTTTCGCGTCTTCTGGCATGCACTGCGCGATCTGTTTGATGAATTTTTGCTGCTCACGTTTGCCAACATTATCTGGGCCGCGCTGAGTGTACCACTCTTCAGTATTGCCTACGTTGCGATGGTGAGTAACGCTGCCCTCCCCGCGGCAGCAGCGGCACTAATTGGCGTCGTACCGGCAGCTCCGGCATTTGGTGGCCTGTACGCGCTGAGCAAGCGGATCACCGAAGGTCGGGCCAGCAAATTAACCGATTTCTTCGCCGGTATACGGACGTATGCAATTCCGGCGTGGCGTTTATACGGTATCTGGATGGCCGGTCTGGCCCTGATTTTGTGGAACCTGGCCTTCTATGCCAATGTGTCCGGTCTGCTGGGAGGACTCCTGATCGGCTTTTTTCTCTACCTGTTTATGCTCTGGTCGGCCATCATCATCTATGCTTTCCCAATGATGGTGTTATTGGAACAGCCTTCGCTCCGCCAGATTGTGCGCAACGCTCTGATCTTGATCGTCAGTCGCCCCATCTATACTCTGATCACCATGCTCTTGATGGGCTTTATCTTGTTTATCAGCAGCCTGGTGCTGGTCGTCCCGTTCCTGCTCTTCAGCGTCTCGCTCCTGGCGGTGTGGGGGGTGCGTGCGACCCAATTTCTGATCGATGACGCACAGGCTAAGCAGGTAACAGACACGGAACCTCCGACACCGGTTGAAGAGCGTGGTCGGCGTGGACAGGTGCGGCCAAAATAGTGATTGATGTGTTCAAGAAGGTGGTATCATACAACACCTACTACCAACTCAGCGATGGTTTACTGGCCACTTCTGCCATAATACAGCTCGCTCGCATGCCGAACTTTACCGAGGACCAACATATGCTGACACGACGAATCATTCCCTGTCTTGATGTCAAAGCGGGACGTGTGGTGAAAGGAGTAAAATTCCTGAATCACCGTGATGCCGGTGATCCAGTAGAGCTGGCAGCTGTTTACAATGCTGCTGGAGCCGATGAACTGGTCTTCTACGACATCACGGCATCCAGTGATGAACGGGTAATTATGGTCGAGGTTGTAGAACGTACGGCTGCCGAGGTGTTTATTCCGCTCACAGTTGGTGGTGGTTTACGCAGCGTTGACGATATGTATCGCATGCTGCGGGCCGGTGCCGACAAGGTCAGCCTGAATACAGCAGCGGTCTACAACCCGCAACTCATCGCCGAGGGTGCCCGGCGGTTTGGCAGCCAGTGCATTGTACTGTCGGTTGATGCTAAACGGGTGAACGCACCGGGCGAACCACCACGCTGGGAAGTCTTTACGCATACCGGGGCCAATCCGCGCCCGACGGGGCTTGACGCTATCGAATGGATCAAGCAAGGGATCGATCTTGGGGTAGGCGAGATTTGCATTAACAGCATGGACGCCGACGGTGCGCGTATCGGTTATGATCTGGAGCTATTACAGGCTATCACGGCAATCTCCCCGGTACCGGTCATTGCGTCCGGTGGGGTTGGTTCGCCGCACGACATGTATCGCGGCATCGTCGAAGGCGGTGCCGATGCGGTACTGGCCGCGTCCATCTTCCACTTCGGCGATTACTCGGTGGCCGATGTCAAACGCTACCTGGCCGAGCGGGGGGTACCGGTAAGGGTGATATAAGAACCCACTTCTACCTACCCAATCCGTCGTCCTCATTCACATGTTGCACCCGTAGTTGCCAGAGCAAACCGCCGAGGACCGGGCCAAAACGATCAACCAGGCGCTGGCGGGTTTGTCCTTCCTGATACCGTTGACGGGCAAGGCGTTTAATGGTTTGCTCGTCATCACCTACACGCATCGTCTGCATCAATACAAAAGAGACATCGTTCAGTCCAAATGTAGCAGCAACGTCGATCAGGCGAGCGATAGATTCGTAGGGTGGTTCGAGTAGAATTGCTGCGTGGGTGTAGATGCCGTGCTCACGGATAGCAGTGATCAATTTACGCGCTTGGTTACACCTACTGGCAGAGTCAAAAATGCTGGTAGTAGCAATAACAAATGTCAGTGCTGCGCAACCGGTCTGAGCCAGCCGCAGAATAGAATCTTCATGCAGATATTCAAGGGCGACTACGGCTTGCCATTTGACATTCAAACTGGCGTTTGTCAGGTAGTCGAGTAGTTCAGTAAACCATTGTTCATCGATGGTCAATGCCGGCTCGCAGGACAGTACGCGGCGTATGCCGGTCTCCTCCACCAGTGTGCGCAGCTCCTGACCGATATGGCGGGGCTAGCGTATGTACCATTGACCATTGATATGCCAACCGCTCACAACGGGTGTTTGTAACTCTCCGCCCGGTGCTCGGGGGGCGTAGTGCTCAAGCGACAGTAGATGACAGGCTGGAAAGGGAATATCGTTTGGCAGGCATTGATTGACCGTTGCTGCGCCATCGAGTCAGGCCAGGACACCGGTGATGGCTGCGGGCACATCAGTACCGTTGCGTTGAACCAGTAATGGCAAAATGTCAGGATAAGGATGAATCTGCAACTGCCTGTTCAATGGTGCGGCTATCTTCACCGCCGACGATGACACGTTGGGGCTGAAACGTTTGCTGGCGACGTTCAATATCGTGCCAGCTTCCCGTCGCATTCAGGATGTGGTCGTACATCCGCACGATGATGCGACGTTGTTCCAAAGCAGCCGCCACGTAGGCCAGAGTTAGGGGCGGTATTTGATTGGTCTGTTTGCCGGGTAGAGCAATGAGTGCAACCTTCACCTAGTTTCTCCCGCCAACCTGTCTGGATAGCGACTATTGTGTCAGCAATGATTTCGCCAACCATGAACAGGAATCTTCACCAATCCTGTTGTTAATGATCAGACTACCCGATTCAGCGTCCTCAGAGCTACATAGTGTAACGAAATATTCTTATTGCAAAGATAGCACATTTCAGCAGCAATTAAGATAACGAAATATTCAGAAATCATTTCACTCACACAGTAGTTTGATTGCCGGTGTTAACCTATTGTTCAGTCTTGTACAATATGGGGAGAGAAAAGGTGAAGCGGGTTCCTTCCCCGACTTTACTGTGTGATATCCAGATTCTGCCGTTGTGGGCTTCAACAAATTGTTTGCAAATGGCCAGCCCAAGGCCGAGGTGGGTATTTTTCCTCTCGCGACCATTAGAATGGCTTGGTACCTGATGATAGGGCAGAAACACTTTTTCAATCTGATCGGTCGGAATACCGATCCCGGTATCGGTCACGTGCACATAAACATAATCCTGCTGTCGTTCAGCACTCACGGTGATCTGACCACCATTGGGCATCGCTTTGATCGCATTCTCGATCAGATTGGTTAGTACCTGACCAATACGTTCCTCATCGAGAAACATATCGGGTAACTGATCCGGCAGCTCCCAACGCAGATCGACGCTGCATGATTTCGCCGGTTGTTGTTGCTGAATGCACGTAGTAATGATAATGTCAATGATATTGGTGCGCACCGGCCGTAGCTTCAATTGACTGGAGCCATTACGATTGATCTCTATCAACTCCTCAATGCGTTTCCACAAGCGTTTATAACTGTCTTTCACTTCACCGAGGAAATGGCGTTGCGCTTCGGTAAGCTTACCAATGTTATCACTTTCCTTAAGGACAATATCAAGATTACCGTTAAGAACGTTCAGCGGATTACGCAGCTCATGAGCAAGTTTGCCAATAAATTCCCGGCGCTGCCGCTCCTGTATTTTCTGGTCGGTAATATCGTGTAGCACCAGCACAGCCAGGCAGGTATCGGGTGACGGATTCACCAGGGTGGCGTGAATCTGGTAATAGCGAGCCTGTTCGGCTTCGCCGTCAACGATTTCTTTGCTGAACGAGACCCTGTTCTGGTAGAGCTGAAGCGCCATGTCAATCAGGTGATCGGCCAGTTTGCCATTGCAAGCAGCACTATGCTCTATCGCCTGTCGTGCTACGGCGTTGTCAAGGTATACGTTACCCGCTTTATCGTACACGATCAGACCGTCGGCCATATCGTGCAGAATTGCGCTGAGCATCGCCTGTTGTCGACTCAACTGAACGTGGAGTTCGGCGTTCCGAATCGCAATCATGACCTGGATACTAAACGAGGTCAAATGGCGCTCTTCGGCCAGAAAGAAGGCTTCACTCTGCCGACTTACCACACTGAGGGCACCGCGAATCCGGTCAGGCTGATCGGGATCAAAGAGAGGAACGCTGAGCGCAGCCTGCCATTGCTGATCGGCCAGGGATTGCCATGCCGGTTCTTGCGCTATCTCGTGGGCATCAAGCAAGACGGTTCGTTTCTCGGTAATAACGACTTGAGCCAAAGCGGTTGCCCAGTCTAATTGTTGTGCATCGGTATGCAGAATCTGGTGTTCAAGTCCGTTAGCGTGGGCCAATGTCAGCGCCACATTATCGACCCGCTGCACCCCCAGCATACGGGTCAGCGAGTCGAGAATCTGGCGCAGAACATCATCCAGGCTCAGTGAACTGCTGATAGCACGCAAGCTTTCGCCAAGGGCCTCCATCCGTCGTAGCCGCTCACGCAGATCGTTATTCGAGGCTTCCAGGCTGGCGACCTGCTGTTTTTGTTCACGGTGAAGCTGATCGTACCGTGTCTGCCAATCGAGAGCTACCAGGTTGCGTTGCTGCCCAAACCAGACCAAAATCAGAACAGTGATGATGCTCAACAGGAAACTACCAACTGGCACCAGCGTGGTCAACGTTAGTGGATTGTCAGTCCAGGGCGAAGGAGTGGTAAGCGGGTAGATTAGGCCAATCAACGCCGGCAGCAGTGCCGGCCATAATGAATGGAATCGATACCGCCACGTGCGCAAAATACCTACTCCCTGAACAACGGCCGGCAGCGGGTTGGTGCTGATCAGGAAGATCGACCAGATGATCATCAGCAAATCGCTCAGGCCGGCGAGTGTTAGGAGGAGGTTAGTTGAAGTTGGGTAACGGCGGAGCAATAGCAGCAAGACAACGTTGACCAAACTGTAACCGATCAATCCATTCCAGGCGGCAGATGGTAGATTGAATTGGGTGAGCAGCCAGCCTAACCCCAATGCCGGCAACGGCAAGAGGCGGCGGATCATCGTTTGCAGTTGCCAGGTGTTATGCTTCATGTCAATAGTCGATGTATCTCAAACTATGGCTCAAACTTATAGCCGAGATTGCGTACCGTGATGACGTGCCGTGGATGATCCGGGTCTTCCTCCACCTTTGTACGCAGACGGCGGATGTAAACGGCGACTAAATTGCTTTCGCCTTCGTAGTCGTACCCCCATACTTTACTCAGAATTTGGGTTACGTTCAAGATTCGTCCCGAATTCTTCATCAGGTAGTAGAGCAACCGAAATTCGAGTGGGGTCAATTCGACAGAGCGACCATCGGTGAAAAGAACTTTGTGTTCGACGGGATCGAGCGTGAGATTGCCCTGACTGAGACGAGTCGAGGTATTGAGCACATCAGCGTTGCGTCGTCGTAAGACAGCTTCAACACGCGCCAGCAATTCCGAAGGTTCAAACGGTTTGACCAGATAGTCGTCACCACCGATTTGAAGACCCGTAACCCGATCCTGGAGTTGATGGCGGGCCGAGAGGAAAATGATCGGGATGTCGGAGTTGCGTCGAATTTGGCGACAAACCTCGAACCCATCAATTTTAGGCATCATGACATCCAACAGGATGAGATCAGGATTGTGTTGCTCGATCAACTGGAGAATGTTGGACGTATCATGTGCCCGAAAGACACGATAACCAGCTTCTTCAAGCAAGTAAGAAGTCATTCTTGCACTGGGGATGTCATCATCAACAACCAAAATATTCATGCGGCGCTCCCTGTTTGCTTTGCTGGTAGTGCGAATAATACGACCTCTGCAACTGCGGCGCATCAATTATACCACTTACAGCTTGATTTTGGCTAGAGTTGAAACGTTAAAAACCGATATAATGACTCAATCACGATAGTATTGGCAACTGTTATGAAATGGGGCATGGTTGGTGTAGAGAGTGAAGCCGTTTCATGGGTTGATTATTCTGGCATCCAGAACCATCTGACATCCTCATATGTCTGCCGTGTATATTGTTGTCTCTCATACCAAACCTTGATTGATACTGTGCATCATCGCATGGCATCGATGGTGTGGTCATCCGTGAGTATCCGAATCCAGCCGTGCGGAACCGTGGGAATAACCTGCAGAAAATGCACAAACATAGGTCTGGTGGATGCGCATGGATATGCTGTATGTACCGCTGTTCCACCCCTGCCGATTGACATCGCACGGGATGCGGATGGATGCAGAGGTGGCAGAAGGGTGGGCTGATTGGTGCGCGTTCTGTGCCTGGCATCTTACCAGATGTGAGATAAGGGTGACCACCGCATCCGCACCCCAAGCATTTCGTAGGGGTGGGTTCCAAACCCACCCCTACGAACCCGTCCCTCCCACCCAGGCGTGGCACGCGATGCGTGATGAACCCGTGCATCATGTCGGGAACACCATTCGTTCATTCGCTCTCCGGCGTCTTGTGGCATCATCAGCACAGTACTGATACTCTTGCTGAAGGATAGCGCATCACAGGTGTTACACGACGCAGCAATGCCCGACAGACACATTACTCCAGCTCTGAATGAACTGGTGCAATCCTGATAGTCTGGTATAATCCGTCCGGCAAATAATGCAGGTGTGAACGTAGAACTTATTTCATAAAAAGTTGTACTGTCGCGCTCGAATAACCATCTCCGGTGCTATCACGCGCTGGATTGGTTGCCTTGCTCACTCATCATCCGCGTGTGGCGTTGTTTGGAGTGCGGCAGCCATGCTGCTGCGCCAGCCGTACTCACGATCTGGCGCGTGTCACGTCGTTGACCCGGCTGGTCACGCGGAGGCCGGGTGGGCTCGTCATGAACATGGATATCGAGCGGCAATGAAGAAGATACCTTCTCGTAGATGTTTTTTGAAACAGGTTCTAGAACTTAAAAGCTGTGCTGTCGATCTCCCAGACTGTCGCACAGACGCATGAACGCTTGCCAATCATCAAAGCCTGCCTGTCCTGCGCCCAACCCGTTGGTATGGGCTTTTCATTACCCATAATTCTGTAGTCACCCGCTGCATTCTTTATCAGGGACTATCCCAGCGTACACTCCTCCGGACATCACCGCCCGGCACCAGCCCTGTCGTGATGCCGAAGCTATTCGGTTTATCCGCCCGTCGCCGCAGGGGGATCACCAACGATAACCGGATGGACACCGTGGTGGCGGACGGGGGTGTCTTGCCAGGTGGGGTAGGACTGGGTGCTTCCCAGATGGACGCTCATCCCCGCAGTGGGCGCTGCTGCACCCTGATCGGGCATCACCGGGTGCCCGCCGGCAACCATTGGCGTCCTGGGGATGGCGACAGCATCCCGCACCGGCATTGGTAGGGGCGCACAGCCGTGCGCCCCTACCGAGCACGGTCAGGGCGATCCCTGCTAGCCCGTGACACAACCGATGCACCATACTGGCTACCTGGCAACATATGGGTAATTGCATAGGTTGGTATGGGAGAGAGCAGCTTCGTTCGTCTCATCATAGACTGGATTGATTGCCTTGCCTGCGCATCGTGCGCGTCTCGCGTCGTTTGGAGTAGGGGCACGGCATGCCGTGCTCCTACGACTCCCGGCGTACCAGGTAGGTAAGACGCAGGTGTCGCCCCTACTAGCGTCTAGCGGTGCATCGTTCAGGTGCAGTATCGGGGTCATTGTTGACTGATGTGTCACGACCAGATTTGATATCATCCAGTCCTGAAGCGGATTCTGGTCACAACAATTTGAGAGTGCTACAATACGTAAAATAACCGCTAGCGGAGAGATTGCTATGACAACACAACGTGTTCGTGGTTGCTGCCCGCATGATTGCCCCGATACCTGTGCCACCATAACGGAAGTGCGTGATGGACGGGCAGTCGCGTTTTATGCCGATCCTGAACATCCGATCACCCAGGGCTGGCTGTGTGCCAAAGTCCGTCCGTACCTCGAACGAGTGTACAGTCCTGATCGGCTACTCTATCCACTCCGTCGGGTAGGACCAAAAGGCAGCGGACGCTGGGAACGGATAAGCTGGGACGAAGCGATCACTACCATCGCAGAGCGCTGGCGGGCAATTATCGCCGAATACGGTGCTGCTGCGATCCTGCCCTATTCGTACAGTGGCACGCTGGGTTTGCTGCAAACGGCAATTGTTGATGCCCGCTTGTGGAACCGGATAGGAGCCAGCGGTCTGGATCGAACGATCTGCTGTGCTGCTGCCCACGCTGCTGTCTATGACACGCTTGGCGCCCGTCGTAGTCCCGACTATGACGACCTGCGGCACAGCCGGCTCATCATCCTTTGGGGGCATAACCCGGCCAGCGCCGGCCCTCACGCAATGCCGTTTATCCGTCAGGCACAGCGTGCCGGTGCCTATGTGGTGGTGATCGATCCACGACGGACGGCTACCGCTCGCTCTGCCGATCTCCATCTGGCGATCAGGCCGGCAACCGATGGGGCGCTGGCCTTGGGCATGATGAATGTCATCTTCGCTGAAAACCTGCACGATGAGGCATGGTTAGAAGCGCATACGGTTGGCTGGCGTGAATTGCGTACACGGGCTGCCGAATATGATCCCGAACGGGTAGCAACCATTACCGGACTGCCGGTATCAACCATCATTGAACTGGCCCGTCGCTATGCAACCACCAAACCGGCTATCATTAAAACAGCCGACGGTATTCAACGCCATCAGAATGGTGGTCAGACCTTCCGGGCACTCCTTTGCCTGCCGGCGGTTGTGGGACAGTACGGTGTGCGTGGCGGTGGCCTGGCCTATTCCACCGGCGGTTATGTAACGTGGGATGCGGAAGCCGTTGGTCATGCCTCTGAATGCCCACCAGTACCGCGGACTGTCAATATGAACCGTCTTGGCGCGGCTCTCACCGGCGAAGTAACCGATCCGCCAATCATGTCCCTCTTTGTCTACTGCGCTAACCCTCTCGCTTCATCACCCAATGCCGGCCTGATCGAACAGGGGTTGCGGCGTGAAGACCTCTTTACCGTCGTCCACGAACTCTTTATGACCGATACGGCCCGCTATGCCGATATTGTCTTACCGGCAACCAGTCAACTCGAACACCTCGATCTGCACCGTGCCTATGGTCATCGCTATCTCACGCTTAACCAACCGGCAATTGCCCCCTTGGGTAAAGCGAAGAGCAATTGGGACGTGACCCGCTTGCTGGCGCAGGCGATGGGCTATAGCGAACCGTGGCTGCACGAGAGTGCGGAAGAGGCGATCCGTGGTGTCCTTGATGCCTCGCGGGCACGCAATCCGTTTCTGGCCGGCATCACCTTTGAACGTCTGCAACAAGAGGGAACCGTTCGGCTCACACTGTCACCAGAGAACGAAGTGCCGTTTGCTGATGGTCACTTCCCAACTCCATCAGGCAAAGTTGAATTGTGGAGTGCGACCCTAGCTGCTCAGGGGCTTGATCCGCTTCCCCATTATGAACCACCGGCTGAGTATGTCGCACATCCGCCGGAGGAGGGATGGCTAACCCTTATCTCAGCCGCTGCTCACCATTTTGTCTCGTCAAGTATGGCCAACCAGCCCAGTTTGCGGGCAAAAGAGGGAGAACCGACTATCGAGATTAATCCGGTCGATGCTGCCGCACGCAACATTCGTGATGGTGACGTTGTCGTTGTCAGTAATCAACGGGGGCAGTGCCATCTGCGTGCAGTTGTGAGTACCAACGTACCACCTGGTGTTGTCTCTGCGGTTAAGGGCCACTGGCCTTCACTCTCGCCCGATGGGCGGAATGTCAACTGGACAACCCCTGATGCACTGGCCGATCTGGGTGGACAGAGCACATTTCACAGTAATCGGGTACAGGTCTGGCCATCACGTATCTGACAGCATCGTGACATTCCCTTCACAGCACAACTGTGAAAGGAGTGGGTGTCGTGAAGCGACTCGATTGGGGAAAAACCGGTCAGTCGATGACTGAAATTACCATTCTGTTGGCACTGGTGGCAGCAGTAGCGATTTCCGGCTTAATGCTCACCGGTGAAGGCACCCGTGATGCGCTCTGTCGGGTAGCAAGTGCGTTCGGGAGCACCTGTGGCGATCTGTTTCGCGACGATTTTTCCAATCTCAATAACTGGACTATTCAGAACGGACGCTGGCAAATTCGTGAGGGACGCCTTTGTATCGATGGGCCAGGGCGGATCTATCGCTCATTTGATCGCAGTGACTACGTGATCGATGTCAGCCTGGCCCGTCTGACCAGAGGGAATGGCTATGGCCTCTTCTTCCGCGACTCGGGTGGGCCAAAATTCAATGGCTACTCGTTCCAGTACGATCCAGGCTACGGGCAAGGGGCATTCATCATTCGCAAGTGGATCAATGTTAATGAGCTGGCAGTGCCGATTGCCCGCGTAGATGCACCCGCCGGCTACGATTGGTATGGCTCAGATCGCACAGTGCGCTTGGAGGTACGCGGGAATACATTTGTTGCCTCTATCGATGGTCAACCGGTTGTTCAGGCACGTGATAGCAGTTTTGATCAAGGCGGTATCGGCTTCCGCAGTTGGGATGCATCGAGTGCCTGCTTCGATGATGTGAGTGTGCGCAGGCCGTGAGGACATGGCAATGTTCTCGAAGGTGGCATTATGACCGACGAACAGCGATCATCGCAACCGCCACAGGGGCAATTTGATCCCGATTACTATGTGCAATGGCAACCACCGGTTATTCCACCAGGCCAGGGACGACGAGTAGTGCGGATCGCGATTGTCTGCTTGAGTAGTGTGCTGGTACTTATCGCTTTGATTGCACTCTGGCGGAGTAATCTGATAGCTCTGCCCGGTGGTCGGGGTGATATTGTGGGGCGAGTCGTGGCACCTGCCGGGGGAGCAGTGGTCTTTACCGGGACAGATTTAACTGAAATTCCGGTTGCAGCTGATGGCAGTTTCATCGTGCGTGGTGTGCCGTCAGGACGGCAAATACTCTACGTTGCGTTTGCCGGTACGGCCTGGGAAGTTGCGGTTGACGTGCCCAATCAGGGAACGGTTGATGTGGGTGTGATTACGGTTCAGCCAACTGCTGAACCGGTGCAGCGGTAGACAGGTGGTGCGGTCGCTAATCGGCACTGATAGCTATCAACCTCATAGGGCGAACGCACTACTGATCACGATTGTCGTTTCGTTGGACGCCGTTATCCCCAATCTATCCACGATACCCTGTCGTAATGTGGATAAGTAAACGAAAATTGTGGATAACTTTTGCATAGCGGTGGATTACAGATTGATAACACACCATCGTTCTGATCTGGCAGTGTCAGTGGCGCTTGGTTTGACGGGCCGCAGCATGGCTTCCATACTTCAATGGTATGGTGCATGATGTTCCATAATGTATCTCATAAAGCTGTGCTGTCGTGCTACCATCCTGTCGCACAAGCTCATAAACGCTTGCCAATCACCACGACAGCCTACCCTGCTCCTGGCCCGTTGGCAACGCGCAGCTCCAGTCGTGCCATCACGCGCAGGATAGGTTGCCTTGCCCGCTTGTCAGGCGCATGTCGCGGCGTTTGGCATGCGGCAACATGGCTGCCACACCAGTCGTGCTCACGATCCGGCACGGGTCACGCTGTTGCCCCTGCCGGTCACGAGGATGCTGTGACTGCTCATCACGATCAATGAATGAGATAACTTCTAGCTTCGTTCTATTCAGTTCCTTGCCAACAATGCATTCTATGCTATGCTTTGAGTGAGCAGTATCACCACACGTATAGCCATGGTCGCAAAACCTTATGACCGTCATCCTGTTTGAAGATGAACTCTGGCGCCATTTTGCTACGCTGGTTCAGGCCCGTCCGGTCTTTGAACTTCGCTGTGGGGCATTTTCAACCCGTGAACGGGTTGCCGCTATTCTTGACCAACCGGCTTACGGTCTCTGTCGTGCCCACCTGATGCCCCACTTTGGCCCTGCCGGTGGACTGGCCGAATTGCTGGCCCGAAGTGATCCGGTCATCTTCGTGAATGGCCGGGCCCTCAATCTGGAGTGGTTGCCGGCACTTGTCTGTGAGCCGATCAACACTGCCTGCATTGCCGGTGAAACGCTCCTTGGTGCTCGCATATCGCCGGCCCTGGCCAGTGCAATCATCTATTATCTTCGTGAGCAGCAGGCTGAAGCCGCACGTGACGAATTGCTGCGCTTTGCCCGGATACGCGAACTGCAACTCACCGCACCACTGCTGACCTATCCCTGGGATCTCATCACGCAGGCCGGCGAACAGCTCATTCGTGATGAACCATTGCTGGCCCGTCGGTTACCGCTGTTGACAACCGATGCACCTCACGTCATCGCCCATGGCAAGCGGGTCTATGTCGATCCGACGGCGCAACTGGCTGGGCCAATCGTGTTTGATAGTCGCGACGGGCCGGTCTTCGTCGAGGCAGCGCAGATCGAGCCATTCAGTTACATTCAGGGGCCGGCCTACATTGGCCCAGGCACCCTGATTGCCAGTGCTCGTATCCGTGCCGAAACCTGTATCGGGCCGGTGTGTCGGATTGGCGGTGAGGTGGAGGCGTCGATTATTCACGGCTATTCCAACAAACATCACGATGGCTTTCTCGGTCATAGCTGGCTAGGGGAATGGGTGAATATCGGGGCAATGACGACCAATTCCGACTTGAAAAACAACTATGGTTCGGTGCGCGTGCTCCTCGAAGGCATCGGCCAGATCGATACCGGTATTCTAAAGCTGGGCTGCTTTCTGGCCGATCACGTGAAGCTGGGGATCGGTCTCCATCTGACCGGTGGAACGATGATTGGTACCGGATCGAATGTCTTCGGTATGCATAGTGCGCCAAAAAACGTTCCCCATTTCACCTGGGGCGGCGAGGTCTTTCGCGAGTACCGCATTGATACTATGATCAGCGTCGCCCGCATCGTGATGGCACGGCGGAAACGCGAGCTGACACCCAGTTACGAACAGGTGCTGCGCAAGGCTTTTGAGATAACGCAACCGAGTCGTGATGGTCTGGGATAAACAATGACGTTCCGCGCCTTACCCAGTGTCGATAGACTCATCCGCGCCGTCCGCAGCGACGGGGCCGATATGCCGCACGAACTGGTGCGAGAGGCTGCCCGTGCTGTTCTCAACGAAGCGCGGACATCTATCAGTACCGGTCACCCACCACCCGATCTGTCTACGCTGGTAGCGGCTGTCCAGGCGCACCTGTGCGCAGATGTGACTCCCAGCCTGCGTCCGTTGATCAACGCCACCGGGGTCATCATCCAAACCAACCTCGGTCGGGCGCCGTTGAGTGCTGCGGCTTGCGCGGCGATGCAGGAAGTCGGCAGCGGTTACAGCAATCTCGAATACGATCTGGCTCAGGGCGAACGAGGTTCGTGTCACATTCATCTCGAATCGCTCCTGGTTCAGCTTACCGGTGCCGAGGTAGCCCTGGTCGTGAACAGCAACGCCGCTGCCGTCTATCTGGTGCTTATCGCCATAGCTGCCGGGCGCGAAGTGATTGTCTCGCGTGGGCAGGCAGTAGAAATCGGTGGTGGCTTCCGTATTCCCAATGTCTTACGGGTAAGCGGCGCTCTCCTGATTGAAGTTGGCACGACCAACCGCACCTATGCCCGTGACTATACCGCAGCCATCACCGAGCGCACTGCCCTGATCTTGCTCGTCCACACCAGTAACTTTCGTCTGATCGGGTTCGTCCACGAACCACCCCTTGTCGAGTTAACTGCGGTTGCCCATACCCATGGTATACCGCTACTCGATGATCTGGGGAGCGGAACTCTGATTGATACCCGTCAGTTTGGCCTGCCGCCTGAGCCAACCGTGCAGGAGAGTGTTGCCGCCGGTGCCGACCTGGTGACATTTTCTGGCGATAAGCTGCTCGGTGGGCCGCAAGCCGGTATCATCGTCGGGCGTCGTGAGCTGATCGCCAGACTGCGGCGTCACCAACTTGCCCGCGCCTTACGGGTTGATAAGTGTACGATTGCCGGCTTAACCGCAACCCTGCACAGCTATCTGCGTGGCACTGCCCTACGCGAGATTCCGGTCTGGCAACTGATCAGCACCCCCTTGAGTGCATTGCAGGCGTGCGCAGAGCGTATTGCCGGCGAATTGCGCACTGCCGGCATTCCAGCGCAGATGGTGGATTGTGCCAGTGCGATTGGTGGCGGTTCACTCCCCGGTGCAACGCAACCCAGCGCCGATGTCGCCCTGCCCCCTGTTGGCTGTGGGGCTACCGTGCTGGCGCACCGGCTGCGCATGGCCAATCCACCGGTGATAACCCGGATTGTCGATGATCAGGTACTGTGCGATCTCCGTAGCGTTTTTCCACACGAAGACGACACCCTGATCAATGTCGTGCGTGAGGTCTGCAATGAAAATCTACGGTCTCCTGCTGGCTGCCGGCCAGTCTTCTCGTATGGGGCAACCCAAACAGCTTCTATCCTGGCGTGGTCGCCCGTTAGTGACGCATATCGCCAGCGAAGCTCTCGCCAGTCACCTGGCCGGCCTGACCGTGGTCGTGGGTGCTGCCGAGGCAGCCGTGCGTACCGCCTTACACAATCTCCCCCTCACCATCATCACAAATCCAGCCTACAGTGCGGGCTTGAGCACCTCGCTCGTAGCCGGTCTGCGCACCTTACCCGACGATGCCGCTGCTGCGATGGTATTGCTGGTTGATCAGCCCCTGGTCACTACCCGGTTGATCAACCAGCTCCTCAGTGCCTATCAGACAACCCCCAGTGCAGTAGCGCTCGTTCCGCTGTACCAGGGTCAACGTGGCAATCCGGTCATCATTGCCGCTTCACTCTTCCCCGAACTCTACACCCTGCACGGCGACACCGGCGCCCGTGCTATCTTTCGCCGCTACGCAGATCGGGTTATCGAGCTGGAAGTTGACGATCCGGCGGTGGTTACCGATGTCGATACTCCAACTGCCTGGGAAGCACTAATGCAGCGAGAGAGTGAACAGACCCCCTGACACCATATCAGGCAAGGTATGCTATAATCGCACGATGTCACGGGGAGCGTGAATTGGGGAGCTCCCCAAAGTCTTTCTGTTTCGCCATCTCGCCGGAGCGCGCTGCCGGTGATGCAATGAGCGAAACATCGCCAGAGGAGGATTTTGTGCGCGAACGTCGTCGAGAGTACGAACTGGTTGTTATCATCAACCCATTGTTTGCCAACGAAGAAGGCATTACGGCAAATATTGACCGGATCAGACAGACTGTTGAGCAACTCGGCGGGAAGATTAACACGGTGAGCCAGTCGTCGCCGTGGGGACGCCGCAAGCTGGCGTATCCCATTCGGGAATACGTGACCGGTGAAGCCAGCCGTCGTAAGTTCACGGAAGGCTATTACGTCTTCTTCACCCTCGAATTGAGTGCGGCAAAGGTTGCCGAACTCGACCGGACTATCAGGTTGAATGATAACATTCTCCGCCACCTGCTGGTGCTGGTCGAAGAGAAATCGGTTCAGGTGACACCTGTCGAACCGGCAGAGTCGGAAACAGAGGAAGCGCCGAGTGAGGCGTAGGCGTTTACCGGTGTGCTGGTAGCGATTGGGACAACTGTGGAGGGAAGACGCCATGGCGCGTGATCTGAATAAAGTGTTGATTATTGGTCGTCTTGGCGTCGATCCCGAACTACGTTACACCGCATCCGGCGCACCGGTCGCTACGTTTCGTGTTGCTGCCAGTCGCCAGTGGCGTGACCAGAATGGCGATCTGCACGATGAGACCGAATGGTTTAATGTTGTTGCCTGGAATCGATTGGCTGAAATTTGCCACCAATATCTGAGTCGGGGCGCTCGGGTGTATATCGAGGGACGCCTGCAAACGCGAACCTGGGAGGATGCGCAGAGTGGTCAGACACGTTCACGGGTTGAAGTGATTGTGCAGGATATGATTTTGCTCGATCAGCGTCCATCCCGTTCTGATGAACCGTCGCGCGGCCCTCGCCGTGAACCACCGCCCGATATTGGCGATGATGATATTCCGTTTTAGCCTATGTCACAAACACCCAAACCGCCACGGAGCGCATCGTCTTCGGCGCCAACCCCTGCGCCGCGGCGTCCATCACGTCGCCGCATGGAAGAAGAGCGCCGTCAGCGCCTGATTATTATCGTAACAGCGAGTGCGCTGGTCATCGCTCTGCTCACCGTTACGAGCGGATTGATCTACGAACAGCTCTGGATACCCAGCCGACCGGTCGCCCAGGTTGGCTCAGTTACGTTAACCCGTAGTAATTACTGGCGTGAACAGCGTATCGCATACGCCCGGCAGATTATCCAGAATTTTCAGTTGCTTGATCTCTTCGGTAACAATCCCCAGATTGCGCAGCAGTTCCAGGGCCGCAGTATCGTGATCGATCAGCAGATCCGCGCGTTGCGCCGGGCTGAAGTTGATCAGCAAGTGGTGTCGGAATGGATTGATCGCCAGATCAAGCAGCGAGCAGCCGGGGAATTCGGTATTACTATTAATGATGATGAGGTCATTCAGAATATCGTTGCCGATCTTGGCTTCATCTTCATTCCACCACTACCCGAACCGACACCGACGCCCGATCCTAATGTCACCCCAGAACCGACGGTCGATCCGGCGGCAACGGCGACACCAGAACCAACCGCAACTCCATCACCAACCCCTGGTGGTCCAACCCCGACCCCAGAGCTGTCACCGACACCGGTGCCTACCTTCACCCCAGAACCGACACCGCTACCGGCTGAGGCACGGGTGCAGTTTGATCAGATTATCGATGAGGTGTTTCGCCGCTACGAACTCGAACTGATCGTCACCGAACGTCAGCCAGAGTTAAGCAAAGATGAATTCCGGCAGGCGTTGCTCGGTCAGTACCGGGAGCGGTTGCTTAACGAGCAGATTCAGGCCCGGCTGGTGCCCGAAGATGGCTTCACCTACAAGACAGAGCCGGAACGGGTTAGTGCACGCCAGATCCTGGTTGCCGTTACCCCCCCGGCTGAGGCGACTCCAGAGCAGATTGAAGCAGCGTTTGCAGCGGCTTTACCTGCGGCACAAGAGATTGTTATGCAGCTTCGGAACGGTGCCGATTTTGCCACGCTGGCCGCCGAGCGCTCCGACGATATTGGATCGCGTGAGAATGGCGGTGATATTGGTTCGTTCGACCGGAATGGCTTTGCCGATAATGGCGCAACCTATCCGCCGGAGCTGGTAGCGGCTGCTTTTAGCCTGCCGGTCAATCAGGTCAGCGATCCGATCCGCACCCAGTTTGGCTGGCACATCCTGGAAGTCACCGATCAAACGATCCCCTCCCAGGAAGAACAACTTAGCCAGGCCCGCACCGAGGCGTTTGACCGCTGGATCGCCGAACAGCGGGCAGCCGCCGATGTCCGTCGTTTCCCCGAACCAACACCAACACCGACGCTGGCGCCGACCGAACCGGTACCAACACCGGTACCCACGTATCTGCCAGGCCCACCGACGCCATTCCCAACGCCAACACTGGCGCCGACGGTCGAGATCACCGCAGGACCCACGGCGGAAGTAACGCCAACACCAACATCGACCGCAACTACAACACCGTAACGCTCACACGTGCCGGAGCAGTTTGCTCCGGCACGCAAAAGACCTATGCAACGCTGGCCGCCAATTCCATCCTCAAGAGTCTGGATCAGCCTCGTGCTCGCCGTGCTGAGTCTCATCGGCGCCGGTTGGTTGATAGTGCGCCTCGCTACCAGACTAACCGGTGCACCAGAACAATGGCCCATCGATGGCTGGCTCTTTGGGGAAGCGGTGCTGGCACTTGGGTTGATCATCCTTGCCGTCATCCTCCTGTATCGGTTTGGCGCTGCGCTCACACTCCGCTATAGCCTTGATCGCAATGGTCTGTACGTCTCCTGGATAGGCAGTCGCGCCATCATCCCGCTCAATATGATTGATCGCATCGAACAGGGTGCTCTGGCGATTGGCGACTGGCGTACTGCGTTTGCCAGCATCGGCTATTACCATGGACGAGTGAAAGCGCTGGATGGAACGATCATCCACCGTTTCACTACCCGGCCACTGGCCGAGGCACTGGTTATCTACGCCGGTCAGGAAGCCTACGCGATCTCGCCTGTTGACCAGGAAACCTTTGTCCAGGAGCTGGAGCAACGGCGTCGCCTGGGTGCCATACAGACCCTGGCGCCCGGTGTTCAGGTTGCCCGCTTTCTGGTCTACGACTTTTGGGCCGACCCGGTGATTCGCCAGATTCTTCTCAGTACGTTTGTGCTGAACCTGCTGCTCTTCGGTGTGCTGGCGTTTATCTATCCAACCCTACCGGCGCAGATTGAGTGGCGGGGTGATCAGATTGGTGCGGCAGCCGAACTTGTGCCACGGGTGCGTATCTTCTTTCTGCCTGTTGCAGCCCTGATCATCGCCTTGCTGAATCTGGCCGGTGGACTGATCGTGTATCGTCGTAGCCCCCTGGCAGCCCGGCTCTGGCAGGGATTTTCGTTGGGTGTGCAAATCTTCTTTGCCATCGCTGCGGCTGCCGTATTGGGATCGTGATTCGGTAGTATTTCCGCAGCAGAATACACCTTCATCTTCCCCAACAAAGTGCATCGTTCTGGCATCATCCCCGTGCTGAAGCACTATACCCCCAGGTGCGGCATCAAGGTAATTGATGGCGAGCGTGTCACGTATGCACTGCTCGCAACGGTGATCAGCGCCATGCCCCCGCCCAATCTGTACCTGCTGGAGGGGGGAGACGCTGGCGCAACGTGTTTCCTCATAACATGGGATTGCACTACCTCACCGAGAGCGGAAGCGAAGAGTTCAGCAAGTGTCAGCAGTGCGTGCGGTTTCAGGTAGTGGACGAGCTAGAAGCTCGCGCACCCAGCTTCCAGAGGGATACCTGCACTTACGTACAACGGTACAACGCTTAGGCGCAGCATCAGAGTGATGGTTGAATAGCATGTTATGACCTCTATTACACCTGACTTAGTGTCGGCGGTACCTCAATATGTTGCGGTAGCATAATGATTGTCTTGACAGATTTCGATAGAACGTGTTACGATCACGATTATCGAACGGGGAATGCCCACACGTGCAAGGGTGCACTACGCAACGGATGCGGATGTACTTGACATGAGCTAAGAAAGGAGGTGTATCTACCATTCTCTAAACCCGCACCCTACTTGCCCAAAAACCGTTTCTGCTCGGCGTAGTGCGGCTTTGCCGGTGTTTCTCGCTTCGAGTGTTTAGTTCGCATGACAGATACCTTTTAAGGAGTGTTGCGATGAATTTGCTTTACTGGCGTCGCTCGCTCGCACTGGCTCTCCTGTTTGGGTTGCTCTTACCTATCCTCGCAGCCTGTGGCGGTGGTTCCACGCCGGCAGCTCAACCGACAACGGCCCCCGCTGAACGACCAACAACGGCCCCCGCTGAACAACCAACAACGGCCCCTGCTGAACAACCGACTACTGCGCCAGTTGTCGGCACTGCGCAACCCGGCGTTCTGCGCCTCGTGACCGGTTCTGAGCCGGAGAACATCGATCCCCAAAAATCGAGCTTCGTCAACGAGATTCAGTTCATCATGATGGCCTATCAGGCGCTGATGACCTTCGATCTCGATATGAATCCCATCCCTGGTGCTGCTGAGAAGGTTGAGGTTTCGGAAGACGGTACCGTCTACACCTTTACCTTGCGACGCGATGGCAAGTACAGTGATGGGACACCGCTGACAGCACGTAACTTTGAATACGCTTGGAAACGTCTGGCTGATCCTGAAACTGCCGGCGAGTATCAGTCGCTGCCGTGTGGCATCATCAAAGGCTACAGCGAGTACAGTGCCGCTGCGTGCCAGGGTCTGTCGATGGAAGAGGTCATGCAGCTCGATCTCGAGAAGCTGCGCGACGAATTTGGCGTCAAGGCCATCGATGACTACACGCTGCAGATCGAGCTAGTCGCACCTGCTCCTTACTTCCTCAGCATGGCAGCCCTCTGGATTGGCGCACCGGTGCGTGAGGAGGATGTTGCGAAGGGTGACGACTGGTGGTACTACCCGGAAAACTATGTCGGTAACGGCCCGTTTGTCCTCAAGGAGTGGGAGCACGATAGCAAGGCGGTGTGGGAGCCTAATCCTTATTACGTTGGGCCACTAGGGCCGGTTAAGCTCAAGCGGGTTGAATACTACATGATCACCGATGGTCAGGTAGCGTTCCAGGCCTATCAGAACGGTGAGATTGATATCCTCGGTGTAGGTGCTGAAGACCTGGCAACAGTCAAATCAGATCCCGTCTTAAGCAAGGAAACGATTGACGTACCCGGTTCATGTACCTTCTACTTCGGCTTCAACCTGGCGAAGCCACCGTTTGACAATAAATTGGTGCGCCAGGCATTTGCGCAGGCGCTCGACCGTGAATCGTATGTGCGCGATGTTTTCCAGGGTCTTGGTTCGCCAACCTACAGCTTCATCCCGCCTGGATTCCCTGGGTACCAGCCTGATCTGAAACTGTGGGAGTTTAACCCGGAGAAGGCAAAGCAGACGCTCGCCGAAGCCGGCTATCCGAATGGGCAGGGGCTGCCTGAAATCCGGCTTACCTACTCAGGCACGGCACGTAACAATGCGCGCTTTGAGTGGGTTGCCAACCAGTTCAAGCAGAATCTGGGGATCGATGTAATCCTTGATCCGATTGATCCGACAGCCTTCGCTGCGGCTACCAAGGACAACCCGCCGCAGATGTTCTCGCTTGGCTGGTGCGCCGACTACCCTGATCCGCAGAACTGGGTCTCGTTGTTCCAGACCAACGGTCTGCTCAGTGCACGGGTGAACTACTCGAACCCGCAACTTGATGAGCTGGTGCGCCAGGCTGACGTTGAGCAAGACCCGGTGAAGCGGGCCGAACTGTATGCTCAGGCGCAGAGGATTCTAGTCGAAGATGCACCGGTGGTCTTCATGCTCAACAACGGTGGACCGGTACTGGTGAAGCCATACGTGAAGGGTATCACACCTGACACCATCACCCCACTCGATTACTGGCTTGGCTTCTTCAACCTGCCCAACGTTGATGTCCAACCATAGTTGGCGTTCCTGAAGCCCTAGCGGTGGCGCGAGATAGCCTGCTCGCGCCACCAGAGCATGCCTATGACAGCCTATATCATTCGGCGCATTCTGTGGAATATTCCTGTGCTCATCATTGTTGGATTTATTACTTTTGGTATTGCCAAGCTAACACCGGGCGGGCCATTCGATACCCAGCCAGAACGGCGGCAACTCTCGCCACGGGTTGAAGCAATTTTGCGTGAGCGCTTTGGGATGGATTTGCCGTTCTGGCGGCAGTTTACCCGCTATATGTTTTTTGATATTGTGCCCGATACTCGCTCTAGTGAATGGAAAATTCAATGGGGTGCCATTGCCGGAAATCTCGGCCCAACCTACGCTTCACGCGGGGCACGGACGGTACAGCAGGAATTGTTTGAAGGCACACCATCCCGACCGAGTAAGTTTTATTATTCGGCACGCCTGGGGTTGCAGGCACTGGCCTTTGCAGTTGTGTTTGGCATTCCGCTTGGTATCCTGGCGGCACTGCGACAAAATACCTGGCTTGATTATCTGCTCTCACTCTCATCAACCATCTTTGTTGCGTTGGGAACACTGATTACCAGTCTGATTCTGGTCATTATCTTTGCCGTCATCCTCAACTGGTTTACCGTTATTCCAGACTGGAATGATCCGATCAAGCCGTGGGTCTTGCCAACAGTAGCGCTTGGTTCGACCAGCATGGCATTCATTGCCCGCCTGACGCGGGCCAGCGTGCTGGAAGTGAAGCGTCAGGACTATATTCGCACAGCGCAGGCAAAAGGGCTGGCAGGCCACGTGATTATCTGGCGCCATATGCTGAAAAATTCGTTACTGCCGGTAGTGACAATTCTAGGGCCGGCGCTGGCTGGTTTGATTACCGGTACCCTGTTTGTTGAAACTATCTTTCAGGTTCCCGGTATGGGTCGCACCTTCGTTGACGCCATCGGTAAGCGCGACTATTCGATGATTATGGCCGGATCGCTCATCTATGTCTTTTTCCTGGGCATTGCCAATTTACTGGTCGATATTGCTTACGGTATTCTTGATCCACGTATTACCTACAAGTAGTGAGGAACGGTGTGACTTCATCGGCCAGACCACTGACAAATCCTATCGACCTTCAGAACTTAAATACGAAACCGCGTAGCTTGTGGTCAGATGCACTACGCCGGCTGCGCCGTAATCGGGCCGCAATGGTAGGGTTGCTGGTTATTGTGCTGTATATCATCGTTGCAATTGCTGCACCGTGGCTGGCACCCTTCAACCCTGTTCAGCAAATCCCAAACAACAGCTTACGTCCACCGGCTTGGGTAACCGATAATCCGGCCCGGATGGGGGTGCCGGAGCATCTGCTGGGCACCGATACCCTGGGACGCGATGTGCTATCGCGCTTAATGTATGCGATCCGGGTCTCGCTGATTGTCGGGATTGTGCCACAATTTGCCATTCTGCTGATTGGCGTCACCATCGGCTTAATATCGGGCTTTGCCGGCGGTTGGCTCGATAATCTGTTGATGCGGTTTACCGAGATTGTAGCCGCCTTCCCGGATTTGCTGTTCATCATCGCGTTATCAACCGCATTTCGCGAGACGTGGCTGGGCCGTACCTTTAATGGCCTGTTGCTAATTTTCATTGCGGTGTCGCTGGTCAGTTGGACCGGCATTGCCCGGCTGGTACGCGGTCAGGTGTTGTCGTTGAAGGAGAAGGAGTTTGTGGAAGCGGCCCGTACCATTGGTGTGCCTACGCTGGCTATCCTCTGGCGTCATATCTTGCCCAATACCCTGGCTCCGATCATTGTGTCCACATCGTTCAGCATTCCGGCATTGATCAGCGCCGAAGCTGTACTGACTATTCTCGGTGTCGGGATGCGCCCCTCGCTCGATCCCGATAATCCGTTCCCTACCAGTCTGGGTGTGATGCTGACCGAAGGCTACAACAATCTATCATCCGGGCCATGGTTGCTCAGCTTTCCGGTGATTTTAATCGCCGGTCTGATGCTGTCGTTCACCTTCCTCGGCGATGGATTGCGTGATGCGCTCGATCCGCGTGAACGGTAAGAGAGCAGGTTCCCTCGCCGTGGGTGGCAGAAGCGTAGCAGCAGCATTTCCGCTCCGCACGCAATGCTGCACATTTCGGAGAGGATACCGTTGCCAGATGGGATTGCCCGTGGTGCATGGGTATGCTGCGGCAGCGTGGCTGCCGCAGCAGCCGTGATCACGATCAGGTATGGGGGCAGCGGGAACCATACGTCACCGCTGGTTCCCGCCCCAGACACCTCAATACAACCGTACCTTGTAACCAACCTGCTTGAGCAGCTCGCTGGCAATCACGTGGCGCTGAATCTCATTGGTACCCTCAAAGATGCGGGTTACGCGGGCATCGCGGTACATCCGCTCCAGGGGCAATTCACGTGAGAAGCCCATGCCACCGTGAATCTGAATCGCCTCGTCGATGATCTGGCTGGCCATCTCGGTGCAATAGAGCTTGACGATGCTACTTTCGAGCGTCGCCTGCTGACCGGCGTCAACCCGACGGGCACAATCATAGACGATCTGCTCCATGGTGTAGAGCTTCACCGCCATATCGGCCAGCTTGAATTGCAACGCCTGAAATTCGGCAATCGGGCGCCCGAACTGATGGCGCTCAACCATGTACCGGCGGCTCAGTTCAAAGGCTTCCTTCGCCGACCCAATGCTGCTCGCGCCCAACCCACAGCGCCCAATGTCGAGCGTGCGCATCGCGAGCGGAAAGCCCATACCAACCTGACCGAGCACATTCTCCGCCGGCACCCGGCAATCCTCGAAGTAGAGGCTGGCCGTGTGCGAGGCGCGCAAGCCCATCTTCTCTTCCACCTTCCCGACCCGGAAGCCGGGCATGGTCTTCTCGACAATGAAGGCGGTAATGCCACCACGCGCACCGAGATTCTTGTCAGTTGCGGCAAAGACCACGATGACATCGGCAAAGCTGCCGTTGGTGATCCACATCTTCTGACCGTTGAGCACCCACTCATCGCCACGTCGTTCGGCGGTCGTCTGAATGTGAGCTGCATCTGAGCCGGCATTGGGTTCAGTGAGTGCCCATGCGCCCCACTTCCGGCCTTCGATCAGGGCACGAAGGTAGGTCTCTTTTTGCTGCTCGTTGCCGCCGAGGTAGATACTCATCGCCGCCAGTTGCGAATGAGCACCAATGATGGTGGCATGGCTGGCACAGACCCGGTTCAATTCTTCCATCAACACGCAGTAGCCGGTAATGCCCAGCTCAAGCCCACCGTACCGTTCGGGGAAGGGTACGCCAAGAAACCCTAGCTCAGCCGCTTTCTTCATCGTCTCGAAGGGCACGCGCTCCTCTTCATCGATGGCACGTGCAATCGGGCGAATCTCTTTGTCAACGAACTCACGCACCGCCTGTCGCAGCATCTTGATCTCTGCACTGTGCTCGTACTCCATTGTCGTAGCTCCCTTCGTTCATACAATACCTGCCATCAACCGAACCTGACCGCCATCTATCCCAGAACGGATCAGAGAAGATGTCACCAACCGGCCCGTCTGTATCACGCTGCGGATGTAGTTTGATCACGCGATACCGTGCCATCCACCACCGGCAAAATCAATACCGACGGATGGGCAGCATCGTGATAAATAGACTGTTCCAGCGGTGAACCGCCGTTTCTCTGTCCATAAGGGCTATGATCACCGGGATGCGGCCCCCATCGCGGACTGCCGCCACCGGTCACCTGTAAACGCAGGCGATGCCCGCGCCGAAAGCGCTGGGCAGTTGCTGAGAGATCGATCTCGATACGGCGTGAGCCATCGGGCTGGCATTCGCCAATGCCTGGCCGCACACGAATGATACCATCGCAAATGTTAATACTCCGCCCATCGGGGTAGACATCGCATAGCCGACCGACAACATCGAAAAAGTGGTGATCACTCTTGACATAGAGGACCAGGCGCACCGGCCCGATCACATCTAGATCGGCAGTAAGCGGGGGACTGGTAAATGTCAACATATCACTCCGCGCCTCAAGCACACGCTGATCACGTGGTCCGGCCAGCGGACTCAGGACGGCACCGCCAATCGATGGCGGCGGATCGGCGGGATTGTAGCAAAACCTGCCCGGTTGCGCAGCGGCTGGGGGTGGTTGCCGATCAAGCTCCCGCCCTGGCCGGAGAAAGTAGCGGTACAGGGTTGCCGGTGGTGGCCAGAAATCCATCTCGTGCCACTCGTTACTACCCATGAGTTTGAGCCGCACCGGTCGGCGGGCCAACAGCTCGCGTCTGCCCTTCAGATGAGCGTCAAACCACCACAACCCCTCGCGCATCCCTTCCAGTAGTTGTGAAAGACCGGTATGCACCAGCGGCAGAATCGTCAGGTATGGACGTTTACCAGCTGCGACCAGCGCCGCGTAATCGGCCAACTGGCCGGAGAGAAAAATATCGTACCAGCCGGCCACCAGATGGACAGCGGCGTCAATCCGGTGCAACTGCCGATGCATATCAACCCGCGACCAGTAGGCGCCCTGGGGATCGGTATCGGTGAGCCAGCGCTGGAAAAAAGATACCGGCGCACCGGTCGCAATAGTATCGGCTGTGGCGTAAGGCTGGTGATGAAGAGCGCGATCCAGAATCCGCTCGCCGACCACAAACCCTCGCCACAGCGCAGACAGGTCGAGGTTATGACGGTGGCGGTTAGAGGCATCGATCAAAAAGACCCAACGCAGCGTTGACTCGAAGGCGAATGCACCGCCGGGATAGAAGAGTGGCGAGAAGCGGGCACTGGTCATGATTGGGACAATCGCCTTCAGATATGGCGGCCCATCAATCGCCAACCCCCACTGCGCATAGCCGACATAGCTCGGCCCCCACAAGCCAAGATTGCCATCAAACCAGGGTTGGGCAGCAATCCAGGCCATCGTCGCCCGCCCATCGGCAGCTTCATTCACAAACGGCTCAAATTCGCCCTCTGAGCGGTAACGCCCGCGTACTCCCTGCACGATCACGTTGTAGCCACGTTCAGCAAAGAGCATACAACCGGTATGCTCAAAGACACCCAGCGAGCCAAGTTCGCCGGGACGACCGTAAGGTGTACGGATGAGAATCGTCGGGTGTGGGCCGCCTGTACATGGGGCATAGTGGTCAGCGTAGAGGGTGACGCCATCGGGCATACGAATAGGAATGTCACGCACCACCCGGACGGCATATTCAGCGGGGCGCAAACCAAGGAGCCTCG
This sequence comes from Chloroflexus sp., assembly GCF_034432675.1. Lineage (GTDB taxonomy): Bacteria > Chloroflexota > Chloroflexia > Chloroflexales > Chloroflexaceae > Chloroflexus. Next base: position 8,812 of record NZ_DAOUBI010000143.1, on the reverse strand, counting down.
CCAGTAAAGGGCGACGTAGAGCGAAGAGCGTTGCTGCCGTTACTCCGGCTCCAGCCAGCGACCAACCGATCCAGCGCATGTGACACTCCGTTATGCCTTTCTTTATAACACAATGCGTCATTGATGATAGCACAGTAGGGCGGTTGCTGTCAACGGTACGGGTAAGTATACCTGGTGGGGTGATTGAAAGTGACGGTGCCGCATTTGCCCGGCGATAGTCGTAACCAACCAGATCGGTCAACGATACATTGCTACCACCTGATCATCTACCCCGACCAGCGGATGAAGTAATACGATGTCGGGATGATTCAATAGCAACAGCACCCAATCTCGATTCCGACAACGAACGCCAGTACCAGGTTGCATGCGCCGGTCCTCTTGTGAGAGGTTTCATGTCGCTCTTGATACATTGTACCGATGGCACAGCAAGACCGAGACGCAACACCTATCGACATAACCGCGAGGGGCATGCTATAATTTGAAAATCAACTGACAGCGTAGTCACAACAACGGCCTGACAAAGGAGTTTGGCCATGATTGCGAAACAGCCCGGCCCCGCCGGAAAAGTACGAGTGACGTTCTCGCTCCCTGCCTCATTGTGGGCCGACACAATCTACCTCGTCGGCGACTTTAACGGCTGGAACCCCAACGCTACCCCGCTCCGCGCAACTGAACACGGGTGGATAGTTACGCTCGATCTGGAAGCCGGGCGGACCTACCAGTACCGCTACCTTGTCAACGGCAACGAATGGCACAACGACTGGAATGCTGACGGCTACGTCCCCAACCCATACGGCGGTGATAACTCGGTAGTTGATACAAACATCTTCGCCAATCCCGCTGCCAGGGCTGAGCGGGCAGTTGGCTCATCACAGTCGGTAAAATCCTTCCCGCCACGGCTGCGGCTCGTCTCGAACGGTTAGGGGAGATTGAATGTATCGGTAGGAGTACACAGCCGTGTACCCCTATCGCTGCAACGTGGCAGGTATAGACTGTCTACCTGCCCAATCAAAGAATCTCCATTCCGGCAAGGTGATTGGGCGGGAACTACATTCCCGCCCCTCTCTCAACGTCTCGCCTGGACTTGACGTATCTTGTTCACCCCCAGCGCTCCCTCCTACTGTATATCCTATTTTCTCCCTCCTATTTCCTGTTTTCTCTTTTCTCCCACCACCTACCGAACACTACCGTTACCCAATATGACGCTTCACCATAATGTATTCATACCAGCGGTCGGCAAGTCGCAGTGAGAGGTACACTAACGACAAGATAACCGCCGTCTTCCCGATCCAATGCTGACGCCAGAGCCAATCGATGGCCAGTGCCATACAGAGAGCGGCCAGCGGCAACATAAAGAAGACCTGCTTCAGAATCATGTCGGCAATATTCCAGCTCACCAGTGAGTAAAGCAGAAGCACAGCCCACCAGCCGATGAGCAGACCGTGGGCGCGACGCGCTGCCGACCAGGCAAGCACCGCACCGCCGAGGATCAGCAAAATGCCCGGCCAGGTCAGATGATTGAGCATAAAAGCGCCATCAATCAGTGGTATCGGTAACGGTGGTGCATCGGCGCGACCCACCCGCTGACCGAGCGCTGCACCGATGGCAGGTATAGTTTCGGCTACAATCACCGGTACATACCACATGTGGTAGATGAGAAATGCCGCTCCCTCGGCAATTGCTAGCCCCAATAAGATCAGCCTGCCCCGATGACGCGCCAGTGTTTCGCGACGAACCAGTTCAAACAATGCATAGATGCCCATCATTGTAAAGGCCATAATCCCCACAACAGTGTAGGTCAGCATTGCCAGAGCTGCGGCAGCGGCAACCCCCCACAATGCCCGCCGCTCTTCAGGTCGATCATCGTAAGCCAGCACAACCGCAATCAAGACCAGGGTTCCCCAAAGTCCCAGTTGGGTCGGCCAGTTACCCCACGAGATCAGAAAATAGGGCATCAGCAGCAGATGATAACAGCCAGCGGCTGTGACGGCCAGCCCCGGACGTCCAAACAGGCGGAGGGCAATGTAAGCGATGAGCAGACTTCGTGACACGTCAAGAGCTGTGTTCAAAACGTTCGATGCCAGACCCAGATCAATACCGATCAGACCAAACGGCGCTGTAATCAGATACCAGAGAGGTGAATACGGAAAGTGCCCTCCCTCAAAGCCCACGGTATCACCCAACAGCGTTACCCGACTCGGGACCACCAGCTCCAGAAACCGGCCATCGAGTACCAGTTGCGTGCGCGGGACATGCCAGCGTTCATCGTACACAATTGTTTGCGGGTAAATCACGCCACCGATCTTAATCAATGCCGCCAGCAACACAATCCGCCAGAGCCACGTCTCGTGCCATTGAGGGAGCGTTTCACCGCCACGGGCGAAGGCCAAGCAGGTGAAAACCCGAAGTGGCCCTAGACAAAGGTGTAATCCTATCAGTAACCCAACCAGCATCGGGGTAAAGATAGCCCACCAGATGCGAAACGATACCAGCAGACCGCCCAGCGTGATGAGTGTTGCAAGCATAATGGCTGCCGCAGGCTGGCGCTCAACCGCTACCCGACGCAACAACCAGTAGCCCAAACCACCGATCAACGTCAGGTACAATGCCTGCCAAAACGGCCAGCCGTATTCCAGTTGATGAGCAGCAATCCAGTCAATCGCCACCCCCAATTGCCTGGGGTCGGTCGGTGTCGTGAAGGTCGGGCTTGTCAATTGTATGCGCAAATCATCATCCCCTGGTGGCAAGAGGAGATAGTAGCGCGCCGTATCGTTGCGGAGTTGCAGTCGAATCGGCTCGGTTTCATCGGTTGCCAAAAACAGTTCTGCCGGTGGAGCACTCTCTGGCCGATACCCGCTTGCACGTAGGACAAGTGTTGTCCAACCGGAACCAATACCGGGAAAGGTGACCGTTGCGTTCTCTTTCGTAAAAGAATACGAGAACTGCAGATTCCGCTCCAGACCGTGAAATCCTTCCAGGTAGGGCTGGGCATACGTTGTACCAATATCGAGCAAACCCATCGGTAGAACCAGACTGGATATACCGGCGCAGGCTATCCCGATACACATCACACCGATCAGCAACCAGATATCGGCTGATGAAGACCACAACCATCGCTTCATAACATCTCCATTAACACAAATCCAACAGTTTACCCCTGTTTTCGACTGCTTCCTGTGCTATACTACCAGAGCAGATCAATGTTGTGATCTGCCAAACCGCCACCAGCGGATACAGATAGAGGGACTGCGATGAGATTGGAGCGATTTACCGAAAAAGCGCAAAATGCCTTCCATATTGCGCAAGAGATTATGCAGGAGCATCAACATTCACAGCTCGATGTTGAGCATCTGTTCCTGGCGATGCTCCGGCAGCGTGATGGTCTAGCAGCTCGTGCGTTGACACGGTTGAACGTAGATCCCATCGAGGTGGAACGACGTGTCGAACGCGAGCTGGAAAAGCTCCCCAAGATACTCAGCCCATACGGCATGGGCAGTCAGGTCTATATTACGCCACGCACGCAGCGACTAGTCAAGCGGGCAGAGGAAGAGGCTAACCGTCTGGGAGACCAGTATGTTGGCCTTGATCATCTGCTGATCGGACTGGCCAACGAGCGTGATGGACCATCGGCACGAATTTTGCAGAGTTATCAAATTGATCAGGAGCGGATTTATCAGGTGTTGATGGAGATTCGTGGTAGTCAACGCAGCGATGACCCATCGGCTGAGAGTCGCTACGAAATTTTGAGTAAGTATAGCGTCGATTTAACCGAGCTAGCCCGTGAAGATAAGCTCGATCCGGTTATTGGCCGTGAAGCCGAAATCACGCGGGTCATTCGCATCTTGTCACGACGGACAAAGAATAATCCGGTGCTGGTCGGTGAAACCGGCGTCGGCAAGACAGCGATTGTTGAGGGATTGGCCCAACGTATTGCACGTGGTGATGTACCACTGACCTTACGCGACCGAAAGCTGCTGGCGCTCGATCTGGCCGGGATGGTTGCCGGTTCTAAGTTCCGTGGTGAGTTTGAAGAGCGCCTTAAAGCGGTCATGGATGAGGTGCGCAATGCAAAGGGGCGGCTTATTCTCTTTATCGACGAATTGCATACGGTCGTCGGTGCCGGCGCCGCAACCGGGAGCATCGACGCCTCGAATATGCTGAAACCGGCCCTCTCACGTGGTGAGATTCAAGTGATCGGCGCAACCACCATCGATGAGTACCGCAAGCATGTCGAGAAAGATGCAGCCCTTGAACGGCGCTTCTCACCGGTTTTCGTCGAAGAACCTGACCCGGAGACGACGGTCGAGATGCTGCGCGGCCTGCGCAAGCGCTACGAGGAGCATCATCAGCTTACTATCAGCGATGAAGCTCTACGGGCAGCCGTTCAGCTTTCGAGCCGGTATATTAATGATCGCTTCCTGCCCGACAAAGCGATAGATTTGATCGACGAAGCCAGTGCCAAGTTGCGCATCGACATCTTCTCGATGCCGCCTGAATTGAAGGCGAAAGAGGAAGAATTGAAGCGACTTCAGGCCGAAGAGGAAGAGGCTGGTGCCCGACGCGATTACGAACGTGCCGCAATGCTACGTTCCCGCTACCTTGCCCTCCAGGCCCAATTTGAAGCCGAGCGCAATGAGTGGCTGGCGCACAACAACCTCGATGAAGTCGTTGATGATGAAGACGTGGCCCAAATTGTCTCAAGCTGGACAGGTGTGCCGGTCAGTCGTATGCTCGAAACCGAACGCGAGAAGCTCATCCATATGGAAGAGCGATTGCACGAGCGCGTGATCGGTCAGCACGAGGCGATTGTCGCCCTGAGCGATGCAATTCGCCGTGCCCGTTCTGGCCTGCGCGATCCACGGCGCCCGATTGGTTCGTTCCTCTTTGTTGGCCCAACCGGTGTTGGCAAAACTGAGCTGGCGCGTGCCCTCGCCGAGTTTATGTTTGACAGCGAAGAGGCGATGACCCGCGTCGATATGAGTGAGTATCAGGAACGCCACACCGTCAGTCGCCTGATCGGCGCACCACCCGGTTACGTTGGCTATGATGAAGGTGGACAGTTGACCGAGAGCATTCGCCGCCGACCGTACCAGGTTGTGCTCTTCGATGAGATCGAAAAGGCGCATCGCGATGTGTTCAATGCCCTCTTGCAGGTGCTTGACGATGGACGCTTGACCGACGGTCAGGGACGCACGGTCGATTTTCGCAATACCATCATCATCATGACCAGCAATGCCGGTACCGAACATCTGCAAGGTGGCGGGATCGGTTTCAATGTCGGTGGCAAAAACGCCAAAACGATTGATATGCGTGAGGCGCGAAAGAAGGTCGATGAAGCATTGCGGCAGACCTTCCGACCCGAATTTTTGAACCGGATCGATGAGATCATTCTCTTCCATCCGCTTTCGATGGACGATCTAACGAAGATCGTCGAACTCCAGATCACCGAGCTGGTGGAACGGCTGCGCGAACAGCAGATTGGTCTCACCCTGACCCAGGCCGCCAGGGAATACCTGGTGCAAGAGGGCTACAATCCGGTCTTTGGTGCGCGACCGTTGCGCCGCACCATCCAGCGCCTCCTCGAAACCCCGATCTCGCGGGAGTTGCTGCGCGGTATGTTCCGGGCCGGTGATCAAATAGAAGTAGATGTCGAGAATGGTCAACTGGTCTTCCATCGCGGTGGCATCTTGACCATGGAAGAACACCGCCCGGCTGAACCTCTTGATGCCTGAACTGTAATCTACGACGCTGGGTTTGTCATCTTCATTCACCCGGCGTCGTGGTATTATCGTGAATGAAGGTCATCAAGTTCTTTGTTCCAGATCAGGAGTGGCCGTGACTGCATCCGATGTCGCAACTCAACTTGTCGCTGCCCAGCGGCGCGCTGCCCGTCTGCGCAATGCCCTTACAACGGTAGGTGCGTTTTTCGCAACTGCTCGCCAGTCCGATCCATTGCCAATGCTGCGCGATCTGTGCGGCGAGTGGCTTTTGGCCGATAAGGTCGAGATCATTGTTCCCGCCGGCACCGGTAGTTTACGCTCCCACGCTCCCACAGTGTTGGTTGGCCCGATTACGATTGGCCGTCGGGTTGTCGGGCGCATTGAAGTGACACGGGCGACCCCTCCGTTTGACAGCGATGATCGTGAATTGCTCACGGCGCTCGGTCAAATTGTTGGCACGGTGCTTGAACAGTCGTCACTTCAGGGGCAACTCGATCAGTACCTCAACCAGGCACGTGCCCACGCCGACACCCTCGACCAATTGTTGCAGTTTGGCCGGCTGGTTGTCAGCGCTACGGCCGATCCGCTCCATCTCGGCTTGCAACTGGCAACGCAGGTGCCGGCGATGGTTGGTGGTGAGCGAGCATCATTGTTACTGATTCCGCTGGATAATGAAGAATCACCAATGTTGCTGCTCAGTAATGGTCACGTTACTACTCCAGAACGTGCTCGTGAGGTGCGCGAACACGGCTTTGCTGGTCTGGTGTTGCGAGAAGGACAACCGCTGATCATCGATGAGACAGAAGCTGACCGGCGCTGGCTGTCATTACGGACGCACGAAATAGACGCCCCAACACGTTGTGCGATGGCTGCTCCGCTACGCTGGGGAACGCGCCTGCTCGGTGCAATTACGGTGACGACAACCCATAGTCGCCGTTTCGATAGTTCCCATCTCAATCTGCTGGAACTGGCCGCGTGTCACATCTCACTGGCAATCTACGCCGCCGACCTTGAAACCCGGCGTAAACGCAGTGTAACGCTGTTAGGCGAGATCGAAACCCAGGTCCGCACTGCATTTGAACGCGCACGTGCCGGTGACCTTCAGGCGCTTACCGATCTCGAAGCACAATTCGCCCGTTTGCAAGAAATGTACCGGTTGCTTGGGTTAAGTGTTTTACCCACTACCGGCGAATAGTTCCCCCGATCTGGTAAGTAACACGTTGAGACCATTTTCGGGTTTAATGCATAGTAGTGGGCAGAGGGAATTCCTCTGCCCACTCTTCGCAGTCGCACAGCGATGGCTGTTCTCACGTTTGCGGTGATCGGGCACGCGATCCAGCCACTACTCATCGGGATTGCCGTATTCGTTACTATTCGTCGGATCGGGATCATTGAAAGAGATATTGGGCGGCGTAGCTGGATTGTTGTCTAACCCGATCTGGGGTACCGGTTGCGGATTGACAATTGTGTCAGTCGTTTGGGTCAGCGTAAAGGTAGCAATCACCAGTTGCTGACTCACTGCCCCTTGCGCGGTCAGTTGGTAGAATCCAACCGGTAGCCGTTCATCGAGGAACAGTTCGACCGTAAATTGACCAGCTACAGGGTCAGCAAAGGTCGAGGGGAAGCCGCGCACCAATCCATCCGGCATCGTCAACCAGATGTCTACGCGCTCACCTGGGAAGAAAAGGTCGCCGTTCGCGTAGAAGATCGAGCGCTGCGGAGCTTCGGCACCAAATGGTACCACGACCGATAGCCGGGCCGGGCCGCGTTGTGTAACCGGTCGGGAGCGCAGTTCAAAGTGGACAAAGGCGCGAAAACCGCTGGTGTTGCCGAGGGCAGTCACGGTATAGCGGCCAACCGGATTCTTGCCCTCAAACTGGAATGATGTGGCGACAGCGCCGGAAGGTGTCGCCTGCACGACCTGCTGGCCGGGCGGAAAATCGATAACGGTGCCTTCGGGGGCCGTGAGCCAGAATGAGACAAACTCACCACCGATGAACCCACGGCCGTCGATTTCGAGAATTTGTCCCTGTTGAATAACACTGGTGTCCTGTCCGTTCAACGTTGTGCGTAACTCCACATTCCCGGTTGGCCCTGGTCGGCCACCGGGAATCACGACAAAGAACGCTGAGGCGGTATTGGCGCCACCACTACTCAGACCGCGTCCGGTCAGTCGGTAGCAACCGTAAGGCCATGTACCCGGTATCGTAATGTTGAGCGAGAGCTGACCGGCATTATTGCTGAAGCGTGCAAACTGGACGTTGGTCGGCATATCGATCACGCCATCAAGCAATTGACTCGCCCCAGGGTAAAAACCCGTCCGTCAGGAAAGGTAACATCGACTTCGACAGGTTCAGGGCCGAATGGTGGCTCAAGGACGCAATAATAATCGAAGTGGGCCAGCAGGGTTTGGGTTTGGAAGATGGCCGGTGCCGGAGCACCTGTGGTTGCGGACGAGGCGAAACCTTGCGGTGTGAAGATTTCGACTCGTGTGCCCGTGAGGCAGCAGCACCATACGGGAAGATGATGAGGACAAGTGCAATAAATTTACTGAATTCAATAGCAAAGAATGATCGTGATAAGAAGCCTTTCATACATATTTTTTGATAATGTTTTTTGAATAAAATCTGATATGATAATGAAAAATATATGACAAGCTATCTTCCACGTACAATCTGCGTAGATTACGGTATCGTTACTCTCAGATCGAAGAGGCGATGCATGCTAGACATGCGTCGCCTCTTTCTCGTGATGTGTGTTCAGCATGCTGTTTAGAAATTATTTTACGCTAAACTACACGACAGGAATAGTCCGGCAACATCTGACTCACTATCTTTGCACTTTGATAATCTGAAGTAGCGGGCACGGCCTCTTTCGTGGATAATGAAATACACCAGCAAACCATTGTCCCAAAGGTGGACCAGGCCCACGCCCATTCTATGCCTTTTCCCAGCACTGCGCTATTCCCCGGAGCTGTTTCGCCCGTGCTTCAGCCGCCGCCAATGGAAGGACTGCGTGACCGTCCTTCTCGGGCTGATCGCGCACGAGGGGCGACCCACGCTGAAGGGGTTGCTGGCAAGTGTGTGGGACAG
>NZ_DAOUBI010000142.1:0-20200 GCF_034432675.1 Chloroflexus sp. | reverse complement strand
GCGGTGTGTGCAGTGCACAACTGGCGTTCCACTCTGTGCGCAGTGGATCACGTTTCAGCGAGGATACCGTTACCGACCAGCATTAGCCGTGGTGCGCGGTAAGGTGCACCGACTGCGATCAGAATTGCACAGCATATTCTAAAAAAGAAATCTTCGCGAACGTAGTTTGCTATTAGAATATGATCAGGAGCCAATCTCATCAGTTCATACCGGTGCGAACTATAACTAGCCGTACCATTCGCGACGATCTGGGAGCAGTAGGGACGGGTTCTGAACCCGCCCCTACGGACGGTGTCTGTGCCGGGCCCTTGGCCAGATATTGACTACATCAACAGTACAAGTTCAGATCCCGCCCCTACGGACGGTGTCCGTGCCGGTTCACACTACCATACGCAGGGATACGGCGCACAAGGAGGTGGCGAAAGGGTACGTCCTCATGCCATGCATTGGATTGTTCGGATTTGATATTACAGAACACCCCCTCTGAAACATCCTCTTGCCAGCGCAACGATGTCAGGGTAGAATAGAACAAACATCCTACTATTTTTGTCGCCATTGGAGTACAACCATGGCTACCTCTAAGATCGAATGGACTGAAGCCACCTGGAACCCGCTCACCGGCTGCACAAAAATCAGTCTCGGCTGCAAACACTGCTACGCCGAACGCATGGCGTTGCGTCTGCGGGCGATGGGGGTTGAAAAATATCGAAACGGCTTCACGCTTACACTCCATCCCGACGTGCTAGAAGAACCGCTCACCTGGAAGAAACCACGCATGATCTTCGTCAACTCGATGAGCGATCTCTTCCACAAGGATGTTCCTCTCGCATTCATCCAACAGGTGTTTGATGTCATGCGGCGCACATCCTGGCATCAGTTCCAGGTCTTAACCAAACGAACCGAACGAATGAGCGAACTTGCACCATTGATCGACTGGCCGACGAATGTCTGGATGGGTGTGAGTGTCGAGCATGCCAGGTATACCTTCCGCATTGATCACCTTCGCCAGACGAACGCCTGCATCAAATTTCTCTCGCTCGAACCGCTGCTCGGCCCACTGCCGGACCTGAATCTGGACGGTATTGACTGGGTGATTGTCGGCGGCGAGTCGGGACCACACGCCCGTCCGATGCAGGCCGCGTGGGTGCGTGACATTCGCGATCAGTGCATCCGGGCCGGCGTACCGTTCTTCTTCAAGCAATGGGGCGGTCCGGTGAAGAAACGCACCGGACGCCTGCTCGATGGGCGAACCTGGGATGAGTGGCCCAGCAATGTCCCGACAATGTCTGGAGAGCAGCCGGAGGCGGTATGTAGCGCGTCGTGATGCGAATTGCGCATCTAATTGTGTGGTCGACCGGTAATTGAGTCGGCCCGGTAACAACCGAGTCATTCTGACCTGGCGAGATCATATCGTATCAGCAAACGCCATTGCTACAGTTAGAGCTGAACTGATGGTAGGTGAGACCGGGTGTTAGCCTGCCTGATATGAACGGTGGGATAGTATTTCGGTGGATGACCATCCTGCCGCACACCATATTCGTATCTGCCGAACCCGCTTTGGTTGTTGTCACCACCCGGTCGGAGCGCTCAGGACGGCAGCCGTACTCCACAGGGGCGCACCTGGCAACCATCGCTGCCCTGTAGAACTGCAAGGGTTTACAGAACTCGCGGATGATAGGTCTAGTTCGCAACATGGACGCCAGGGCAACCAAATAGTCGCCCTGGCGCGGGTGTGCTGAGGAGTGAACGCTTCGCCTAATCCAGGCGGCGTTCACTAAAATCACGACCATCGAACGACAGTAGGCGGCGCTTGTCTTCAATCACCGTTTCTAGATGGATGGGGCGCGTCCAAATCTTGTACAGGTTGCGCATCGTCTCGCGAGCGTAATCCATCTTGAGATCGACGCCTTCATGACGATGACGCAGATAGAGTTCGCCGCGATTGCCATAGTTGCCGTCTTCGACAAAGATCACTGGCTGGCCAAAATTGGTGAGCCGGAAGAGCAGCTTCTCTTTGACCTCCTTAAATTCACGTGAGGCAATTTCGTAGAGATCGGTATCGCGGTTGTAGCGGAAGGTAAAGAGTTTCTGCTCTATCACGAATTCCGGGGTGAGGAATTCATCAATGAAGGTCACGTCGTTGTAGAGACGGCGCACTTCAAAGATCTTTTGGCGACCCAGACCGAGTTGTTTGTTCCAGGATCGCTTGAGCGCGATGTCGTCGCACTCTTCGTACTCTTTGCCGAATTTGCCCTTGTTCCAGCGATCCTCAATATCGCGCAGGAGTTCCAACCCCAGCTTGTAAGGGTTCAGACGACCGCCGCCGGTGGCAACGACGCCTGAATGCAGGTCGGCGAAGGAGATAATCTCGGCTGCCGAAGCAACCCGCTGGGTCATGATGGTGCTGTGCCAGTAGCTATTGTGGTTGATAAAGCCCTGCGCGGCATAGCGATGCGTTGCCGTCACCGAAATATCGTAGACATCGGCAGTGCCGTGTTCAATCGCGACGATCTCATCTGTCCAATATACAGGTGTCGCCGAGGTTGTGTAGGCGCGTTTCAGATCATCACCATTGTCAATGTGTACCGTGGTGTCGGTGCGGTGGGCCAGCACACCCAGATTGGTCAGCAGTAACTGCACTGTGGTTGCCAGATCAGCATCCGCGCAGGTGAGCGTGAGACCATTTGCTACGGATTGTCTGGCACCCTGGCAGAAGGCGCGGAGGAACGCAACGACTTGCGGACGTGGCGAGCGTCGAATGGCGTCTAATGCCTGATGATCGGCGTGGGTGACGCAGCGCCGACCGATTGCCGCTGCCAGCTCTTCATCGACGACCACAGCCGCTGCCCTGCGGTACCCACGGCGGTGTGGCGACGACGTGGTGGCAGCAGGTGCTCCAGCCGTTACCAGAACCCGTGGTAATGGCTGGCGGCAGCGGAGTAGCGCCGGTTCGGTTGCCCACAGTTCGGTACCGCCGGCAATGCGCACCTGATCACCAATTTGCAACTCGTCGAGCCGGCGCCAGGTACCATCGGCCAGCATAATCCGATGGTTGTGTGAACCGGTCAGAGTGAAGCCAGCGCGGGTACGTATGGTCACCGTCGGGTAATCGGCAAAGCGGTTCCAGTCGTACACCGTTTGCTGGAATTCGCCATCGCTCACCTGGACTCGCCGACGCCAATTCACGACCTCGCGCATCGGCACTAGTCCGTGATCGGTCAAGATGAGGCTATCGCCGTGCAGACATGCCCAACCTTCGTTGAGGATTTTGGTCATCCCCTGGGGGGCGAAGTAGTAGGCTTCATCGCGAATAATTTCGAGCACGGTATGCTGCCAGCTTTCCAGCGGGGCAAAATTCATCAGGAAGAGCAACACATCGCGCTGCGGGTTTTCAGGAAACCGCCGCTGGCGGGCGCGCTCCTCTTCAAGCTTACGGCGTTGGGCTTCGAGGAATTCAGGCGGGTTGATATAATCTCGCATGTACTCGCGCTCGACCGGCAAGCCCTCCACCACCGGTGGCTCTTCCTCGTTCACGATCGGGCGATGAGTAACGGCTTCTGGGCGACGGATGTAGGGGGCATGGTAGTCGATCAGGTTCTCTAACGACAGACAGATGTCGATAAATTCTTCCACCTGATCATAGCCAATGCGGTCAATGATGCGCTGAATACGAGCAGCGTGGTTTGCCATCGTATCGAGCATCTTGCGATTGGTATGGGCAAACCACATATTATTCTTGAAGAAATCAACGTGCCCGGTAACGTGCGCCATCACCATCTTTTGGGTGACGTCTTCATTCCCTTCGAGCAGATAGGCATACGCCGGATTGTTGTTAATGACCATCTCGTAAATGGTACTCCCGGCCCAAACATGCCCTTTCAGCAACTGATCGTACTCCATGCCGAAGCGCCAGTGTGGATAGCGCGTCGGAAATCCGCCGAACGCCGCCGTCTCATAAAGCGTTCGGTAATCGAGCACTTCGTAAATAATCGGAAAGAAATCGAGGCCGTATTCGCGGGCAATCTGCTCGATCTCCTGACGCGCCTGTTCGAGATGAGCGGGAAGGCGGGTACTCTTCATACACACACCACAGGGGTAACGCAATCAGCGACCTTTGCCGAGGAAGGCGCGAATTGCATCGTAGATATCGTCACGGTCGGCAATTTCGGCAATCACCACTCGATCATCACCACGGAGGTACTCTTCCAGATCGTGGGCGAAACGTCCTGATCCGTACAACGAACGCACCTGGCCGTAGCAGAAGAGATTGACCTTCGGCAGTAGCTCGCGCTTGAGCAGTTCAACACATTCGCGGGTATCACCACCGCCCCAGTTGTCACCATCCGAGAAGTGGAACGGGTAGATATTCCACTCAGTCGCTGGATAACGCTCGTCGATCAGGCGATTACAGAGCTTGTAGGCCGACGAGATTTTGGTGCCACCACCTTCACGAATGTGGTAGAAGGTTTGCTGATCAACCTCTTTGGCGGCTGCATCGTGGACGATATAGCGAATTTCGATGGATTTATACTGCGAACGCAGCCAGGTCTCGATCCAGAAGGCGGTCATGCGTACCAGCTCTTTTTGTTCGGTACCCATCGACCCTGAAACGTCCATCATATAAATAATGACGGCATTACTTTCGGGCATCAGGGTCTCTTTCCACGAGCGGTAACGCATATCGTCGGGAATAGGCACTACCACCGGATTGTGAATATCGTACTCGCCAGAGGCTATCTGGCGGCGAAGTGCCTCGCGATAGGTGCGTTTGAAGTGGCGCAGCGAATTAGGCCCGGTACGGCGGATACCGCTGTACTTGTCCTTCTCGCTGATCAGGTTCTTCTTGCCTTTGGGCTGAATATTGGGCAGTTGTAACTCTTCACCCAGAATCTGAGCCAGCTCTTCAATCGAGACATCAACCTCTAAGATATGCTGGCCGGGTTCAGCACCGGCCTGGCCTGAACCGGGCTGACCATCACCCTGGGCAATTGGATCACCGACGTCTCCTTCGCCCTGACCCACTCCACCAGCCTGCTTAGCCCCGTAGCGAAACTGCGGAATATCAATCTGCGGCATAGGGATACTGACAAAGCGTTTCCCCTGCCGACCGATCAACTCTCCCTGGGACATATATTTGCGCAGGTCTTTTTTAATCCGACCACGCACAATCTCACGGAAGCGACTGAGATCGCGTTCTGCACGTTTCATTGACATCGACATTGTAGCCCCCATCCTGGTATCGGAAGAGGGCGCTTTACCGCCCTCTTTCGTGCCGGTTACTGGTTGCATAGCGAATGTGGTATCACCGACGCCTAACGGCGGGTATCACCACGGGCAAAGATTGAGGCCACATAATTGAGCACATCGGTGGCCGACTGCTCGTTGTACCCGAAGTCGCGGATCAGGCGGGCTTTCACTACATCGATCTTCTCTTGCGTGTCGCGGTCGATCACGCGCGAGACGAGTGAGGTGAGCTTGATGCTGTCTTTCTGGTCTTCAAACAGCTTCAGCTCAAGCGCCTTGTGCAGACGCTCATTGGTGCGGTAATCAAAGGTCTTCCCTTCAATGGCCAGTGCACCGATATAATTCATAATCTCGCGCCGGAAGTCATCTTTGCGCGACTCAGGAATATCGATCTTCTCCTCGATGCTGCGCATCAGCCGCTCATCAGGTTCTTCGTATTGGCCGGTATAGCGGTTACGCACCTTCTCGCGCTGGGTGTACGCCTTGATGTTATCGATGTAGTTGGCACACAGGCGCTTAATCGCCTCTTCGTCGGCTGAGATGGCTCGCTGTACTTCGTTCTTCACAATCTCGGTGTACTCCTCACGAACAATTGCCAGCAGGTCGCGGTAGCGCTTGCGCTGCTCTTCATCGGTAATCAGCGCGTGATTCTTGAGGCCACTCTCTAGCTCGTTGAGCACCATGAAGGGGTTGATATAGCCCTCTTCCTGATTACTCACCAAGGCATTCGAGATCTTATCCTGAATGTAGCGCGGCGAGATGCCTTCCATCCCTTCGCGCACCGCCTCTTTGCGCAGCTCCTTGATGTTGTCTTCGGTGAAGCCAGGCAGCGTCTTGCCGTTGTAGAGCTTGAGCTTCTGCAAGAGGGTGAGGTTCGGCTTCTTCGGTTCTTCCAGCCGGGTCAACACAGCCCACATCGCCGCCATTTCGAGAGTATGGGGCGCAATATGGACACGCACCTTCTTCTTGTTGAAATCGCGCTCGTAGATACGTACCTCGTCGCGGAGACGAGTAACGTAGGGAATATCGATGCGAACGGTACGGTCTTTGAGCGCCTCCATGAATTCGTTGTTCTCAAGCCGCCGATACTCAGGCTCGTTGGTATGACCGATAATCACTTCATCGATGTCGGTTTGAGCAAACTTCTTCGACTTGATCCGATGCTCTTGCGATGCACCGAGCAGGTCGTAGAGGAAGGCCACATCGAGCTTAAGCATTTCGACGAACTCAATAATGCCGCGATTGGCAATGTTGAATTCGCCGTCGAAGTTAAAGGCGCGTGGGTCGGAGTCGGAGCCGTAGATCGCAATTTTGCGATAGTTAATATCGCCGGTCAGTTCTGTGCTATCCTGGTTCTTCTCGTCTTTCGGCTGGAACGTTCCGATGCCAATCCGATCCTGCTCGCTGAAAACCAGACGGCGCACGCGCACGTGGTTCATCGCCTTCAGCCAGTCACCGTCGTACCGCTGCATCAGCTCGCGGAAGTGGAAGCGACAGACCGGGCAGAGATCGCCTTCGATCCGAATCTGGTGGTCGGGTTCTAGGGATTCGTTCAGACGCTCGATGAACGTCGTCCGCAACTCACGTGGAATGAGATGCAGTGGCTCCTCGTGCATCGGGCACTTTTCCCATTCCGCTTCTGGCACCTGGCTCCAATCGAAGGTATCATGATTCTCGATCACGCCGGGGTACCAGTCGTAGGTGTAGAGTGCCCCTTCTTCAGTGCGCGAGTAATGTTCGAGGCCACGTTTGAGGCGGCGCACAATCGTTGATTTCGATGAGCCAACTGGCCCGTGGAGCAACAGTACTCGCTTTTCAGTTCCATAACCGCGGGCAGCACCTTTAAAGAAGTTGACCAGTCGCATCAAGGGGATCTCAAGGCCGAAGATAGCATCATCGCCATCAAACGACTCGTCAGAGAAGAACTTGTAGCGGATCAGTCGTTTTTTGGCATCAATAAATTCTTCGGTGCCATACGACATTATCATGTCGTAGACCCGTTGAAAGGCATTACGGGCCACTCGTGGATTGCGAACGACGATGTCGAGATACTCGCTAAAGGTTCCGCGCCAGTTGAGCTGTTGGAAGCGGCGACGATCTTGCTGTTCACCGATCATCTTCATCAGCTCAAAACCGGATAGAGTCATGTTCATACAACCTCCTGCTGAGGGATGACCCCGCCGACGATCCGGCGGAGTATTTGATGCGTTGCAGCGGGCATCACGATATTGGTGATGCATAACCAAAGCCGGGATGCCAACGTGCAGGGTACAAACTGGCCAGTAAACGGTGGTGTTACCGTGTGCCAGTGAGCGCGCATGCCGTATGGGACAGCTTTGCGTGCTCTGGGAAGCGGTACGAGGAATCTTTCAAGTGAAGGTATTATAGCAAGGTGTTTCTTGCTCGTCAAGGACTTTATGTCGTGTTGATCATTTGTTCAGGAAGGAAAGGGTATGACTGAAGTAGATCTGGTGTTGTTTGTTATTCTTGGTTTGTTTACCATCCTTGGCCTGTATTGGGGGATTATTCGTCAGGTGATGGCGGTTGTCGGTCTAATCGTGGGCTTTATGCTGGCCGGGCAGTATGGTAGTGAGGTGGCGGTGTGGTTGGGTTCGCTGATTACCGATCCGAATCTGGCTCAAGTGTTGGGCTTTATTGCGGTGTTGTTGCTGGTCAGTGCTACGACCAGCCTGATCGCGTCGCTGTTGCACACGCTGGCGGGTCTGGTTTTTCTAGGCTGGCTTGATCATGTGCTAGGAGCGCTCCTGGGTTTGGCGCAGGGATTGTTGGCGATAACGGCAGTATTGATTGTACTGGTAGTGTTTCCGGTCGAACCCTGGAGTGGGTTCGTGCGTAGTTCGTTGCTAGCCGGTTGGCTGTTGCAGATCGGTGAACCACTCACGCTGTTGTTGCCGGAGCTGTTTGCAACGGCGGTACGAACCTTTAATGAGTTTGGGGTTTTGCCGTAACCGGCTAGCCGGCTTCACTTATGGTTGTCTTAATTGGCATAACATCGTGTAGAGCGCTTCGTAGCGCGGTAACAGGCAATCGGCAGCGAAGCGACTGCTGGCTACCCGCCGTGCATTTGCCCCTAGGTGCTGACGTGTAGCCGGGTCGTTAAGTAAGCGCACGATCCAGTCGACCATTGCCGTTACCGTGGGAGCCAGAATGCCGGTCTGGCCGTGGTCGATAATATCGGGTGTGCCACCGGTTGGCATCGCAATGATCGGTGCGCCAAGCGTAGTAGCTTCGATCAAGGTGCGTGAGAGCGGTTCGCCCCAATTTGAAGGAAACAGGAACAGGGCACAGCGCGCGGTTAGCCGTAAGAGTTCATCGTGGTCAACCCAATCGAGCACGCGACCGGGCAGGCGATGGCTGGTCAGCGCAGTGGTAATGGCTTGACGCAACGCCCCATCGCCGGCTATCAGAAGGGTGAATGGTGGTAATGTGTGCTGATGTCCGGCCAGGGCTGTTATCAGATCGAGCAGTAACCCAGCCCCTTTGTTGATCTCTAATTTGCCGGCGAAGAGGATCAGTTCTCCCTCCCACGTGGTATGCGGCGGTGTTGCTACGATGGCATCACCGGCAGCGATATCAACCATGTTGGGGATGATGTGAATCCGTTCCGGCGCAACCAGGTTCGCGAGGCGACGGGCAATGTACCGGCTCGGTGCGATTACTGCATCTGCGCTCGCTAGTAGTCTGGTCCGACGCCGGAGATGTTCTTTCAGATACGGGATTGCGGCTAGCGCGAGGACACCGCGCAGGGCACCCAGCCGGGAGGGTAGATCGGTCACTAACGCGGCCCACGAACCGCCGGGATGGGGAATCCGGTTACCGTGCAGACCGGTTGCGAAGTAGTCCCAGGGCCAGTGATCGCGCACCGTAACTACAACCGGTACCTTGAGCCTCTCGCGGGCAAGGATGGAGGCAGCAGCGGTCTGGATGTGTTGGGCGTGGATCAGATCGACCCCGCCTTGCCTGTTGGCGGTCGCGATCATTGCCTGGGCCAGGCGCGGCCAAAACCGTTCGTGGCGAAAGTAGTTTTGCACAAAGGGTATTGCCGGTGCGTAGTAGGGAACCCGTTGGATCGGGAGGCCGTCCAGATATGAGATGATAGGTGAACGACAGGGTTGTCGGCACGGCACCAGCACCTGCACCGTATGCCCGCGACGGTGCAGCCCACCGGCCAGAGCGTAGCTGCTCCAGGCCGCACCACCGCGCCCATCGGGTGGAAAGACATCGGAAGGGATGAGAATGCGCATACGATCACATCTTATTTATTATAGAACCCAGTCTTCTCCCCTTGCCACCACCGAGACACGGCGAGCACAGAGGAAGTGGATAACCCGCATTACTACCAAGGCGTAAAGTGGCGTGTCCATGGGAACTGGCTGCTACCCACATTGTTCATGCGCTTACATCGCAAGGTGTTGAGCGCAACGTCGTGCTGTGCATTCTGGTAGTCAGCCTCCGTGGCCTGCTCACAGCATAGATAGTAATCTGGCTTGATATAAGATTCGGCTATCGTTTGACCATTGCTAGAACCTATTTCATCAAAGCTGTGTTGTCGTGTTCCCAGACGGTCGCCCAGGTGTATGAACGCTTGTCCATTGCCAACGCCACCGGTATGGCAGCGAGGAGGCCTGACGACCACCTTCGTTGCCATCACGCGCCGGATTGGTTGCCTTACCCGCTCGTCATGCGCGTGTCGCAGCGTTTGGAGTGCGGCAGCCATGCTGCCGCACCAGCCGTGCTTAGTGCCAGGCGCGTGTCACGCTGTTGCCCCTGCTGGTCACGGGGACGATGCGTTGGCTCGTCACGATCATAGAGTCCGTCAGTAATGAATTGAGATAACTTCTCGTAAATATTTTTGAAACAGGTTCTACTCAACCTGCTTGCTGAACTTTTCGATAGCGACGGTCAAATCGGAAAAAGTGCGTTGCAAACCGACCAGATGCTCTTGCTGGGCACGGACAAAGCGGACAAACGGTGCATTCCGCTCGCGAATCTGGTGGAGCGTGTGTTCGCTCTCCCGCTCGATCTGCTGACGTAGTTCGGTGCGCAATTGGGCGCGTACCTCGTCGATCTTCTTGCGCAAGCTCTCTTTCGCCTGTCGCCGTTTGGCCGGAAGAATTGCCAGTCCCAGGCCGGCCACTGTCAAAGCGGCCAGAATACCGGTAAAATCGAGTAACACGGTGTGAAACACCGCAACCAGTGTCGCTCCCAGACCTACCGCACCCAGCCCGGTGATGGCAGTCGCCGCAACCGATGACTGGACTTCACCTGCCAGTTGTTGGGCTTCGGTCTGGCGGTTATAGCCGGCAATGGCATTCTGGGCAGCCTGACCGATATTTTCCAGCAGGGCCTGGCGGTTGTAGGCGAAGCTTCCCCCCACTTCACCCAGCATGTGATCGCGATGGGCTAACGCCCGCCGTTGCATGAACTCATCAACGCTCTGTTGCAGGCGCAGGTTCTTTTCAACCAGCCAGTCGATCAGCCTCTGGATGCGTTGGTCAATCTGCTGGTACGTATCACCAATCACCTCTTGCTCGAAGGCGGCACGCAGGCGATTGCTGTCGATCAATTCGCGAATCCGACTCAGGCGAATGGTCTCGTCGCAGAATTGTTCCCCACGCGCTTGCAAGGTCGTTAAGACCTGATCAATCTCGTTCAGATGGTATTCCGCGTCCTGTTTCAACTCATCCCCGAACAAGGCAAGCTGCCGCTCGATCTGGTCAATCGCCTGAATGTCGTCGCTGAGCGTAGCCAGTCGCGCTTCGGTGGCCGCGAGATACTTACCGGTGATCCGGCGGGCTACACCCAGCGGCGAGAGGAGTTTAAGCCGCAGGCGAGTCTCTTCGTCGAGCGTGTCAACCACGAAGTGCTCAAAGGCCGCCATCCCGCTGGCCTGCCACTGCTCGACCGAGTCGTCGGTTTGCTGGCGGGCTTGCAGGGCACGCCGGGCCGAAACCAGGAACAGCTCTGGCGAGTGTTCTAACACGCGATTGACGTGGTCGCGAACAAACTGGGCGACTTGTTCTTGCTCGGCTTGCGTCAAGATGTCAATCTTGTTGATCACCACGACAATCTTTTTGCCCCAGTCCTTAATCAATTCAAGAAAGGTGCGCTCGCTTTCGGTAAAGGGACGATCTGCCGAAGTAAGGAAAATCACCAGATCGGCCCGCGGAATAAAGTCGCGGGTAAGACGTTCGTGATGCCGGATGACCGCATTGGTGCCGGGGGTGTCCACCACTGTAAGCTGACGCAGCATCTCGGCGGGATAGTGATGAATCCGGAGACCGGGTTCGACCAGCTCATCGAATGCCTCCGGCCCGTATTTCAGCAGTGTGATAGCGTCTGTCGTTGGTGTCACCCCTTCAGGCAGCACCTGGGCACCGAGCAGGGCATTGAGAAAGGTTGATTTGCCGGAGTTAAATTCACCGGCTACCACGATCAAAAACAGCTCACGTAAACTGGTTCGGCTGCCGGCAAGGGCATTGCGGTCGCTTGCTTCAACATCGGCGCCAAACTGATCAAGGGCGGTATCGATCTGTTGCAGCAGTGCATCGAGTTCGTTGAGCAGCCTGTCTTGTTGGTCGGTGGTCAAACGTCGTCGCCGAAACAGGCCGAACGGTAATGTGATCACAGCAGTCCTCGTACACTATTCAGCGGGCCGATTATACACCCAGATTGCGGGCAACAACGGCCAATGCGGCTAATGCTAATGCCAGTCCAGCGATGCCGTACAGTAAACCGGAAGTGAGGTTGTGGCGATCCCACAGTGGCCTACGGCGCGAAGGGCCGGTAGTCTCGATCCGACGGCCACGCCAGTATGTGACCCTGGTGTTGGATTGGCGCAAGCCGGGCAATGAGATGCCAAAGGTCTGTGCAGCCTGATACAGCAGCCAACCGGCTGGAAATGCCAGCGCCAGAGCTGTGATCGGCCAGGGCAGACTGCGGGTGTTTGCCAGAATGATAATAATAGCGAAGAGCGCAATCCAGCGCCAGTCAATACGAAACGCAGGCATGAGCATCTCCTTTCGCGATATAGGGTATGATAGCATATATGTGAGGATGTCGGTTTATGTCCGCTGCCGGCTCTATTTGACGGGCAAATCGCCATCGTCATCCTGTGCGGGTCATTGCTGGCGAGAGTATACCTGCGCTGTACGTGTGCGTATCGTCTCTCCGATCCCGGCTCATAGCACATCGTAATCGCTACGCTGCATCATTGCCAGGCACCCCCATCGTCGTTGGGGCATCCACGGTAGAGCATCCCCCTATGCTTGCAGGCAGTGCAGCACTGACGGTCTGTGTTGGTGCATTACCTGCACCAGCACCACCCTGGCCTACGCCGCCCTCCGATCCGCGCCACCATGCATCTACCGTCCGCTTCACGAGTGGTCATGCCCGTTGTGCGCCATAGTGCTATTTGCTCATCCCTCGCCCTGTTGTAGTGCTCTACAAAGCAGTGGTGTGTTTGTTATCGCTTCACCACTACACGTTGTTGTCTCAGGTCTCGCCGGAACCATCACAACCACGTAGGATGAATAGCAAAGCATAATCTTCTGCTACCACCGAACTCTATCCGTATCTGGAAGCAGGTACCATGGCGGTATATCGCATTCTTATCTACGATGAAGACCCCACCGCAGCGCTAGTCACACAGCGTGGTTTACAGACATTGCTTGGCGATGAGGTTGTCGTACAGGTTGCTACGAATGCAAATGAAGCCTGGCTGGCCTGTGCGCATGGTAATGTTGATCTGCTCATTGTGGATCCTAGCCCGTACAGTGCTGCGGCGGCTTTAATTCGGGCTGTACGCACCTATCGACCGTATCTGCCCATCCTGGCTCTAACCGCCTATGATACACCCGGTCTGCGTGCCCGTATGCAGGCGTTGGGTGTTGAACTCTATGCGGCAAAGCCGATAGAATTGCGTGAACTGGTACCACTGGTTGCCCAGGTATTGCATCAAACCGTGTGAGGCATCGGTTGTGTTTCCGTTCTTCCCTCACTCTCCCTTTGGAACTTCAAGTGGCAGTAAAATAGTGAACGTGCTTCCTTCCCCTAGCTGACTATTGACCAGAATCCGACCGCCATGTTGAGTCACAATGTGGGCACTGATTGCCAGTCCTAGTCCGGTACCATGCGTTTTCGTAGTGTAGAACGGCTCGAACAAGTGGGGAAGGTGTTCTGGGGCAATCCCAACACCGGTATCGCTAATCGCAATCGCCAGCGCCGCCGGCGAATCTGGTCGGGCGGCAATCAGACTGCTTTTGACCGTCAATTCACCGCCATTGGGCATGGCATCACAGGCATTGAGGATGACGTTCAGAAAGACCTGCCGCAACTGGTCAGCGTGAGCGTTAATAACAGGTAGGTCGTTGGCCAGATGTGCGTGGACAACCACATGATTATGCCGAAGATGCGTGGTCACCAGTTCGAGGGTCTCGCGCAGAAGGGCATTAACGTTAGTGCTGCTCAATTCACCGCGTGAAGGACGGTAAAAGTCACGCATGCGGGTGATGATGCGGGCAATCCGACCTAACTCTTGCTGGGCAATAGTGAGGAAGGTACGTTGCGGTGCGTCAGGTGGCAAGTCTTGCTCTACCAGATAGAGACTGTTGCGGGCGGCATAAAGCGGATTATTAATCTCGTGTGCTACGGAAGCGGCAAGTTCGCCAACGGCTGCCAGCTTTGCACTTTGAAGCAATTGGGCCTGCGCCGCATTCAGACGGGCTTCAGCCTCGGCCCGGAGCGATTGCGTATGAACCAGATCGCGTTGCAATGCCGCAGCACGTTGGTGTTGATTGATCTCGTCAATGGCAATCATAGTCAGATCGGCCAGTGCCTGTACAAATGGCAGATCACGTGGCAAAAATGAATGATAGAACTGATTGCTGCACACAATCAGCGCTCCCATGCGCTGGTTTTCGATCCGCAGTGGTGCCAGAAAAATACTTCGTGGCGTTGCACAATCGCTATTGATGGAACCGTCTGAGACCGGTTGCTGATCGATAAGCCGTTCTAATTCTGGCCCATTCAATAACATTGCCCGTGGTGCCCTAATCGCCATTTCGGCTAGTGTCGTTATCAGGGCAGAAGGGGTTTGATCTGGAATTGATGCTTTCAGTTGAATAGTACTCTCACTGCTGCCGTCGAGTAGGTAGAGATACGCAGCCGCAGTTCCGGGGAAGAAACTCGTCGCATGCTGCACCACCAGTTTGACAATGGTTTCAACATCGCGACTGATAAGCAGAGCCGCCGAGATTGACAAGAGTGCTGTCAGCCGTTGATCAAGATGACGCGCATACTGAGCATGGAGCGTAGCTTCACGTTCAAGTGCTACAATCCGATCCTGAGCAGCCTGCAATTCCCGCTCCAACCTGGCAACGTATGCAACCGTATCTTCCCGCTCTATCATGTGCGCGTCTCCTCTCGCAGGTAGTAAGCCAGATATGGCAGGCGTCTTCGCAAACATTGGCTGTGTGATGGTCGGGTAGTATGATGTGCGATGTGTACACCGTTGACCACACGATCAGCTCATGCTATGATATGCCAATAACGATATAATCCCAAATATAATTGCAATTGAAATGGAGTGCAAGTATATATGACCAACCAGCCTCGAGTGTTGGTAGTCGATGATGAGCAAAACATTCGGCTGACCCTCAACGCTTTGCTGAGCCGGGCCGGTTATGCAGTAACGACCGCTGCCACCGGCGAAGAGGCAGTCGCGTTGTTTGAGCGTGAACCATTTGATCTCATGCTGGTTGATTTGCAAATGCCCGGCATGAAAGGGATGGAAGTTGTGGCAAAGGTGCGTGAAGCCGGCCACGATGCAATCATCATTGTTTTGACCGGTCATGGGTCACTTGATTCGGCTATTGAAGGCATCCGGTTTGGGATTTTTGATTATTTATTGAAGACCAGCGACCCAAATCATATTCTGGCCCGCGTTGCAGCCGGTCTTGACGAGCGCGCTGCTCGCCGTCGTCAGAGCGATCTACTCGATACCATCGGTGCTGCCGTGCAAGAGTTAACCGGTGGGAAAGTCCAAACACCAGTATTGACACCACCCCCGCAGCCGGTTGCGCCTCCACCATCGCCAAATGAACCGTCTGGTCGAGTGTTGACTATCGGGCCGCTCACCCTGGATACGTGGCACCAAACCGCAACTCTCAATGGTCGTTCGCTGAACCTGACCCCAACCGAGTTCCGGTTACTGCTGTGTCTGGCCGAACACGCCGGTCAGATGCTGTCGTATACGCAACTGGTACGCTGTGCCCAGGGTTATGAAACGACCGATCTCGAAGCCGGTGAGCTGATTAAACCTCATATTCACCATCTGCGCCAGAAGATCGAGCCAGAACCGAGCGCTCCCCGCTATCTGCTCAATGTACGTGGTAAAGGGTACATTTTGCAGATTTAGGCGGATCGTGCGGGCCTGTCGAGAGGCTGGTAGAGGATGGCAAGCAGTATAGCAGGTGATCTGGTGCGCACGGGCTGAACCTCACTAGGCGGTCGGTGTAAATGTCAGGCAGATCACCTTCAGGATGACCATTATGGCCGCAGAATGGCTCTACTTCAACGGCGTGAACGCGAGTCGCGGCGAGTATGCGCACGAACCTCTCTCTGCTGATGAACTGGCCCGCCTGATCCTCGGTGAACAACCATCACCCGACCGTGTTGACCCCGATCCCGAACAACGCGCTGCCCTCCGTGAACGGCATCTGGCCGATACGAGCGGCGCGTTTCGGGTGAAGGAAGGCGTCGATCCAATCGATCTGGCGCAGGCCGGTTGGGCTGTGATCTTCCCCGCGACGATAGATGCGGCCCCGATTCGTGAGGCGCTGAGTGAGTTGCTTACCTGGCGCCAGGCCCAGGCCGGATCACGCTATCGTGAATGTATCGGTGCGCAGGGGTATCGCCCCGGTGAAAGTAAGGTCGCTTTCCTGCGCCGTCAGGGTGCGGCAACCAGTGGCCCGGTTGACCCTGATCGGTTTCCCTATTACCTGCTGCTGGTCGGTTCGCCTGAGGAGATCCCCTTTCGTTTTCAATATCAGCTCGATGTGCAGTATGCGGTGGGGCGTATTCATTTTGCGACTCTCGACGAATATGCGGCCTATGCTCGTAGTGTTGTTGCGGCGGAACGTGACGGAGTTGCGCTGGCACGACGGATCGTCTTTGCCGGGGTACAACATCCTGATGATGTGGCGACTGCTCGTAGTCTCCGGGGTTTAGTGCAACCGCTGGCAGCGGATCTGGCCGGTCATCCACAGTGCGGTGAGTGGGCTGTCACCACCATTACCGGTGCTGAGGCTACAAAGGATAGGCTTAGCCAGCTTCTCCATCATGAACCACCGGCCTTGCTCTTTACTGCCAGTCATGGCGTAGAGTTTGATCCTATCGACTCGCGCCAGATGGCGCATCAAGGGGCGATTCTCTGTGCTGATTGGCCCGGCCCCCGGGTGTGGCAGAGTCGGGCTATTCCACCCCAGTTCTACCTTTCCGCCGACGACATTGCCGGTAGTACCGCGCTGCACGGTGCCTTCATCTTCCAGTTTGCCTGCTTCGGTGCTGGTTGCCCCCGCGAAGATGATTTTCCCCATCTCAGTGGTAGTCATACCACCATTGCCGCATATCCATTTGTTGCCGCCTTACCCCAACGGCTGCTCGGTTTACCGCGAGGGGGGGCGCTGGCCTACATTGGTCATGTTGAACGGGCCTGGACATTCTCGTTTAGCGATGTGCAAGGTGGACGCCAGATCGAGACCTTCAGCAGTACGCTGCGCCGGTTGCTCTTTGCCGGAACACCAGTCGGTTATGCCCTGGAGTTCTTCAATGAACGTTATGCTGAGCTGGCAACAGTGTTGACCGAAGATATTGAGAATGCGCGTTGGGGTGTGCCCCCCAATCCGATAGAGCTTTCGACTCGCTGGACTGAACATAATGATGCCCGCAGCTATATCATTCTCGGTGATCCGGCGGCACGCATGTGCCGGCAACGTGCGCCTGAAGCGGCAGATATGACACCGCGGATGATAATGACATCTTCACCACCACCCCCGGCGCCAGCGCCTGCCCCCGTGCCGTCGGGTGCAGCACCGCCATCACCCCCGGCGCCAGCGCCTGCCCCCGTGCCGTCGGGTGCAGCACCGCCACCATCAATCGTCCAGCCGGCGGTGCCGGTACCGGCCGGTAGCCTCCCGCCCGAAACGCCGGTCATTCCGGTTGCTTTGCCCGATGCCGGTGCCAGCTTTGGCCTGTTTGGCAACAAACCGGCGGAAGCGATGCAAAAACTCTCGGCTACCCTGCAGGAGTTCGGTGAGCGGCTGGCGATGACGCTTCAGCAAGTGATTACCGATGCCGCCCATCTCGAAGTCGAGACCTATGTGGCCGAAGCACCGGAAACTATCAACTATCGCCAGGGCAATTTTGCCGGGGCCAGTTTGCGGGCTGTGACCCGGATGAGCCTCGATGGCGATACCCAGGTGCTAGTGCCGGTCGGTGACAACGGGGTGGACGAGCGGCTGTGGGCGATCCACGTCAGTATGGTGCAGCAAGCGCAGGCGAACCGGGCCGAGATGGTGCGGGCTATCGCCGCCGCTGCTGCCGGTCTGTTGAGTGCGTTGCAGGGCAAATGAACGCGGTCTTTTCAGTGATCGAGCCTTTGCCGGCGGCAATTGCGCCACCCGGCCCCTGGCAACCGGTTATGACCGGCAGCACCTTTACCGCCGGGGAACAGCCTGATGTCGTCTGGCAGGCACGCTTACCTGAAGAACTGGGAGCAGCGCAGGCAGCGTTGCACGAAGCGGCGACTCGTCTTCGTGCCGACGAGCAGGCTTTGGCGACGGTAGAGCGCCGACTGTTCCAGGTTGCGAGTGGTGCCGTCAGTTTCAGCACCCTGATGCCGCAGCCTGAGCAAACGCTGCTTCGGTTGCTGGCAATGGTGGAGCCGGCCAGCGGTGCCAGTTTTGGTCTGCGCGACGAGATACAAGAGCGCTGGCAGGCGGCTCAAGACCAGCTTGCTGCGCTGAGTGCCCAGGCGTGTGAAGCTCTTGGCGCATATGCCACGGTCGAAACGATTCAGGGTGTGCGCCTGATCGGCCGTACCCGAATCAACTGGCACGGTGATGCCCGCTCATTGTTGATTGCCGACATCGATCTGGCGCAGGCGGCGATCCATCGCCAAACGCTGGCGCTGGCACTTCGCTCGCGGGCTGCACTCTTGCGAATGGTCGGACTGGTAGGTCGGGGAGCAGCGATTGCCGCCACAATGATTACATCGCCAGCCGGTGCGCTGCTGGCATTACCGGCAGTCTGGCAATTTGTGCAAGAGGTATTGGCCGAAGTCCGTCAATCAATGGTATCATCTACATGAAACACCCGCCCGAATAGAGGAGATACGGCATGGCTAGCGAACTGGAAAACTCGATTCGCAGTGCGGCAGCGAAAGTGGCAGCCTATGTGGCCGATGCAGCGGTCATGGAAGTAACGACATCATACGTCGTGGTAGGGCCGACCGCTACCGCAGAGAATGCCCGTCCGGCAGCAAAAACCGTCATTCGGCTCGACGGCGACTGCCATGCGACCGTACCGATGCGCGAGGGGCCAGGTGGGGTGTTGGAGGTTGACAGTGGTCTGTTTGAGATTCATCAGGCTAACGTTGCCACGGCTACCGAATATCGGGCGCGGGTGTTGGGGGCATTGATTGGTCTGTTGCAGCGCAGGTGAAGCAGCAGGGAATGCTATCTCAGACCGAAAAGTCCGGTCTGTTGTGACGAGGATTGTATGGACGAGAAAGGGTTTATTCCACCACGACTGGCGGAAATAATCGCTGACTTTCGCAATGCCAGTCGTGAAGAGAAGCTGGAATTGTTACTGGAATTCTCTGAGCAGCTACCACCGTTACCACCGGAGCTGGCCGATCATCGAAGTATGGAGCAGGTACACGAGTGTATGTCACCCGTCTTCGTGATTGCCCGGCGCGATGGGGAACGGATCGTCTATCATATTGACGTGCCACCGGAAGCGCCAACTATTCGCGGATTTGCTGCTATCTTACGTACCGGACTAGAGGGCTTAACACCGGCAGAGGTGCTGGCTGTTTCAAGTGAATGCATTCAGCAGATGGGGTTACACCAGGTGTTGAGTCCACAGCGGCTCAATGGGATCGGCGCGTTGCTCGCGTATATGAAACGGCAGGCATTGCGTCTGCTTGAACAACCGACGGTAGAGCCACATTAAACGCGCGTGCTCAGCAATGCCTGAGCAATAGTGTTAAAAATGACCGCTGGTCGGCGGCCATCGGCAATTCCCAACCGGTAGATCAGCGCACGTCGGTAGACATGGAGCGAGGTGGGGGCTAACCGGCAATGACGACGACGTCTGGTGCAGGAAGATGTTGGTTGCGCGTCGGGGAAGAGCCGAATAATCATTTGATACCTCCACCATTTGTGTAATTAGTCACAATTTCATCCTTACTATATGAACGATTATCCGTGTCGTCAAGTCAATAAACTGTGATATTTCCTTTGCAAAATCTGTCAATAAGTGGAACAAGGAGGTTTCATGCCAGCACTGCTCATTAACGGTCAATGGCAGGCCGCCGCGCGGGGCGAGGTCTTTCCCGTGCACAACCCTGCCACCGAAGAGGTGATCGACTACGTTCCCCGGGCAACGGCGGCAGATGCCGAGCAGGCAATGACTGCGGCTGAAAAAGCGTTTCGTGAATGGCGTCGCTATACGGCTCACGACAAGGCTCACATGCTGCACGAGGTTGCGCACAAGATGCGCATGCACGCGGAAGAGTTGGCGACACTCTTGACACTCGAAGGTGGTAAGCCACTGGTCGAGAATCGGGATGAAATTGGCTGGTGTGCGGCCTGTTTTGACTATTACGCCGAGTTGCAACGGAATACACGGGGCCGTGTGATCCCATCAGTCG
>NZ_DAOUBI010000141.1:0-38590 GCF_034432675.1 Chloroflexus sp. | reverse complement strand
CACCACCTACGGCATCTACGGACTGAGCGACAGCATCTCGGGCCGTGGCGTGGTGGGTTGGGCCACTGCCACCAGCGGCACCACCTACGGCATCTTCAGCCGTAGCGACAGCTCCAACGGCTACGGCATCTACGCCGAATATCCAGGCGGCAACACCGGCCCCGGCTACGCCGGCTACTTCGACGGCCGCGTGTCTGTGCAGGGGAACCTGCAAGTGACCGGCAACCTGTCCAAAGGCAGCGGTTCCTTTAAGATCGACCATCCGCTGGCCCCTGAGAACGAATATCTCTACCACTCCTTCGTCGAGTCACCCGATATGAAGAATATCTATGACGGCGTGGTCGTGCTCGACCAGAACGGCGAAGCCTGGGTGGAGCTGCCGGCCTGGTTCGAGGCACTCAACCGCGACTTTCGCTACCAGCTTACCCCCATCGGTGCACCGGCACCCAACCTGCACATCGCTCAGGAAAGTCAAAACAACCGTTTCCAGATTGCCGGTGGTCAACCGGGTATGAAGGTGTTCTGGCAGGTTACAGGTATTCGCCATGACCCCTATGCAAATGCCTACCGCATTCCGGTGGAGGAAGATAAGCCAGCACACGAGCGCGGCACCTATCTGTATCCAGAAGTTTATGGCCAGCCTGCCAGCAAAGGGCTGGACTATCAGCGTAACCAGACATTGCTGGAACAGAGCGCGACATTGCTCCCGACCAGTGATAGCGACAGCCGCTGAGGAGGAATACGATGCGTACATTGTTCGCTCGATATGGTAGTCGTGTTCTGCGGTTGTGCTCATCGTGTTGCCGGCGTTGGCCTTGACCTCTTCCAGCGGTCCCTACAACCTGAGCTGGTGGACGGTAGATGGTGGCGGGTATACGGTCAGCACCGGCGGGAGTTACTCGCTGGGCGGTACGGTCGAGCAGACCGATGCCGGTGTACTGAGTGGCGGCAGTTATACGTTGCGTGGTGGGTTCTGGGGTGGTGCAGAGGTGACGTATCAGATCTGGGCACCGTTGATTGTGCGTGATAGTCTGTAAGCGCGAACGTGGCGTGCGCTGCGCTGTACCATGCCGCAGTACGATGCGCAGCACACGCTGCCGGTGGTGTCTTCCGATACGCCTGATGATCGCATCAGATATGCGTTTATCGGGAGGCACCAGCGTGACCGGTAGTAACCATCTCCCATGTGGCGACCACATGCCACAAGCCACCGCGCATCCTATACCGTCGGTAGATTAGACGTGTCCGGAATTTTTATCCCAACACCGTATACACCGCGCCACGTGGGGTCAACTGGCTACGGAAGAGGCGCGGCGGATCGCTCTGCCAGGTCAACGATTGCGGAGCAACGGTATCCACTGCGGTGCGCAGGGTGCGCAGATCGGCGGGTGTGGCGTTGGGTCGCGCACGAGCCAGGGTGATGTGGGGTACAAAAGGCCGCGTTTCGGTCGGCAAGCCGAGCGAGTGGATAACCGTAGCAAGTGACCGGTGCAGGGTGGCAAGCGCCGTCAGATCGCCGCGCAGGCCAACCCAGACCACGCGCAGGGCGCCGTTGGCCGGAAAACAGCCCAGGCGGTCGAGGGTGAGCGATAGGGCAGGCACCGATACCGACCGCAAACCGGTCAGCAACGGTTCAACCAGGCGCTCCGGCGTTTCGCCGAGAAAGTGTAGGGTCAGATGCATCCCGGCTGGGTCTGTCCAGCGTGCGGCCCGGCTGTGGCCTTGTAAACGCAGTTGAATGCGCTTCAGCTCATCGCGCACTGGCTGCGGCAGTTCGAGCGCGATGAAGAGGCGGAGGGTTGGTTCAGCAGGTGGGGTTTGTGACATACAGAATACGCTTTGCGTTTAGATTATCTTTACCTGTTTGTACGATAAGTGTAACCGAGGAGATAGAAAATAGGAAATAGAAAATAGGAGATTAGGTATTAGGCATTAGGGGATAGGCAATAGGCAATAGGCATTAGGAGTGAGGAGAGAGTGTCAGGTAGACAGGTTGAGGGAG
Organism: Chloroflexus sp.; assembly: GCF_034432675.1. Lineage (GTDB taxonomy): Bacteria > Chloroflexota > Chloroflexia > Chloroflexales > Chloroflexaceae > Chloroflexus. The sequence goes on along the minus strand of NZ_DAOUBI010000141.1, from coordinate 36,588 downwards.
ATGCCCTCACCCCTCTCTCCCCTTTCTCCTCTATCCTATCTTCTACCTTCTACCTCCTATCTTCCATCTCCTCCCTCCAACACATCACGCCAGCGTGCAATCGGTTGGGCACCGGCAAAGAGCTGGTTGTTGATGAAAAAGGTCGGCGTACCAAACACCCGTAAGGCATGCGCTTCGCTCACGTGGCGGTCCAGCGTCGCCTGGGTCGCCGGATGTTCCATACAGCGTTGCAACGCGGTGCTATCCAGACCGAGATCGGTCGCTAGCGCGATGATCCGCCGGCGGGCAGTAGAAGCATCGCTGTACCAGGCATCGCCGGCGGCGAAGAGCTGGTCGTGCATCTCCCAGTATTTGCCCTGTTCGCCAGCACATAGCGCAGCCAGCGCCGCCTGATCACCATGCGGGCTGGTGACCGGGAGTTGTCTGACCACGTAGAAGACCTGGCCGCTGGAAATGAATTCTTCCCGCAAGGCAGGGAAGGTGAGCAAGTGGTGGCGACGGCAGAAGGTACAACCAAAATCGGTAAATTCGATGATGGTCACCGGTGCGTTGGGATCGCCCAGTGTTGCATACGGTTCGGCACTGATGCCAAGTTGCGCCATACTGGCAGTGGTGATGCCGGCCGCAGAGATAACCGGCGTCGGGATTGGTGTCGGTGTGAAGACGGGTAAGGAGGCTTCGCTCAGGCGAATGATGCGTGGGGTTGGTGTGTTTTGCGACAATTGTTCGGGTGTGACTGTGGGTAGGCGAGGAATGGCTGTAGGCGACTGCACCGGTGTCGCTGCGGTACAGGCTGTCAGCGAGAGCAAGGCTATTAGCACCAGGAGACGAACACGCATGCGCAGAACCTATCTTTTACATCGAGAACCTGGCCGGGTAAGCCACGCCTCAAGCTGCACCTGACACGGCAAACTTGTTATTCAAGGGATACAGCCCTTTGCCGGATGGTATAACGTGGCCGGTAATACAGAGTCGTTCTCCGGTAACACGGGCTTCAGGCTAGACTTCATATCAAATTCGATGACAGGTGTAGGGGCGACGCATGCGTCGCCCCTACGCCGACGCCAATCCACCAGCGTGTCGCTCGATTACTCACTCACCGGTTGCGGGGCAATTTCCAGACCCAGTTCGTGCAGTACCTCGTCCATATGCTTGACCAGCACAATCTCCAACTGCTCCTTCGTTTCGGCAGGTACGTCGCGAAGGTCGATCTCGTTTTCGGTGGGGAGCAGAACTTTGCGCACACCGGCCCGCTGCGCGGCAAGTAGTTTTTCTTTGACACCGCCGATAGGCAATACCTTGCCACGGAGGGTTACTTCACCGGTCATCGCGATCCGTTTGTCAACTTCGCGTCTGGTCAGCGCCGAGATGAGCGCACTGGCGATGGTGATGCCTGCCGATGGGCCATCTTTCGGCACAGCACCAGCCGGCACGTGAATGTGAATATCACTCTTCTGGAAGACCTCTGGATCGATACCCAGAGCGGATGCGCGCGAACGGGCGTAGGTCAGGGCGGCCCGAGCCGATTCTTTCATCACATCACCCAATTGACCGGTCAGGATGAGCTGACCATTGCCCGGAATGACACTCACCTCGACGAAGAGCACATCACCGCCGGTCGGTGTCCAGGCCAGCCCGGTAACCACCCCCACTTCATTGTCGCCGAGGATGGTCTCGCTGCGGAAGCGCGGCGGCCCTAGCAGGTCGTCGAGATCAGCCGCATCAACCTGATCGGGTAACGTCTGTTCCGAGGCCAGACGGGTCGCCATCTTGCGATAGATCGCCCCAATCCGTCGTTCTAGATCACGAACGCCGGCTTCATGGGTGTATTCGCGAATGAGACGCTGCAAGGCGGCTGTGGTCAACTCTGGCCCGCGATTTGTCATGCCCTGTTCACGGCGCTGGCGCGGGATGATGTAGCGACGGGCGATTTCCAGTTTTTCTTGTTCGGTGTAACCGGCAAGTTCCAGTAGTTCCATCCGGTCGAGCAACGCCGGCGGGATGGTATCAGCCCGGTTGGCCGTACAAACAAAGAGTACTTTACTCAGATCAAACGGTACATCCAGGTAACGATCAACGAACGCGACATTCTGTTCAGGATCGAGCACTTCGAGCAGGGCAGCCGCCGGATCACCCTGAAAACCGATACTAAGCTTATCTACCTCATCGAACAGCAGCACCGGATTGTTACTCTTGGCCCGACTCAGCCCCTGGATAATCCGACCGGGCAGGGCACCGATGTAGGTGCGGCGGTGACCACGAATTTCGGCCTCATCGCGCACACCACCAAGGGCAACCCGGACAAACTTACGCCCTAACGCCCGGGCAATTGACGCACCCAGACTCGTCTTGCCCACACCGGGCGGACCAACAAAGCAGAGGATCGAACCACGCGCCTCGTTGTCAGCGCCTTCTTCGCGGCGTAATTTGCGTACCGCCAGATACTCGATAATCCGCTCCTTGATGCGTTCGAGATCGTAGTGATCTTCATCAAGCACCTGGCGGGCCTGGGTAATATCGAGATTGTCCTCGGTGCTGGTGTGCCACGGCAGATCGAGCAGCCAGTCGAGGTAGGTGCGGGCAACGGTGTATTCGGCTGCGCCAGGGGGCATCCGTTCAAGGCGCGACAACTCGCGCTCTGCTTCCTGACGGGCTTCAGCCGGTAGATTGGCCTCTTCGATGCGCCGCCGCAACTCGGCAATTTCAGCGGCATGATCATCGGTTTCGCCTAGCTCGCGTTTGATTGCTTCGAGCTGTTGCCGCAACACGTATTCGCGCTGGTTCTTCGAAACCTCTTCCTGGGCTTTGCGGCCAATTAACAGGATTTCGCGCTCACGCTCAAGCAGGCGCAAGACCAGTTGCAACCGTTCGTGCACATCAAACGTGTCAAGCACCTTTTGCTGATCATCGAGATTCAGATTCAGGTTGGCCGCGATCAGATCGGCCAGCATGCCTGGATGGGGAGCGTTCGCGGCGGCAATCGCCAGTTCATCGGGCAGATTCGGACTTTGCTCAACGATCTGCTGGAAACCTGCCAGTACCGCTCGCGCCAGGCCGGTGGTCTCCATTGAGACATCAACCGGATCGAGAGTGACCGTAACGTGCGCCTGGGGATATGGCTTGACGGTCACCCACCGCTGCACCTTGATCCGGGCTTGCCCTTGCAACAACAGTTGCACGCCACCCTGGGGCAGGCGCATCATCCGCACAATTAAGGCTGCTGTGCCGGTCTGGGCCAGCATCTCCGGCTCAAACTCGGTGCCGGACTGAATGCGGCGGAAGACGCCGATGATCTTGGTAGAGAGTGCTGCCTCGTCAACCAGCCGTACCCAGGCTTCACCACTCACCACCAGCGGCAAAAACATGCCGGGGAACAGGATCGCGTTGTTAATCGGCAATACCGGCAAGACATCCGGTATCTCCGGCATAGGCGGACGTTGCACTGGGTTTGGATCATTCACGATTGTTCTCCCTCCAGCACTGGAATAACGACCTGGCGTAGTGCGCGTCCGGCAAAGGGCAGGCGAATCTCAAGCAACCCATGCACCGAGCGAGCACTGGTCTGTTCGGGATCGATCAATCGCTCAAATGGTACCTCAATTTGAAACACACCGGCCGCAATCTCCATCCGGTGCAGACGACGCAGACCGGTCGGCAGCGTGAGCTGCCGGGCACCGGCGATCCTGACCAGTTCAGGATAGGCTTCGATCTGTAAGGTCGCCGGATCAACCCCGGCCAGCTCAATGACCAGAATCATCTCCCGGTCGGTCTCGAACACGTTGAGCGGTGGCGTCCAGGGTCGCGTATCGAACTGAACGTAAGGCAGTCGGGTACGCAGAATACGAATGTACGAAGAATCACTCATTGCTCACGTCCTTTTTTACTACGCCTCGATGATAAACGAGCGCTTAAACAGTTCATAACGACGTTTGACCTGTCGTACCCGCCAACCCAACACTAGCAAAACCATCCCAATCGCGATGAAGAAAGCTGCGGCGAGGAAGGCCAGCAGCTCCGGCCAGATAATCACCGCCACACCGAGCGCGATCAGGGCAAGTCCCTGCGACAGGTAAAACCACCAGAGCGCCGATAATTCGGCGGTCAGATAATCAAAAGGACGAAAATCTATCGAATAGATGGGCATAACGCACCTCCTGTTTGTGATCTGATATGCTATATGACCAGCCTAACCCCCACACCGCAACACTCTCTCACGAGACGGCACTTTGCCCCACCAGACGCCACGGTATTCGCTTGATGATGCTACTCGTACCACTCAGCATCGATCCAGTTGCGACTGTGTTCAAACGCACGCCGATAAGCCAGTTCTGCCCGTAACCGGGCAATTTCACGCTGCATCTCAAGCATCCGTCGGCGCATGTGCAAAATGATGTCAACCGCCTCTGAGGGCACTTCCAGATCATTGATCAGGCGGCGGATCAGGCGTAACTCAGCAAACTCGGCTGCCGGTAATTCAGGAACGGGATGAATGTACCCCATGTCGGTCAGGTATTGTAAGACCGGCACCGGCAGACCAACTGCTACAGCCAGCTCCTCTAAACTCATCCGTCGCACAAGCATAGGCGGTGTCTCCTTAGCTTAGAATTGCAATTCAGCCAGCGTTACCGGCACCACCCGCTCACGACCATCACGAATGACCTTGACCTGCACCGTTTCGCCTACCTGTGTCTCGGTCTCAAGATAGACAAGCAGATCTTGACTGGTCGTGATAGGCCGATCATTGACGGCAACAATGACATCGCCACCGACCGGTAGGTTTAAATTACCTACCCGCACAAGACGGTCAGGGCCGCGTAATCCTGCCTGGGCCGCCGGCCCGTTTGTGATCAACTCTGCGATCAGCAGCCCCTGAGTTACCGGCAACTGCATACCAGCTCGCTCGAACAAACTGGCTCGCTGGGGGGTTAACTCGATCACACGCACACCCAGTGACGGATGCGGATAGCGTCCCTCACGGATTAAGACGGGAACAACCCGCTGAACAGTCCGTGCTGAGATGGCAAAACCGATCCCGGCATTTGCCCCACTCGGACTGAGAATCGCCGAGTTAACACCGATCACTCGACCAGAGAGATCAAGCAACGGGCCACCGGAGTTACCGGGGTTGATGGCGACATCGGATTGAATCACTTCGCCGATAAAACGCTGGTTGGGACTCTCAATCACTCTTCCCAGGGCACTGACGATACCAAAGGTCAGGGTACGCTCCAATCCGAACGGATTACCGATAGCCAGCACAAATTGACCAACATAGACTTGGGTTGAGTCGCCAATTGGCAGCGGACGAATTGTCGCTGGCGGCAGATCAATCTTGATCACGGCCAGATCGTTCGAGGGATCGCTGCCAGCAATCCGGGCCGGCACCGTCTGACCATCGGCCAGCGTCACCTGTAGTTCATCAGCATCGGCGATCACGTGATAGTTCGTAACGATATGTCCCTGGTCATCGTAGAAAAAGCCCGAACCACTACCCTGCCGTGGCACCGGGTTGAAGAAAAAATCGTAACTGATCGAGCGACTGGTAATATTCACCACACTGGCACCAGCTTCGCGATAGACGGTAGCGATCTGAGCTTCCAGATCGGTGGCGGTGAACGGCACAACCGTCGGCACCGGCAATACAACCGGTGTAGGAGATGGGGCAACGACAGCAGTTGCCGGACGATTGCCGGTGAATGCCGTCCAGACAAAAGCACCAGCAATCACGACGAGAAGAGCCAGTTCGATGAAAAGAACGATCCAGCGACCGCGTCCAGACTGACGCTCCATAATCACCTCGCAATCAGCAGTTCTCATGTAGTGCACTTAGAACCTGTCCGAAAAATCGCTTTTGAGGCACTTTTCGTAGGGCGAGATGCCATCTCGCGCTACGTTTCGGATAGGCTCTTATCACCACAGAGACACAGAGAATGGTTAAACTACGTTGCTCCCTGATGTATCCTCCACCACCCTCTGTACTCTCCGTGCCTCGGTGGTGCACCCATCACTAACGTTGGCGTTTTCGCACTAGTTCACGCAACGTAGCCAGCTCCGCGTCACTCAACGGCTCCGGCAACACCAGCTTTACGCGGGCAAAGAGATCACCGCGCTCAGCGGGATTTTCCAGGCGCGGCATCCCTTTGCCACGCAGACGGAATACACGATCTGCCTGCGTGCGGGGCGGAATTTTCAGCGTCACCGAGCCGTCAATCGTTGGCACCCGCACTTCGCCACCTACCGCCGCAGTGAAGGCATCGACCGCAATGGTCGTCGTCAGGTCATCACCGTCACGCTCGAATTGCGGATGCGGCGCCACCTCAACGACCAGATAGAGATCGCCGTCCGGCCCGCCGCCAATACCGGGTGCCCCCTGACCACTCAACCGCACGCGGGTACCCGTGCGCACACCACGCGGGATGCGGGCTTCGATCCGGCGGTCACCGACCTGCAGCGATCGGGTTGTGCCTGAGAAGGACTCTTCGAGCGAAACGGTCACCGGCACCTCGATATCACGTCCGCGAGCCGACCGACTCGCACGCCGGAACTGGGGCTGACCGAAAATTGAACTGAAGAAATCAGAGAATGGGCTATCGGCGCCAAACAGGTCCTCAAGGTCTTCCGGCGAGACATTGTAGGTATAGACCTGTTGGCCAGGTGCAGCCTGCCACTGGCTCCAATTGAAATCGCCGCGACTACCGCTACGTTGCCAGCGCTGATAATACGAACGCAATTCATCGTACTTGCGCCGCCGTTCGGGATCGCTCAGCACCTGATACGCCTCATTTATCTCTTTGAACCGCTCTTCGGCCTTCTTATCGCCCGGATTAACGTCGGGATGATACTGACGGGCCAGTTTGCGATAGGCTTGTTTGATGGCCTGCTCATCGGCATCCGGGCTAAGTCCTAAGATGGCATAGTAATCTTTGAATTCCATAGTCTTCTCATCACCGTGCGATGATGTTGTGATGATAGGGTAACACCGGCAATCAGGTGTAGCGGGCAGCAATAATGCCCACTACACCACACCGGGATAGTGAGCCGGCAACTTACCAGCGCAACAATCCGGCCAGACCGCCGAAATCGCGTGACAGGTGATCCTGGGCAGGGCCGGAGACAAATTCCAGCCGCGTCGCAAATGCGGCACAGGCATCAACCAGGACATCACGCAATGCAACCGGCTGTGCTTCGCCATCGGGAACCAGGGTCGCAATCTGATCACGACTCCCGGCCAGCAACCCATTAGACGCCATCCAGACCTGTGCATCGATCTGCCAGGGAGCAATCAGCACGCTCAACCTGCCCTCTTGCAACGCATTGAGCGTTGGATCAATTCCCCATACACCGGGCTGGCGCGTTACCTGTTCCAGCAATGCCTGTTCGTGGCTCTGCTCGACCTGCTCTAGCACCGGCAGCACCTTTACCAGCACATGGGCTGGTGACGCATCGGGATGCGGCAAATCGGCTACATGTGCAACAACCATCTGCCGAACGGAACGCGGTAACAGATCGGCAAACTGTTTAGTTGCCTCTTCGCGACCGAGCAGAACCAGTCGGCGAATGCGGAAATGATCAAGTGCGCGTTCGGTGAGTTCGGCCAGCCGTTGCAGATAGCGCGCTGCAATGTTCTCCATACGCCGGGCAAACCGATCACGATTGCCCATTGCCTGTGCCCGTAGATCATCCCGCAGTCGGCGGGGGTCAAACTGGGTGACCTGCTGCCAGAGATCGGCTTCAACGCTTCGGAACACGTCGGTATGCTCAACAATCTCACCCAGAAAGACCTCGAAGAAACGCCAGCCTTCACCGCGCAACCAGACCACGGCAGTACGCTCGTATTGATCGAGCGCGTAAATCAGAGGCGCAATGTACGGTTCGCCCCAACGCGCCTCTACTTTTCCGTTTGTTATGTCGATTAAAGGTAACGTGATATGGAGTGGCACCTTCGTCACCGTGACGGTTACGCTCTTGCGCTCGGTCGCAGGTGCGGCAGCGAACAGGGCCAGCGTGCGCGCCTCCGGAGCGATTTCCGCCTCAAGGGCCGCAAGCACCACTTGCTCAACCTCAGCCGGCACTGCCAGGGCTTTCACTGCATTACGTGTGCGCAACACCCAGGCGCGCCGCTCATTTTCGGGCCGGGTTGGATCAACCTCGACGTACAACGACAGGACCGGCGGCTGCAATGCTCCCAGATCAGCCCGTATCTGCTGCACTGCTTCCCGATCAATCATAAGCGCTTCCTTTCCGACCATCATCGCCACCAGCGGGCAATCAGATTGGCGATGACAGTCAATATCAGACTCACCACCAGCATCGTGCCAAGCGGGATGAAAATCGTCAGATTATCACGCTCGATCAGGATGTCACCGGGAAGGCGGCCCAACCAGGGCAAACGACCGGCAGCCAGCACGACCAGCCCGATCACGACCAAAATCACACCAGCGCCGATCAACCAGCGTCCAAGCTCGGTCATAGCCTCACCTCAACGTGGACGTAGAACCGTCCCTATCACTTCTGCTTGAGTATTATGATGGATCGATGTTAGTCACCGGTCAACGAGGTGCTAATAATGTGTTAGAGAGCTGATCGACAGAGCGAAGATGTGGAATTCATCCCCACTCACGTACCATCCGAATCAGGTATACTGCCATTATAGAGATATGTAGCCTTTCAATCAACAGTCTTACAATCGATGATTGGATGAACCATAGAAGGAGCAAAACGATGAATCAGAATCGTCAACCATTCCCTACTCCAACCATGCGCGGAGGGTCAATGTCAGCAGCGGTCGGGATTGTGCTGCTGATCATGATTGCCATCTTTGTTGTCAGCAACTCAGTAACCACCATTGAAGCCGGTACCCGCGGTGTGTTGAAGACGTTCGGCGAGATTACCGGCGTGCTTGCTGAAGGACTGCATTTCCGCACCCCTTTCATCACCTCAGTCACAGTAGTTGAAGTCCGTACTCAGCGCTACGAGTCGAACTCAAGTGCTGCATCGCGCGACCTGCAGACCGTGACCACCCAGGTTGTCATCAACTATCGTCCCGACGCCTCGCAGGTTGATCGACTGGTGCGCGAGATTGGTGTCGACTACGAGCGCCGGGTTGTTGATCCGGCGATTCAGGAAGCGCTCAAGGCAGCAACCGCTCGCTTCACTGCCGAAGAGCTGATCACTCGCCGACCCGAAGTTTCGGACTTGATCCTGAACATCTTGAGTGAACGGCTGACCCCGCGCGGTGTGATTGTCGAGAGTGTTTCAATCACCGACTTCAATTTCAGCCCTGAATTTGCCCGTGCCATCGAAGCCAAGCAAGTAGCCGAACAAGATGCACTTCGTGCTGCACGCGAACTTGAACGGGCACGGATCGAGGCGCAGCAACAGGTAGCGCGCGCCGAAGCCGAAGCCAAGGCGCGCCTGGAAATTGCCCGCGCCGAAGCCGAGTCGCTGCGGTTGCTCGGTGAAGTCGTTAGCCCGCAACTGCTCCAATTGCGCTTCATCGAACGCTGGGACGGTATTCTTCCCCGCCTGGTGAGTGGTGACAACGGCTTGCTGACAATGTTGAGCATTCCAACCGATAGTATGCTCGGTGAAACACCAACTGCTCAACCAACACCCCCGAACAGCGAACAACCGGCGGGAACAACGGGTGGTGAGTAGGAGCGTGCGTAGCCGTTAGTTTGGACCTGGATATAATCTTGCTCCTCCAGCCGCTTTCCGCAACCAGCGGCTGGAGGTCTAAAACCCGGTATACACGTGGTACGGTTTCATACCGAAAGCAGGCATTAGCCGCGCATTATCTGACAGTGAACGCTGTTGTACGCAGGAAAACTGTCCGGCACATTATGGTAGCGGACAGTTACTGTAACATCAGCGCATCCAGCGGTACCATACCTGGTGGTGGCAACAGTTATACGGGACAAAAACGACAGCAAGGAGCATTTGTCACCAGCCAAACCGTTCGACTCATTCCACCCTCAATTCCGCCATTCGAGACGCAGGGGCACACACGTCACCGGTCGACTCGGTTCGAGTGGATGCCTCGGTGGTAGTGATGAATCAGGGCTGAGTAATTTCAAGCGAGCTGCGGCATGCCAGAGCAGGGCAGCCAGATCGTACAGATCGCTTTGACTCAGATGCACACCAATCTCGTGATACCAGAGCTGCAACGATCCATCGGGTTGCCGGATGATCAAAAAGGGTTCGCTTCGTGCCTCATCGAACTCTGGCTTCCAGCATTGAATGAGTGCAATCAAGCGTATCAGCTCGGCTGGACATAAAAAGAGCGCTGCTCGCGTCCAATAGAGATGAATTGTCCCATGTTCACATTGCGCAACAGTGCGATTGGCACTATCGCGTGCCAGGATAGTAAGTTTACGACACATAACTTCTCCTTACGTATCAGGGGCGAGAGTCTCTTCCAACATCATCAGTAATACTCGCTGGCCGCATAAACCCGGACAACCGATCCGATCCAGCTCAACCACCCGTTGGGACTGCACTACCGGTCGTTGTTGCCAGAGCGGATGCGCCATCATTTCTACAACCGCACTTGCCTCACTCTCAACTTCTGCGGTTCGAAGAAGCAAAATAATATCTCCATCAGCCATGGATAGTTGTTCTAGACTGATACATGTCAGTCCATTACAAATATTCAGATCGGTGGTAGTGGTCGGATCAGTGCGAATCTGTACTCCCAATTGGGTGCCGGTAATTAAATCGGGCTGATACGCTTGAGGGTCTCAAGCGAACTATCACCAGCCGACGGAAAAAGCTCTATTTCAGCCAACTCTTCAATCGAAAGCAACGGGACTCGCTCTGACAGATACACACTCACCACCACCGGCCGAATCCCGCTATCGACAAGATCAATCAAGAAATCCTCTTCTCCCAACGCAAGCACCCGTGACGAATTGAGGATAACCTGCGTTTCGCTGAACGCATGTGAAACGGTATGATTCAGTCGTTGAGACTGTTTCTAATGATTGTGTAGTTGAAGTACTGCTTGTGCAAGCCGATAGGAGCAAGGACACAAGGAGTACGAATAATACCGTCCGATTCACCAGTACGCTTCTGATAGTGGTCAAATTCCTTTATTTACGCCTTAAGCCACTGCCGAGCAATCCAGGCTGCGCTTATCCCCAACAGACTGGTCAGACCAACCGCGCTACCACCAATTATCGCGCTAAGGGGTAGTGAGGCAAAAACAAATGGGTACAACCACCCAAACAGGATCACCACCCCAACACCAACGAACAAACCGCACCAGCCGAGCCGGGCTGGGGTTAACCGTCGATAACGTGTACAGAGAGCAATAACCGGCTCGGCGACGAGCGCAAAAAATGTACAGGTAAGTAACACTTCGCCATCGATTGGGGTCAGCAGCAACAGCACGATAGCCTGGGGAAGCTGTACGGTCAGTGCAGCTCCCGGCTTGCCGACCGCAACCGCAGCCAGTGCACCCGGAAACCAGATCAATGCCATGCCAATCACGAGTGGAAGTAAGCCTATAACACCCAACCACAGATGAACGAGCGGCAGCAGTACCAGCCAGAACAAACCGGCGAGGAGCAGACCACTGAGCAGGCCGATGTTCCCTACCAGCAACCAATCGCGACTGAGCCAGCGTAACGGATCGGCAGTCGTCGGCACCGATTTATCAAGCCTCGGCATGAAACCTTCCTTACTACGGTGAATGACAGGAAGATAAACGATGAACGTACAGTTATCGTCAGCTCGCAGGTGGAGACGCATGGCTTCTATACGCCTCATGGATGGATGAGGTGGGTTCCCGACACATCCCTGCGAACGATCCCATCGGAATGCGCAGCCAGTTCGGATAGTAACTGATCAACCCATGCCTGAAGACGAGCTATCGTCTTTTCATCATCATTTTCATAGTCAAGAGCCAATCCAAAAAACATACCATCCTCGACTCCAAGTGAATGAAAGAAATCATAACCATCGATTGGCCAGCGCCCGATGATCGTTGCCCCGCGTTCGCGAACTTTTCGGCCAAGAATACCGAGTGCATCCTGGAAGGTATCGGGATAGCCCTGTTGATCTCCGAATCCGAACAGAGCGACAATGGTTTCCTGCAGATCAAGCTGGTCAAGCAGAGGAAACGCATCATACCAATCGTCTTGCAATTCACCGATATTCCAGGTCGGACAACCGATAATCCAGACCCAATACCGCAAAAGCGGACGCAAATCACGCTTCACGGTAGCGACATCGATCAGATCGACCGGTACCGTCGTTTTAGTGCGCAACATGTCAGCGATCAGACTGGCGGCACCTTTGGTATTGTCGGTTGAACTTCCGTATACGACGGCAATCATATATGCTCCTTCATCTCACCAGATGTGTGCGAGAACAGCGAACACCCTTTCCTCTCGACGTTGCAAGAGGGTGATTGTGACCAGGACCGACAGACATCACACAGCACTAAGAGGATGGATTCACTTATCGAATTGTTGAGGTTAGTATATGCTAATAAAAAACTTTTGTCAACCAAATACTTTCTTAAATCTGTGGTAATTCCTACGCCACGCGCAAGAATGCTCGCTTGTCGCTACCTGCAACTCTGTTACTATCACAACAAAGGGTCGAGCTGCGTTGAAAAGCTGTGCGGTGGTACGTGGACCGCACAGAGCGCGTGCCGGTCAGTCTGGTCGTAATGACCATGGTTATGGTTATCAAATTCTCTCTTCATACCGTGCATCTCTGCTGATGGACTCATCGTTGTTCATCAGCCCAATGATGGGAGTTGCCTCCCGCCAAGGGGTGGAATTCCCACCTGCGCTTGGTCATGAGCTATGCCACCGTCTCCTTGCTATGCCGATGACAGACCATCAGCGCCTGCCGCTGGCACGCCCGTAATACTTCAGCAAAGGGACAACACCCGAACGATGCACATCGTTAAGTGCGATTTACTATAAGGCACGTCCTAGAAACCGGTTCAGGCGGCGAGGACATTCACAATGGCAGCGCCAATGCCGATGAGAGCAAGCATTGCTATGAACGTATCGGTAGAGCTGCAGACTGGGTGCCCCTGGCCGTGGTATCGAGCCATGGGTGGGGGGCTTGAGGGTGAGGAGAAGGAGAAGCGGTACAAAGTATACCGGAAACTACAACACGACAACATAAGTGCGCATCGTTAATGATCAGTGCGCCAGCACAATCCGCAAGAAGGGAATGAGTTAGAAGTTTGGCTTCCAAACACCAAACGATAAACTGCTTTCTCTTTCCTACTTCTCCACCATCTCCCCCCTGCCAACATCAGTAACCGCACGACCATTCCGGAAACACACCAGATCGTGACCAGGGTGCAGCTCGACACGCACACGGGTGCCGGGTGCGTAGATACGGGTATGGGGCATCAGACTGTAAATGGTGCGGCCTGACGGCAATGCAATCTGATACATACAATGCATCCCTTGAAAACCAGTGCGAGCAATGTACGCCTGGCCGGTCTCATCAGGATGCACCGTCAGATCGTCAGGACGAACCAGGATATTTACTTCCGTCCCCGAAGCCAATGAGAGCCGTTGTGGCAAAAAGCCAAGCTCGGTTTCCAGACCATTAGCAGTAGCCTGCCCTGAGATGAACGCCGTATAGCCAAAAAACTCAGCTACAAAGTGAGTTGCGGGTTGATGGAACACCTGCTCAGGTGTCCCAACCTGTTCAATGCGCCCCTGATTCACAACCGCCACCCGGTCACCAAGAAGCAATGCTTCGTCCTGATCATGAGTAACAAAGAAGGTCGTGATATTGATCTCTTTTAGCAGACTCTGAATCTGCTCGCGCATCGCGGTACGCAAACCGGCATCCAGACTGGAAAACGGCTCATCGAGCAACAAAATGTCAGGCTGCGGAGCCAAGGCACGCGCCAGGGCCACGCGCTGACGCTCGCCGCCAGACAACTCATGCGGATAGCGGCCTGCCATATGGGCCAGGTTCACCATCTCGAGCATCTCATGCACACGTCGTTGCGCATCAGCTTTTGACCACTCATAGAGACCAAACGCCACATTTTTGGCCACCGTCATATGCGGGAAGAGAGCATAATCCTGAAACACCAGCCCTACCCGCCGTTTTTCTGGCGGAACAAAGACCCCCTTGCCACTGACGATACGGTTTTGGATCTTGATGCTGCCCTCATCCTGTACATCCAAACCGGCGATTAAACGCAGTAGAGTCGTCTTACCACACCCGCTAGGCCCAACGATCACCAGGCATTCTCCCTGCGCCGCTGCCAATGACACGTTATTTACAGCGACGACTTTGCCGTACCGCCGGGTAACATGTTGCAGTTGAAGTGCCGGTTCTGCGCTGAAATTCATCAGACGTCTCCTCTAGCCAATGCTATGTTCTCTCAATGGAATGTCTTCCTTTCAAGGTTGCCGACCGAATAAGAATACCTACCACCAGCAAATCAGCGACCACGATAGTCAACGCCGGTAAAGCAGCTTCACTCCACAACGACTCAGCCACGTTCTGCCAAATCCAGAGCGCCAGTGTCTCGTAGCCAAAGGGCCGCAGCAATAAGGTGATGGGCAATTCCTTCATCACATCGACAAAGACCAGGGCAGCGCCGGTCAGCATACCTGCGCGAATCAGGGGCAGATGCACATGCCACAAGACACGAATTGGTCTGGCGCCCAGGGTACGGGCTGCGGCTTCAATGCCGGGCGAGATCTTCTCCAGACTGGCTTCAACACTCGAGTAAGCTACCGCCATGAACCGCACAACATACGCATAGATTAGACCCGTGATGGAACCGGTGAAGATTAATCCTGGCAACACGCCCCACCACCGGTAGGTCATATCGTTCAGGGTATGATCCAGCCAGGACAGCGGCAGAAGAACACCCAACCCGATCACAGCGCCCGGAATGGCGTAGCCGAGGGTTGCCCCCCGCGCAGCCAGACGGGTCACCGGTGAACGGCTCAGGTGTGTGCCATAAGCCAGCAACACCGCCGCCAGGACAGAAATAATTGCGCCGGCGCCGGCCAGGATCAAGGTTGCCCGTACATGTCGCCAGTAGATAGCCAGCAAGCCTTCAGGCATCCGTTGCCACAACTCATGCACACTCCACTGGATCAATTGCGACACCGGGAGCAGAAAGGCTGTGGTCAATACAAAACTGCATACCAGGGTGGCTGCCAGACCACGCCAACCGGTTAAAGGCACCTGAGCAAGGCCGTGTCCACGTGAACTTTCCTGCACATAGCGGGCCCGTCCCCGCATATAGCGCTCAATCAGCAACGCGCCGAAGGCAAACAGCAGGAGCACTGCGGCTGATTGAAGCGCTGCATCGCGATCCATCATGCCATGCCAGATTCGAAAGATGCCATCACTCAGCGTAGGAAAATTCAGAAAGCGTACCGTACCGACATCGGTCAAGACTTCCATCAACACCAGCGAAAGCCCGGCAACCAGGGAGGGGCGTGCCATCGGCAGTACAACCCGGAAGAATGCCTGAAGACGGGTGACGCCGAGGGTACGGGCAACCTCGAAGGTGCCCCGGCCATGTTCGTGGAATGCAGCACGTGCCAGCAGGTAGACGTATGGGTACAGAGTCAGCGTCATGACGAATATCGCTCCACCCCCGGAACGGATCGACGGAAACCAGGCACTGCTCCCAAACCAGGTGCGCAATGCTTTTTGCACCGGGCCGGCATAATCGAACGTCGCCATGAAGACAAAAGCCAGCACATACGAAGGCATCGCCATGGGCAACATCAACACCCAATCGAACAGACGCTGACCGGGAAAACGATATGCAGTCACTAACCAGGCCAGCGCCGTACCCAGTAGCGTTGTGCCGAGACCAACCCCGATCAACAGCACAACCGTGTTGGCAAGGAACTCGGCCAGCCGGGTGGCCCAGAGATGCTGCCATACCTCAGGAGCAGGCTGCACCAGCATGCGCAGAATGATCGCGATAGGCAACAGCGCCAGCCCGGCGATCAGAAAGGCAATGACACTCCAGCGATCCGGGAGTGACCAGTTTCCGGCAAGTTGTTGGCGTTTAATCAGCATGACGTTCTAATACCGGCGAGTCAGCGGGACGATAATGCTACACATCGCCCGCTGACTCCTCATATATCAGGTACAACCCGGCTTATTGATACCCGGCTTCGTTCATCAGCTTGATCGCATCGGCTTGCAGGCTACCGATCTCACTTATCTGAAGCGTATCGCGCTTGAACTCACCCCACTGCTGGATCAGCTCATGCGGTGCTATGTTGGGGTTTGCCGGATACTCGAAATTGCTATCGGCGAACAGGCGCTGACCACGCTCGGTGCTCAGCCACTCAAGCAAGCGAATGGCATTCTCCGGATGGCGAGCGTAGGTCGTCACACCAGCGCCACTAGCGTTCACATGCACACCCTGCTCGGCCTGATTGGCCCAGAGGAGCTTGACCGGGTAATTGGCATCTTCATTAAGCAAGCGGGCCAGGTAGTAGTGATTGACAACACTGATGTCGCATCCTCCCTCGGCAATGGTCTGCAAAATTTGCGTATCGCTGTCAATATACTCTTTAGCATTCTGTGCCCAGCCGGTTACAATCTCTTTGGCCTTGTCGTAGCCGTGGTGAACGATCAGGCTGCTCACCAGCGACTGAGTGTACGACTTGGTTGATGGGCGCCAGCAGATGCGGCCTGCCCACTTCGGATCAGCCAGCGACTCGTAAGTGGCAATCTCTTCAGGATTTACCCGATCTGGATGGTACGCGATAGTTCGCACCCGCAGGGAGAGAGCATACCACTGGTTGCTCGGATCCTGCAAATAGTCGGGAATATTGCTCTCCAATACATCCGAATTGATCGGACGCAGCAGACCTTCCTGTGCTGCCAGCCAGAGGTTAGCGGCATCGACCGTGAACAGCACATCAGCCGGCGTGAAGCGCCCCTCGGCTTTCAACCGCTCACGCAGTTCGGCATCGCTGCCAAAAGTAAACCGCACCTCAATACCCGTCTCTTTGGTAAACTCGGCAAACGCCGTTTCCATCTGACCATAATGGCGGGCCGAGTAGACGTAGACAATCGGCTCCTCGACCGGAACTTCCACCGTCTCACGCACGACTACCGTTTCCCGAACAGGCACTTCCTGGGTGACGACTACGGTTTCCCGAATAGTCTGAGGGGCAGTCTGTGATGCGCTCTGGTTCGTACAGGCCACCAGCGATACTACGAGAAGAATGAACCCAACAAGTGTTATTCCGGCCTTTTTCCTTCGCGTGAAGAGCATGTATCTCCTCCTCTATTACTGTACCCTTATTGGCTTAATTAGTATACACTAATAAGCTAATTTAGTCAACCAAATACTTCTTAAATTAAAATGACCTACCTCCATTATTGCCAGGGGGTTTCCTGCATAGTGTCACTCTACCTGCACCAAATGGGAACAGCGACAGGTGTCTCTGCACAACCGGGAGGACGGCCAGACCGGGCGCAACGTAATTGTTATGACAATCCAAACCTGATTCCTACCACCACAAGCAAAGCTACGATCACCTCTTGCACACCAACCAATGGCGTTGGTGTGGTAAGATGACGCGGCAACAAACCGATCCCGCAACGCAGGAACAGAAAGGCAAACACCAGCAGCACCGGCCAGCTTACCCAATCCACGCTTAGCAAACCGGCTACAATCACAAGAGCTGCCAGGTGCAAGAGCAAGGCCGGTGCGCGATGGGTAGGTTTGTTGTGCGCCAATCGCAGGCGAATTCTGACGTAGACGATAGCAGTAACTGCCTGCAACGAAAGTAACAACCAAAGCACAAGTGCCGACCACAATGTCCAGCCAGCAGCCATTACAATTACGGCTGCCAGCACACTGATGGCAATAGCACCTGCCAGTTCGGCAAGCAACGCCCGGCTTTGTTTACGGAGATCGAAGAACAACTGAACCACTGCGAAAGGAATAGCCAGCATGATCGGCGGCCAAAAGGGGAACGCCGCATACCACCAGGCCATGCCAAAAGCGATCACGGTGATTGCGCCATAACCCAGCACAAACCGCTCGGCCCAAACGGTACGTGGATAGCGCTTCCCACGGCGATGATCGCCAACCACCAGCTTTAGTGGCTGCCGGACTAGAAAGGCCCTAGTGCTGCCAGGCTCAACCAGAATCCGGCCAGTGATGGCGCAAACCATAACCCTAACACGATTGGCATACCCACCATGCTCCAGCCACCGTGTTCAACCGGTAGGGCAATCGGACGCAAGCGCACCGGTGCCGGCTTTGTTGTTGCGGTAGAGTTATGCTGCTGCATATGCCCATTTCAACAGTGTATAAATCTGTATGACGCGCGTCTTATCGTGCACCACGTAACAGTAGCAAGAGCATAATCACCGGTGTATGCGCTTGAATGCTGTGAGGCAGATGAGCCGGCATATGTACCCAGGTACCGGGTTTGGCTTCAACAACCTCTTGACCAAGCGTCACTTGTGCTTCACCCTGCACAAAGTGCATGATTGCCGGTGTGGCCGCCGTATGTTCGGAAAGCTCCTGACCAGCAGCAAACCCAAATAAGACCGCTTTGATCTGATCGTCCTGATAGATGGTGCGGCTAATGGTACTATCGTCTGGGATGCTGATCTGCTCAAGTACATGACGAACGGTTGCCAGGTTCATAGTTCCTCCACTTGATCAGAGTCTGTTTTGATGACAGTTGAACCGGAGCGCATATCTTCAGCGATTGCACTGACACATCTGCAAACCGGCGAGTAAGCGATTGCAGTGCTTTTTATCTGCGAACGCTGAGCGTAAGCATACGCTAATATAAAAAATTTGTCAACGTAAATCCTTCTAAATTATGGGTGATGAAGCGACAACTTTCCATACCAATTCGTTATAAGCATCATCGAGTAGAGGGATAACAGCGTGAGAGGAGTTGGGCTACCGGGTATCCTTATCGTTACACCTCATGCATACCGCGCACACCCGGCATCCCCGTCTGGCAGCGCAATCAGGACGACCACCGCATCCGCAACCAGAAATCCCCTCAACCACATTCATCCATCGCGATAGCAATGTTGCAACATCTGTAGGGGCGGGTTTTGAATCCGCCCCTACCTGCCAATGCCCGGCCTGCAATCCACCACGTACCCTTTCGTCCCCTCGTTCGCCGCATCCCGCGTAGTGTAGATGGTGCCACTGCTGACGGTATCTCCGCCTCCGTTCGGGTCGTGCCGGTAATATCCTCGGACTTTACCGATGGAAGGGCCAGTCATAGATCATCGCGCATGATTTACGACATAGCTTCTCCACCAGGACTATTCACTTGACACAATCAGCGACTCCTGATATATTCGTGGCGCTATGAGAAACGTGAATCTTTTCGTCAAGCAGAACAAGCAAGCGAAGAAGCCGGACGAGAGGTCTGGTTAGCTCTGCTTGTCTGCTGTGCGTAAGAGACAAGACCCGGCTCACCAGACCCACGGTGCGCCGGGTTAATTGTTTGTACGGAGGGAAGTATGAAACACATTGCTACCGTCAGCCCAATCGCCTACACGCCACGCTATTGCCGGCCAGAACTCTTTGGCTCCTGTCAAGTGAGAGAGGTGCTGATCTATGTCACTGCCTGAGCGCTTGTTTTTTGTTGATACGACATTGCGCGAAGGCGAACAATTCGCCAGCGCTCGCTTTACAACTGCTCAACGAATTGCCATTGCTGAAATGCTCGACGCCTTTGGCGTAGAGTATATCGAACTCACCTCCCCTGCTGCCTCACCACAAAGTGCGCGTGATCTTGCAACTATCGCCCGTCGCGGTTTACGCGCCCGTATCCTCACCCATATCCGCTGCCACATGGCCGATGCCCGGCTCGCTGTTGAACATGGCGCACAGGGTGCAAATCTGCTCTTTGCCACGTCCGAACCGTTACGCACGGTAAGCCACGGTCGAACTCTAAGCGAAATCCTGGCCGAAGCCGAACGTGTGATTGGCTATCTCCGTGATCACGACATTGAAGTACGCTTTTCGTGCGAAGATAGCTTTCGTACCGACCTCGCTGATCTGATCCGCATCTACCGCGCGGTTGAAACGATGGGTGTCCAACGGGTCGGTCTGGCTGATACAGTGGGCATCGCCACCCCACGCCAAGTATACGACGTGGTGCGGGCGGTGCGTAACGAAGTACAGTGTGATATCGAATTTCATGGTCACAATGATAGCGGCTGCGCAATTGCCAATACCTTCTCGGCCTATGAGGCCGGTGCTACGCATCTTGATGTGACGGTGCTCGGTATCGGTGAACGAAATGGGATCGCCAGTTTGAGCGGTATGATTGCGCGCATCGCCAGCATTGATCCATCCCGCGTGCAACGCTACCGCCTCGATCTGCTGCCCAAAATTGATGAGACGGTGGCAACGATGCTCGGTATTGAGATTCCGTTCAACCAGTGTATTACCAGTCCGACTGCGTTCCATCATAAGGCCGGGATGCATACCAAAGCGGTGTTGAGCGACCCGCGCAGCTACGAAGTGCTTGATCCCAATCTGTTTGGTCGGCAGCGTACTATCGCGATTGCCCATCGGCTAGTTGGATGGCACGCTGTCGCCGAACGTGCACGCGAACTGGGGATTACGCTTAGCGAAGCACAAGCCCGCGCTGCCGCTGCCCGGATCAAGGCACTCGGTGACGAACACGATCTTGATGGCGCAATGATTGACGAGATTCTGTATAGCTACGCAGAGTAAGGGGAGGATACGGCTATGCCAACAATGAGCGAGCAAATTTTGAGCCGTGTCGCCGGGCGGACGGTGCGCGCCGGTGATGTGGTGACGGCAAACGTTGATCTGGTGATGGTGCACGATAGTCTGGCCCCCGGTATTATTCGCATCTTGCATCAAGAGTTAGGTGCAGAACGGGTCTGGGATCCGCAACGGGTCGCCGTCGTGATCGATCACGTCGCCCCCGCCGCCAGTGTCCAGACCGCTGAGAAGCAGCAAGAGGTACGGCGCTGGGTGCGTGCTCAGGGCATTCCTCATCTGTTCGATGTCGGGCGTGGCATCTCGCACCCGGTGCTGGTCGAGGAGGGGCTGGCGCAGCCGGGGATGCTCATCCTGGGGAGTGATAGCCACAGCACGGCCTATGGCTGCGTGGGTGCGTTTGGTACCGGAATGGGCAGTACCGATATTGCCCTGGCGCTGGCCACCGGCAAGACATGGCTGCGCGTACCTGAAACGATCGTTGTCCGGGCACGTGGTAGGTTTGGATTTGGCGTTGGCCCCAAAGACCTGGCGCTGCGTGCGGCCCGTCTGCTGCGTGCCGATGGCGCAACCTATGCCGCAATTGAATGGCACGGTGTCGAATTCCTGAGTGTGATGGAGCGAATGACGCTGGCAACACTCTCAATTGAAATGGGGGCAAAAGCCGGCATTGTGCCGCCAATCGGTCTCAACGTCACCGGCCCGCTCTTGCCTACGGTCACCGCCGATGCCGACTATCAGGAAGTGGTTGAGATCGATCTCGATCAGCTTGAACCGCAAGTCTCAGCTCCCCATTACGTTGACAACGTCGCCAATCTCAGCGACCTGGGTCGGGTCGCGGTTGATGTCGTGTACCTCGGCACCTGCACCAACGGTCATTACGAAGATATGGCGGTTGCCGCCCAGATTCTGGCCGGACGCCGACTCGCGCCGGGCGTGCGCATGATTGTGGTACCGGCCAGTGCGCAGTCTCTGCAGCGCGCCGCTGCCGATGGTACACTCGCAACACTCCTGGCTGCCGGTGCCACCATTGGCACACCGGGATGCGGAGCCTGCATCGGTCGTCATATGGGCGTCCTTGCCCCAGGCGAGGTCTGTCTGTTTACCGGCAACCGCAATTTCCGTGGTCGGATGGGCAGCCCTGAAGCGCAAATCTATCTGGCATCGCCGGCTGTTGCCGCAGCGACAGCACTTACCGGCTATCTGACCGATCCGCGCACGGTGATGGATGGACAACCGACTATCGCTTCCCGGCCCTAAGTGAAGAAAGAGAGGTATCGCTATGGCTCGCGTGTGGCTCTTCGGCCCCGATATCAATACCGACCAGATCGTACCCGGTCGCTACGCACCATACATGCTGAAAGACGAGAGTGAATTACGGCGCTATCCGTTTATCGAGCATCGGCCAGATTTTGCGGCCAATGTGCGACCGGGCGACATCATCGTGGCCGGTAAGAATTTTGGTTGCGGTAGTTCGCGTGAATACGCCCCGCTGGCGCTGCGCATGGTGGGTATCGGCGCAATTATTGCTCCCCTCTTTGCCCGCATCTTCTTTCGGAATGCACTCAATCTTGGCATTCCATGCTTTACCGCCGATCTCACCGGCGAGCTAGCCGATGGTGATGAGGTTGAACTCGATCTGGAACAGGGTCGTATCACAACCGCCGATGGGCACGTGATTCATCTGCCACCACCACCGCTCTTCTTGCGAGAAGTCTGGGCGGCGGGAGGGATTGTGCCCTTCTATCGTACCTACGGACGCTTTCCCGGTGAGGTGGCCTGATGAAGATCTGTGTTATACCCGGCGATGGGATCGGCCTGGAAGTCATGGCCGTGGCGACTGCGGCCCTGCATGTACTGGCACCCGATCTGACCATCACAGAGGCAGAAGCAGGATGGGCCGTCTTTCAGCGCACCGGCACGGCACTTCCTGAAACAACCCTGGCCCTGGCGCGGGAAGCGACGGCAATCCTCTTTGGGGCAGTCGCGTCACCAAGCCATCCGGTTCCCGGTTATCGCAGCCCGATTGTCGAATTACGGCGCACCCTCGACCTTTACGCCAATATTCGACCAACCGTGGGCAATGGGGTTGACCTGGTGGTTGTGCGTGAAAACACCGAAGACCTGTACATCGGGCGGGAACGATTAGAAGATGATGGCGCGACCGCTATTGCCGAACGGGTCATTACTCGGGCTGCCTCGGCCCGGATCGTGCGTACCGCCTGCGAACTGGCTCGCACGCGCCAGACTTACGGCCATCCCGGCAAAGTGACTATCGTCCACAAAGCCAATGTCTTGCGGGTTAGCGATGGTCTTTTCCGCACGGTAGCGCTCGAAGTCGCCACCGATTATCCCGAACTGACCTTCGAGGAACGGCTGGTTGATGTTGCGGCTATGCAACTCGCTGCGCAACCGCAACGATTTGACGTGATCGTAACCACCAACATGTTCGGCGATATTTTGTCGGACATTGCCTGCATTCACGGCGGTGGATTGGGCGTTGCCGCCAGCAGTAATCTCGGCCATGGTCGGGCACTGTTTGAACCAGTGCATGGTGCAGCGCCCGACATTGCCGGACGGGGAATCGCTAATCCAACCGCAGCACTCAATTGTGTCGTCATGCTGCTCGACTGGATCGGGCGTCCGCATGCGGCAGAACGTCTCCGTTCCGCCATCTCGGCTGTAGCGGCTGCCGGCATTCGCACACCCGATGTTGGTGGTCAGGCAACCACCCGTGAAGTCGCCGATGAGATTCTTAACCAGTTATCTGCTCAGATGTGAAAGGAGAATCAGCCATGCACGCCGAATGCCCTGAATGTGTTGCCCAGATTACCCTACCCGCCAGTACGCTGGAGAGCGAAATTGTCGCCTGTCCCGACTGTGGTGCTGAGCTGGAAGTCGTCAGTCTCAACCCACCCACGCTTGCGCTGGCGCCAGAGGTCGAAGAGGATTGGGGCGAATAGCCAGATCGTCCGTGATGATCAATACACCAGAAGGAGTATACCCATGCAAGCTGAATGCCCTGAATGTGGCGCAACCATCGCCTTACCTGCCGGAACCATGGCCAATGAGATCGTCGCCTGCCCCGATTGCGGTGCAGAGCTGGAAGTCGTCAGTCTCGATCCGCCCACCCTCGCGCTGGCACCTGAAGTCGAAGAGGATTGGGGCGAATAGGAATAGTTGTTCAGTGCGGAGTCACCGTCCACGACTCCGCTCACTGCCAGGGAGAAACCATATATGCGCATTGCTGTTCTTTGTTCACGGATTCGCGCTGAAGAAAAACTGCTCTTCCAGGAGCTGGAGCGCCGTGGTCTCGATTATGTCAAAGTTGACGACCGCGAGCAGATTTTTGATCTGCATACCACAACCTATCCCTTCGATGTTGTACTGGAGCGCTGCATCCAGCATAGCCGGGCCCTCTACATGCTCAAAATCTTCAACGATGCCGGCGTGCCTACGGTCAACACCTATCACGTAGCGCTCACCTGTGGCGACAAATTTCTGACCACGCAGGCCCTTGTTCATGCCGGCGTCCCCACACCACGCTGCCTGCTGGCATTTACCCCGGAAAGTGCCCTCGAAGCCATGGAGCAACTCGGCTATCCGGTTGTGCTCAAGCCGGTGATCGGCTCGTGGGGGCGGATGGTGAGCAAGATCAATGATCGCGATGCTGCCGAAGCCATTCTCGAACATCGTGATGTCCTGGGTAACTATCAACACTCCATCTTTTACATTCAGCAGTACATTCACAAACCGGGACGCGACATTCGCAGCTTTGTGATCGGCGATGAGTGTATTGCCGCAATTTATCGCACCAGCCCGCACTGGATCACCAACACTGCACGCGGTGGCGTTGCCACCAACTGTCCGGTCACCCCAGAACTGGCCGATATCAGCGTGCGTGCTGCCCACGCCGTCGGCGGTGGTGTGGTGGCGATTGATTTGCTGGAAACGCCCGAAGGTGAGCTGCTGGTCAATGAAGTCAACTACACCATGGAGTTCCGCAATAGTATCGACACCACCGGCGTTGATATTCCAGCCCGGATTATCGACTATGTGCTAGAGGTTGGGCGTGGGCGCGGCTAGCGTACTGCACAGGATAGCTTTCAGCTCAGGCCGAGAGTGAATGTTCGCCGGCGGCCAGACTCCAACGGCTTAAAACCTGTTTGCAGGACTACCACCTAGAAGAGTCTGCCGTTGTAAGCAAGGTGTTGTATGAGCTTATGCGTCAGTATTGTGGGGGCAAGCGGTTACGTTGGCGGAGAACTCCTCCGCCTCCTGCTCGATCATCCCCACGTATCAATCATGCAGGCCACCAGTGCTCGCAATGCAGGACGGTATCTCTACCAGGTACATCCCAACCTGCGCGGACGCACCAACCTGCAATTCGTCCACCCTGACACCCTGCAGCCGTGTGATATGCTCTTCCTGGCCCTCCCACACGGCGAAGCAGCTCAGGCTATTGAACGCTACGCCAGCCTGGCCGAACGGATCATCGACTGTTCAGCCGATTTTCGCCTGCGCGATCCGGCAGTGTACCAGCAATGGTACGGCAGCGCTCACCCGGCCCCGGCATGGCTCGAACGCTTCGTGTATGGGCTGCCCGAAGTGAATCGGGCAGCACTGACCGGTGCCCGTTACGCCAGTGGGGTTGGCTGCAACGCCACAGCCACCAACCTAGCCCTGTTGCCGCTGGTTGAAGCGAACCTGATCGACCAGAGCCGCCCAATCATTGCCGACGTGAAAGTCGGCTCATCGGAAGGTGGAGCCACCGTTAACGAAGCCAGTCACCACCCCGAACGTTCTGGTGCGGTACGCTCCTTCGCACCGGTCGGACATCGCCACCTCGCCGAAGTCGAACAAGTGACCGGTCTGCGCAATGTTCATCTCTCAATTACCGCCATCGAGCTGGTGCGTGGTGCGCTGGCAACCGTTCACGCTTTCGCCGGTCGCGAACTGAGCGAGAAAGAACTCTGGCAAGCTTACCGGGCTTTTGCCCGCGAACAGCCGTTCATCCGTATCGTCAAAGAGCGGCAGGGCATTTACCGCTATCCAGAACCAAAGATTCTGGCCGGTACCAACTACGCCGACATTGGCTTTGCGTATGAACCGACGACCGGGCGGATTGTGAGTATCTGTGCTATCGACAACCTGATGAAGGGTGCTGCCGGCAGTGCTGTTCAATGCATGAACCTGATGTGCGGCTTTGCGGAAACGACGGCCTTGACATTTACCGGTTTACATCCGTAAGCTGGAGGGTAAGAGGATGAAGCTGTATCTGACCTTGCAGCTGAAACCTTTACCCGGCCAAAGACACGGCAAAGGGCGCACAATTGTGCGCCCTCGACAACCGAAACCTGTTCGTTATTCCTACTCGTGACCGGTCAACGTCTGATCGGCCAGCTCAGACTGCAACGACTGGATTGCAATGAGCAAATGGCGTTCACGCTCGGCAAGGGTTGTCGCCATAGCCCGCGCTGCCGATAACTGGGCTGCCCGTGCTAGAGCAGTTGCCCCGGCCGGAACTGCGTCATTCTCCAAACGCGCGATCGATTGCCGGGCCCGTTCAAGCCCGGGACGCAAGCTATTCAACCGTGCCGTTAAAACCTCGATGCGCTGACGAACGTATTCTTCCATTGATCACCTCACACATACATTCGCCGGGCGCATCAAGAGCGCCGCGGCGACAATGACCAGAGCGGCACCGTCGCCGCGACCTTACCATTATTAAGTATACTGTGATTGCATACTTTTTGCAATGCAATTGCAACAAGAATGAACAGTTATTATCATCACCCACCCAATATCATGCAGGCAACACTATCATAGATAGAATGATAATGATACGGAATATCTCGATGCACCGGTTGTATGAAGGAAAGGTAACAGCAATTTTGCAACGACGTATGACGGCACTGATCAGTCTATTGGGGCTTCTCATTGTCGGGCTTGGCCTGCTGATACTGGGCTGGCAGTCATTTACCAACACATCACAACGAATGAAGAACACGGTCGCAACCCAGGGCACTGTAGTTGAG
This sequence comes from Chloroflexus sp., assembly GCF_034432675.1. Lineage (GTDB taxonomy): Bacteria > Chloroflexota > Chloroflexia > Chloroflexales > Chloroflexaceae > Chloroflexus. The sequence continues at coordinate 9,825 of NZ_DAOUBI010000141.1, read as the reverse complement.
ATTAAGACCCGGTTAGTCAATACCAATAGTGGTCAACGTACATTCTTCTATCCGATTGTTGAATTCCGCACGGCTACCGGTGAAACCATTCAGTTTGAGAGTGAGGCCGGCGACAATCCATCTGCTTACCAGATCGATGATCGGGTGGAGGTCATGTACAACCCAGGGCAACCGCAGACCGCATTCATCAACTCGTGGGAATTGTGGCTACCCTCGACCCTGTTTCTCGGTACGGGTGTTCTCCTGTTAATCGTGAGTGGTATCGCGATCCTGGACATGCTGAAAACACTATTCCGCTAGAGTCTGTCAGGCTCACAGCGTCAACAAACCACCCGGTGTCCACACCTATGGACAATCGTTACATCCAGCATTGCCAGCGTTCCGGTGATATATGGACCGGTGTAGCGACGCAAGACACTCGCTTCCGGGATGCAGGATGGTGGATGTAGAAGCACGACGTTCACAACGCCGAATTTGACTTAACACAATGTCTGCCACGTCAGGACGCCCTACGCAGCCGTTCTATCCGCTCTTGAACGACACTGGGATCGGGCATTCCTCACCGGACAATGAACCGTGAGACGCGCTGGGTGGGGGCAGTCAGGTGGTGTGCGCAGACTGCCACCTACCCCAGCAATGACCGCTATGGATTGACCGATGGCTCGGTTGGCGCAGGCGGAGTTACCGATTGGCCGGCACCGGGTTGTGGAATTACCAGAGCCTGGCCTTCCCCGGCCTGATTATTCAGCAACAGTGTCAGGTTGGTATTCGGATCCACAAACCAGATGTTGCCATTCGTCATCATCTGCACCAGCAACTCGCGCTTACGCAGCTCAAACAGCTCTGGATTTTCGCGCCAGTAACGGCCCTCGATCGCCCGCACCTGTGCTTCACGATTCGCTGCCTCTAGCGCAGCAGCCGTAATACCGCGTTCGCGGGTCAACGCAACCAATGCCTCCTGTTCGGCCTGGAACAGATTATTGGCCTGTTGCGCCTCGATCTGTTGCCGTCGCTTCTGCTCAGTCTCGATCTGCACTTCGAGATTCGCCTTTTCGGCCAGCAACTGAGCATACGTTTCGCCAACCTTAATATCGAGCACCTTCACTGCCTCAATCGTGATATAGAGCTGATCAACCGGTGCGCGCTGACCATCGCCGGGAGGTGCCGTTAAGAAACGTCGGATGCGCTCGGCAAACGCTCCCCGGTCGGAGAGAGCCTCATCGAGGGTAAACTGCGTACTGGCACTCTTGAGGGCATCGTTGATAAAGCCATCGAGAAAATCGTTGAGTTGGGCATCGCTGACGCCAATTTCCGCATAGGCTGAGCGCAAGGCCTGCTCGGTGGGTAGACGGCGAAAGTCAACCTGAATATCGATGTCGTACAACTGTTTATCGCTGCTCGCCACATTCTGCGAAATCTGACGTGACTGACGGCGAATATTGACCAGTTCGATCTCGGTAAACGGTGCGAAGGGACGGAAAATCGGGCCTGGGCCGTGGACAGCGACAATACGCCCCTGCACCAGTTCGATGGCCGCCTGTCCTTCATCCACCTGCACATACTTCATCGTGCTGAGACCAATGCCGACAATGATCAGCAACAGGATGAATCCACCGACCAGTGATAGCCGTGATGTCATCGATCCTCTAACTGGGGTGCGCTGCGACATACCACTCCTCCTGACTACTCAACAGATGTTGACTGTTCCATATGGGTTGTACGCACTGAAGCCGGAGAAGTTGCAGGTTCTTCTTCCACCCCCAGCGCTTCGGCCACAATGTAGAGCGGCCGCCCCTTCACCTCATCGTAGATACGGCCCACATACTCGCCAATAATGCCGAGTGAAATCAACTGCACAGCGCCCAGAAAGAGTACACTGGCCAGTGTGCTGGCCTGACCATAGAAAGCCGGTTCCGGGGCAGACGGATCGGCAAGCCGCATCACAAATACAACCAGCAAGAAGATCATACTGATTGCAGCCACGATGAAGCCGAGATAGGTTGCCAACTGGAGCGGCAAATACGAAAAACTGGTAATCCCATCAAGCGCGAAGCGCAGCATCTTGCGCAGAGGGTATTTCGTTGTTCCGGCAGTACGGGCATGACGACGGTAGAGTACACCGGTTTGCCGAAAACCGACCCACGCCGATAGACCTCGCATGAAACGGTGGTGTTCACGCATCCGCTTGAGTGCATCAACGACTTTGCGATCCATCAGACGAAAATCGCCGGTATCAACCGGAATATTGACATTTGTAATTCGCACGATGAGCCGGTAAAAGATCGCTGCGGTCGTCTTCTTAAACCACGTCTCACCTTCGCGCTCTTCACGTACACCATAGACGACCTGATATCCTTCCCGCCAACGAGCAATCAGCTCAGGGATAACCTCTGGTGGGTCTTGCAAGTCAGAGTCGATCACAATCACTGCCTTCCCGGTGGCATAATCGGTACCGGCAGTAATGGCGATTTGATGACCAAAGTTACGCGAAAAGTTGATCACCTTAACGCGCGGATCGCGCTGATGCAGTTCCCGCATAATTTCCGGTGAACGATCACGACAGCCATCATTCACCAGCACCAGCTCAAACGGTTCTCCGAGCGGCTCAAGCGCGGCAATGACCCGGCGGCAAAACTCAGCAATCAGTTGTTCTTCGTTGTACACCGGTGCGACGACCGAAAAGGTTGGTTGTTGTTGTTTCACCATACTGCCTCCACGCCATCAATGGTGATGGCTATTCGTTGCGTTGTGCTGATGATAGCAAATCTGGTCGGGTTCGTGTTTAGAAGGAGCACGGGGCAAAACGTACGTCAAACGTATCGACCCTGGTGCGATGAATCAACTACAAGACAAGGGGTAGCTTCTGGAAGCAGCTCTGGTCTATGGTGACACCGTAACCACCTTGGCGCGTCATCTTGAAGTTGAGTAGCCTTTCGGCATTCCGGGAACACCTGATGAACTATCTTTAGCCGCCGGCACACAGCATCTTCATCCTAAACGAAATTTTCTCCACCACCAACGAACGTGAAGGTTCGGATCCCCTATCCTATCACCAGTGGACTCATCTCATCCCAATTCGGGCCAACTTCGAGATTAACGCTCAGTGGTACAACCAAACCCTGGTACACACCACTCATCACTTCACGCAAGAGCCGTGCGGCTGGCTCAACCTCATCTTCTGGAGCCTCGGCGATTAACTCGTCGTGTACCTGAAGCAACAGGCGTGTGCGCAACCCCTGCTCGCGCAGAGCACGATGCACATTGACCATCGCCATTTTCATCAGGTCGGCAGCGGTGCCCTGAATGGGTGCATTAATCGCTTCACGTTCGGCAGCAGCCCGTCGTGCGCCACCGGCACGCAGGTCTTCCATCACCCGACGACGACCAAACAAGGTTTGCACATACCCGTGGTGCCGGCCAAAGTCAAGGGTTTGATCAATGTAACGGCGAATACCGGGGAACTGAGCAAACAGATTATCGATCAGTTGGCGGGCCAGATCACGTTCGATCCCCAACCGCTGGGCCAGACCAAACGCACTGATCCCATAGATCACGCCGAACACCACCGTCTTCGCGACGCGGCGTTGATTCTTATCGACTGCTGTCGGTTCAACCCCAAACAGTCGGCTGGCCGTGGCCGCGTGAATATCAAGCCCCTGCTGAAATGCTGCGATCAGGTTCTCATCACCACTCATATGGGCCAGAACCCGCAGCTCGATCTGCGAGTAGTCGGCAGCCACAAAGCGCCAACCAGGTTCAGCGACAAAGGCACGCCGAATCTCGCGCCCTTCCCCGGTGCGTACCGGTATGTTTTGCAGGTTGGGATTGTTCGACGACAACCGCCCGGTGGCTGCACCAAGCTGATTGTACGAGGTATGGATGCGTCCGGTCCGTGGATTGACCAGATCAGGCAGGGCATCGATATAGGTGCTCTTGAGCTTCGTCAATTGACGGTAGGTCAGAATATCGGCGGCAATCGGATAGAGCTGGCTCAGTTCTTCCAGTACCTCCGCCGTAATCGAGTAGCCGCCACTCTTTAACTTGCTCAGGCCGTGTGCACGGGGATCAATCCCCAATCGTCCAAACAGCACATCATTTAATTGCTGGCCAGAATTGATATTGAAGGGGCCGCCAGCCTGCTGATAAATCCGCTCGGCCAGATCGGCAATCCGTTGCGCGAAATGCTTGCCCAACTCGCGCAAATACTCCTGATCGAGACGGATGCCGGTTAGTTCCATGTCGGTCAACACCTCGATCAGCGGTAATTCAACCCGGTAATACAGATCATGAAGCGCAGGTTCATCCGCTAACTGACGCTGCAAGCGCTCGGTGAGCCGCAACGTGTAGAGGGCATCGGCCGCCGCATACGGAGCCGCCTGCTCAACCGGCACCTCAGCAAAGCTAATCTGCTTGCTGCCCCGCCCGATCAGGTCCTCAATCGTAGCAGGTGGCTCTGGGAGTTTCAACTCGTAGAATGCCAGGTCTTTCAAACCCTGCCGCTTGCCCAGCATGGCCGCTGCAATCATCGTATCAAATGCCAGTCCGGCCACCTTAATCCCGGCCCCGGCCAGAACCTCCATATCAAACTTGGCATTGTGGGCAAACTTTGGCTGCTGAGGATTGGCAAAAAACGGGGCCAGCGCAGTGACAACCTCTCCACATGGCACCTGCGTCTCGGATTGATGGCCGACCGGAATGTAGCAGACGGTATCGGGCGCGATAGCAATTGAAATCCCAACCAGATCGCTGGCAACCGGTTGCAGACTGGTACATTCGGTGTCGAACGCAAAAGCCGGCGCATTGCGGAGACGCGATACCAGATCGGCCAGCGCCGTGGCATCTCGCACAATCGTCACCGGTGGCGGTTCGGTTGTCGGCTGAGCAGGTTCCGACTCGCCAGCAAAGAGCGAAAGCTGCGTTGGTGCAGTCGTGAGTGGTGCAGCGGGCAGTTCGGCGGGCAGTTCGGCCAGTGTCGGTGCCTGAACGACCGGCGGTAGCTTCTTGATCAGGTTTGAACTAACCCCAAACTCCAACTCTTGAAAGAGGGACATCACTGCCGAACGGTCGTAGATGCCGATGCGGGCAGCTTCCAGATCGAGCTGTATCGGCACATCGGTGACAATCGTCGCCAATTGGCGCGAGAAACGTGCCGCCTCGGCCTGCTCGCGGAGTAATGTCTGGTAACGCTTCGGCGCAGCATCAACCTGATCGAGCAATTTTTCGAGCGAACCAAACTGCTTAAGTAAGGCAATAGCCCCCTTTTCGCCAATCCCGCGCACACCGGGGATATTATCTGAGGTGTCGCCCTTCAAACCGCGCAGATCGGCCAGTTGATCTGGCTCAAGGCCATCGTACCGCTTACGCACCTGCTCCAGATCGTAGAGTGTGACACTTGTCTTGCCACCGTAGGGATTGGCTAATGCCACCCGCACGTGCTCATTCACTAGTTGCAACACATCAGAATCGCCGGTGAGAATGATGGTATCAACACTGCGCTCCACGGCCTGACGGGCCAGCGTTCCGATCACATCATCAGCCTCGTACCCTTCAGCAGTGTAGATCGGGATATTGAGCGCCTGTACCAGTTGCTTAATCCGCTCAAATTGGGGATAAAACTCTTCTGGTGTCTCAGCACGCCCAGCTTTGTATTCAGCGTAGAGATCATCACGAAAGGTACGCCCAACATCGAAAGCAACGGCGGCGTAATCGGGACGATACTCGGCCAATGCAGTCAGTAGAATTTGCGCAAAACCGAAGACGGCATACGTCGGCTCGCCGCGAGACGAACGTAACCCACTCTCGCGCAACGCAAAAAACGCCCGATACGCCAAAGCGTGACCATCAACTAACACCAATAGCGGATACGCCATAGACTGTCTCCAATCCGCACAGATTTGCTAGTGAATTATACCACGGCGACACACGCTTCCCGCCATCCGCCGGCCTCGTGGTACAATAAATGCAATTGTCGTAGCGAGAGTATCAGGCTGCGCTCCAGGGCGGTACAGGCACAGATATGACCACTGCAATTGTGACCGATCAACGGTTTGATCTTCACACCTGGCACGGACACGTCGAGCAGGCCGAGCGACTACACGCAATCCGACGGGCAATTGAGGCCGATGGGTTGTGGCCGCGTTTGCTTCAGTTACCCGTTCGTCCGGCTACAGAAGCCGAATTACTTGCTGTCCATTGCTCCAGCATGCTTCAGCGCGTGCGTCAGTTAGCCAGTTATGGCGGTGGACAGATTGATAGCGACACCTACGTCACTGCCGAGTCGTGGGACGTTGCACTGCTGGCAGCAGGAGCAACGATTTGTATGGCTGAAGCCCTGGTAAGCGGACGTTGCCACAATGCGTTTGCGCTGGTGCGACCACCGGGCCATCATGCGACCGACATACGCTCAATGGGATTCTGCCTCTTCAACAATATTGCAGTCGCTGCGCGGGTGTTGCTGGATCGCTACCATCTCCGGCGCATCGCGATTGTTGATTTCGATGTTCATCACGGTAATGGCACGCAGGACATCTTCTACCGTGATGGGCGAGTTCTCTTTTGCTCGATCCATGCCGCGCCGCTCTACCCGGGCACCGGCAGTCTCCACGAAATGGGTGATCCGCGCACAGCCGGCGGCACCACACTCAACGTGCCACTGCCTTATGGAACCGGCGATCACGGCTACGAACAGGTGTTTCAGCGTATCATTGGGCCGGTGCTCCGTCGTTTTCAACCAGAGATCATCCTGGTGTCAGCCGGCTTTGATGCACACTGGAGCGATCCCATTGGGCCAATGGCGCTCTCGATCCAGGGCTTTGCCCGCATCGTGCAGTACCTGTGCGATTGGGCTGACGAGTTGTGTGACGGACGGATCGGCTTTGTGCTGGAAGGCGGGTATAGCCTGCCGGCGCTGGCAGCAGGTGTGGTAACAACGCTCCGCCTGCTGTTGGGGATGCCGGCCGGTTCTGATCCCATGGGTAAGCTGAACGCACCCGAGCCGGCTATTGATTACATCATCACCAGTCTCTACACCTACCATCCTCTGCTAATACAGGCAACATATCAGGGAAAAGCATGATAGCAGTGATTAACTACGGTGCCGGCAACCTGCCCAATGTGGTACGGGCACTGCAACGGGTCGGCGCTACACTCACCGTAACCGATAACCCAGAGGTAATCCGTTCTGCACAAGCGGTCATTCTCCCCGGTGTTGGTGCTACCGCTGATACTATGGCCAGTCTGCGCCACTTGGGAATTGCCGATGTCTTACCGGCAGTTATCGCTGCCGGTACACCGTTTCTGGGTATTTGCGTCGGGATGCAGGTCCTGCTGAGTGAAAGTGAAGAGTTTGGTCTCCATTCGTGTCTCGACATCATCCCCGGCACAGTACGCCGTCTTCCCGATCACGCCGGCAAGATACCGCAGATCGGTTGGAACCAGCTTCAGATCGCCCCGACATTCCGCAGCCATCCACTCTTTGCTGATATTCCTGATGGGGCCGATGTCTATTTCGTGCATTCCTACTACTGTGCAGTGGCTAACGAGGCGATCATTGCGGCCCGCACCGACTACGGCATCCCCTTTCCGAGCGTTATTATTCGCGACCACCTGGCGGCTGTGCAATTCCATCCCGAAAAGAGTGGCGATTATGGCTTGCGCCTGCTGGCCAATTTCGTGCGCTGGAGCGAGGCCGTCCGGCCAAAAGGAGTATGACAATGGAGATTATTCCAGCAATTGATATAAAAGATGGACGCTGCGTCCGTTTGTATCAAGGCGATTTTGCACAGATGACGATCTACGCCGACGATCCGGTTGCGGTGGCCCGAAGCTGGGAAGCGCAAGGTGCCACCAGACTGCACCTAGTCGATCTCGACGGTGCCCGTGCCGGATACCCACAGAATGTAGACGCTGTTCTTGCCATCACACAGGCAGTGCAGATTCCGGTACAGTTAGGAGGTGGTCTGCGCCAGGAGCAGGATGTTGAGTCGGCATTAGCCCTCGGCGTCGAGCGTGTTATCATCGGTACGGCGGCTATTGCCGAAACAGAACTGGTTGCCCGCTTACTCGACCGGTTCGGCGAGCAGATCGTTATCGGGATCGATGCCCGCAACGGCTTGGTAGCTACCGATGGCTGGACAGTAACCTCTTCGGTCAAAGCAACCGTGCTGGCGGAACAGATGGCAAACCTCGGCGCCCGACGCATCATCTACACCGACATCAGTCGTGATGGCGCACTCAGTGGGCCGAACTTTGCAGCCTTGAGCGAATTGATCACACCGCACGGCCCGGCGATCATCGCCAGCGGCGGGATTGCCAGTATCGACCACGTGCGCCAGCTTGCCCAGCTCGGCGTTGAAGGAGCGATTATCGGCAAGGCATTGTACGTTGGTGCAGTAAAACTGGCTGAAGCAATGACCGTTGCCCAAATGACTAATGTATAGCTACCGGGTGGGCATGCCAGAGCGATGGCAAGCTGTTTACCTGCAATACCACACAACCAGGAGTTGTTATGTCAAACTCAGACCTGACGGCCCGCTATGAAGAAGAGCGTCTGCGAGCGCAAGAACAATCACAACTCGTTTACCTGCAAGGTCAGATTGACGAATTACGGCGCTTGCTGAAGGATCAGACCAACAAGTATCAATGGGCGATGGAACAAATTCGTAAAAATGAGGGCACCATCACCCAGATTCAGAGTCTCTTCGACCGCCACACCAACGAGGTTGCCCAGGCTAATGAAATTGTGCGCCGTGATGTTGTCGCCCTGCGCCGCGAAGTGGCAGCCGCGCTGGTCAAGATTGAAGATGGCCTGCGGCCCATTCGCGATATGCAGGCGCAAATTCAACAGGTTGCTGAAGCACGCAAACAGGACCGCGACTTTCTGGCCGGCTGGTTGAGCCGGATTGAACAGGTTGAGCGCCAGATTGCCACCCTCTCTTCACAAGTCAAAGAGCTTGACGAGCGTCAACGGCAATTGACGTTACAACTCGAACGCTTACGCGAAGCCGATGCTGCCGTTATGCAGGAAGTTCGCCGTTTTGGTGATGATTTACAAGTTGAGAAACAATCCATGCGCCGTATGGCCGTTGAGGCACAACAGTTTGTCGCTGACCTGCAGCCGGTCGTGGAAGAGCAACGATCACGTATCGACCGCCTAGAAGAGATTCGCCAACACATCGATCTCTTTGCCGAAATGCTACCAGCACAAATTAAAGAGGTAGCAGCAAAAATACTTGACCTGGTTACCGAAATTAAACGGATTGAACGCATTTCGACGGAACGCTTCCTGATGAACCAGGAGCACCTGGAAGAGCTGCGGCAGATGGCCGATGAGCGCATAAGTAGCCTGCAAGAGACAGACGAACAATATCTGCGGCAAATGACGGCCTGGCTTGAGCGTATCGATAGCTGGCTACGCGAGCTTGAACAACGACTATCACGTACAACTGACCGGCTTGAGCTGGAACAGAAAGCGCATCTCTTACGCATCATGGAACTTGAACGACGCGAAGCCGATACCCTTAACGCACAATTGAATTTTCTCCGCCAACGCCTGGAACTAGTGCGTGCAGCGCATATTGCGTCTGGCGGAGAGAACGCAGGGTAGTGCACTGAGTGGCGATATGCATCCGCCAACCAGCGTACATCCATCGTTAACGTGCTCTCGGTGTACTATAGCATTCACACTCAGGGGCAGCGTCAGGGTGACCGATGGCGAGGGTGTTGTGCGTGCGTTGCTCCCAGCGGTGATCTGCGACACTCCCCCACCCCAACCCGCCCCCGCTGGGCTATGCATTACCCACAAATGGGTACTGTTGTGGACGACTG
>NZ_DAOUBI010000140.1:0-15564 GCF_034432675.1 Chloroflexus sp. | reverse complement strand
TTGCCAGAACGGCTTGCTCGCGGGTGCATAAGCCATTGTTACCACATTTAATCAATGGTTGCAACAGAGCAATTTCTCATCATTACCCCTAATCCAGCCGTTGATCGCATTCTGATCACACCCGGCTTACGCATTGGTCAGGAGCAGCGGGTACACGAGGTATTGGTTGCGGCTGGCGGTAAAGGGTTAAACGTTGGCCGGGCACTGCGTGCCCTTGGGGTCAATGCCACGATCCGGGCACCTCTCGGAGGCATCATTGGGCAGTATGTCAGTCATCTGGCACAGAAGGAAGGTTTGACCCTTCACGGCAGCGTCATCAGCAATGAAACGCGTGTGTGCACCTTGATCGTCGATCCGTTACATCAGCAGGTTACGGTGTTAAATGAGAAGGGGCCACGGCTGACCGGTGCCGAATGGCAGGCATTTACAGCGGCGATTGTAGACGACCCGGCACCGTGGAATCTGATCTGCGGCAGCTTACCACCAGGGGTTGAACCAACAGCACTCGCGGAATTGATTAAAGAGATTCGTGATCAGGGGCGGCACATACTGGTCGATACGAGTGGGCCGGCGCTGGCGGCGGCAATCAGTGCATGCCCGGATGTGGTGAAAATAAATAGCCAGGAACTCAGTCACTTGACCGGTATTGACTTACCAGATGAGATGAGTGTGTATCGAGCCGCCCATGAGCTTCATCGCCAGGGTCTTGCCCGGATCGTCATCACCCTCGGTGCGGCAGGTGCTATCGGGATTGACGCGAATGGGGCGGTACGTGCCATACCGCCAGCCATCCCGGTACACAATCCGATTGGATGCGGCGATTCCTTCTTTGCCGGGTTAACCGTTGCCCTAAGCCGGGGACACTCTCTCGCCGATGCCATGCGCCTGGCTACCGCTTGCGGCGCTACCGACGCCCAGACACCGGAACCGGGAAGAATTGATCTCTCCACTGTCTCCGCACTCGCAGCACAGGTACGCCTCGGCGCGTACTAGACCGCAGCCAAATGGGGAGGAGTAGCTCCGATCAGACGGGCTAACTGCCGCATTTGATCAGCGTTTAGATAAGCACTGCGCTGCCCGCTCGCGGTGTAGAAAGTCAAATCACCGCCGGCACCGAGAATCAAGCGATACGCTCCCAATTCCCGAATCCGCTTCTGCACTGAGCCAAGCAGATCACGCAAGACAGCCACTTCATCGGCGTTCAACACGACAGCATCATAACCACGAATCAGATGGTGCAATACCAAAGCCGGGGTTGCGTCGGGATGGTACGCTGCTTCAAACTCACCGATCAGCGCGATCTGCATCCTCCGCCTCCTTCCTGACCGGTCGGTCGCGGATTGCGATCACCACCTGCCAGATACTTGCCTCCTCGAACGGAACCGGGGGCAAGGTCGTATCCCCAAATACACTCAGCGGACGTAGACTGGCTACGCGCAGCATTGTTGTCAATTCAGGAAAGCCATACAGGCGAATCTGGTCGCCGGGATGGGTAACGTCAATCCCACGCCCGGCATCAACATAGCGATAGTTAATAACGAGGGTCGCCCGTCGCGGATCGAAACGGGCCTCACGCAATACAAACCCACTGCCAACCGGATACCAGCCACTGCGAAAATCGCGCAGGTAGCGTTCGATCTGATATGGATTAAGACACTGAATCAACACCTTCCCACCGGGAACGAGCGCACGAGCAATCCCATTGAGCACGGCCTGATTCGTCTTGTCATCAAAAAAACCGAGACTGCTATTCATCAGCAGGACGACATCAAACCGCTCGTGATAGGACAACTGCCGCATATCGCCGGTCACAAACTCAACATTTAAACCCTGATCGGTAGCTGCTGCCTGGGCATGAGCAATGACCGATGCCGCAGCATCAAGCCCAACCACCGTCCAGCCACGCGCCGCCAGAGCCAGACTATGCCGTCCACCACCACAGGCTAGATCGAGAACGGTTTCAACACCGCGCAATCCCAATGCATCAATCAAAAAATCAACCTCGCGGCGGGTCAACTCATCGGCATATTGGCGATAGTGGGCAAACTCATAGACCTGAAATAATTCTTCCCACCATTCACGAGGGGCCTGGTCAGGCATAGCAGCTCCTGGCGCAATCATAAATCAATTGTCCGTGGCATAATCGGTAGTTCATCAACCCGCAGGCTTGGCGGTAAGGTACAGACCCACAGTAGTGCCTGCGCGACATCATCAACAGTCATCAATCGCTTGCGCAGTTCTTCGGCAGGATTGAGCGGCGCAATATCGGCATTAATCATTCCAGAGTACACCGTTGTGACAAAGACATTGTACGGGCGCAACTCCTGAGCCAGCGCCTGAGACAGACCCGATAGCGCGAACTTCGCTGCACAGAACGGGGCAATATTTGCCACCCCAACCTTCCCAACTCGTGAACCGAGATTGACAATCGTACCGCCGCGCTGGCGCTTCATATAGGGAACAACTGCCCGCATGAGGTAAAAGACGCCGTTGAGATTCGTATTCATCACATCTTGCCATTCGGCGTCACTAAACTGTTCGAGCGGCGCGATCTTCTCGATATTGCCGGCGCAGTTCAAGACAATATCGATGCGACCAAACATTTGGGCCGTGGTGTCAACCAGTTGCTGAACCTGAGCTGAAACGGTAATATCGGTTGGAATTGCAAAGGCGTTATAACCCTCAGTTGTAATCATACTGACCAGATGTTCCAGTCGATCACGTCGCCGGGCAGCAGCAATGACAGTAGCCCCCTCACGGGCAAAGAGACGGGCCGCAGCATAGCCAACCCCACTCGAAGCACCGGTAATAATAGCAACGCGCCCTTTTAACTTCATAGCATCTTCTCCAGGTATTGCGGCAAACAACAAGCTTTGTAGATATTATACCTGAAGAATAAAACAAAATCGGTTATCATGACCAGGAAGCGCTGGTAACATTCTGGTAGCATCATGAAGCTATCCTTGCATTGCAACAGAAGAGATGGTATAACATAACAGGTACATACCAAACAGGAAAAGAACCGCAATGTATTGGGAAACTATTGCAGATCTGCTGCACCATCCACGAGTCGTTGAAACCCGTTATCACATGCACCATAGTGTCCCCAAGCACGATCATCTGATGCGCTCAGTGCATTTCTCATATTATCTAGCACCGTTCTTTGGTGCTAACCAAGTGACGTGTGTGCGGGCAGCACTGCTCCACGATCTCGACTCGCGCTACGGCACATTAACGACACATGGTGCTATTGCTGCCAGGATCGCTGCCGAGTTAGGCGAACCTGAAGCAGTCTCAGCAGCTATTGTGAGCCATATGTACCCCTTCGGCCCTCGTCCGACGACACGGGAAGGATGGGTGTTGGCGGTAGCCGATAAGCTTGCCTCACTGGCCGACTTGAGTGCATTTATCGTTGGCCTGTTCTCCGGGCGCAGCCTGCATATCCGGCGCCAACTGTGTCGTAGCGATCCATTCTATGCTTCCCGCCGTGCCCGTCGCCGCCATCGACAGTTAATCAGCTCACTCTGGCGTCGGCTGGGACGCAATGGCCTGTCGTGGTGGAAACTGGATGGGCAGACACCATAGCACTGCACAGCGCCTCGTGCGGTAACGGCAAATCCCAACAATACTGTCAGGCGATCTGAAGCCCTCCCTGACAACCTGCAAACCTGGTTAAGGCTGGGAGCACAACTCCTCGCCGCCAGGCCAATCCCGGTGAAGCGCCACGCCTTGAGGCAGGGTTTTAACCTACCGGCCCTCCCCCCTCCCCTGCTCTTACAGCGCAGAGGAGGGAAGCCCAGAAGCCCGCATTGGGATTCCTGATCTTGCTCCGAACCGGCTACAGAGGGGTTGCTACATATTGAGGCTGGATTTTAAGCCATCGATCCACGCCAACCGCTCTATGCCACCAGACCAATCCTGCTGCTTGTCATTACCTACAAATGGCAGTTCGATATGACAGTTCGATATCGATAGCTACCCATTGTGTCATGATGGTCTCCGCGGTGTGAAGCGTCTAGTGTGTCGATGGCTTCCGTAGGATGAGCGCATTAGTTGACGCCATAGGTATGGGTATGGAATGCTCAGATCGACGCGAAACAGCGGCTCGCGCCTGCGATGGAATGATAGCACGTAGACCGTGCCAACTGCTACTCACGATAGCTGATCACCGGCCGCCGAGGTTGGAGACGACGCAGAGTCGGTAGATGATGGATCAGATAATGGCGCTGTCCGCACCGATGGCGACTCAGAGCTTGACGATTGGGCTGGAGATAGTGCAGGAGTTTGCGGCACCTCAATTGGGGTGACTAGCGGACGTAGTCGTTCAGGCAACACACCGGCAGGCACCGGCGGATCGCTCAGGCGACCGTACAGATATAGGAAGAGGTCACGCGCCATTGCGCTGAGCGGTGCCGAGAGAATTGCTCCCAATAAACCGAACACCTGTGAGCACACTACCAGGACAACCATCAAAATAGCCGGATGCACGCCCACACTCTCACCAATGATACGAGGAACCAGGATATGGTTTTCAAGCTGCTGAATCGCGATGTAGAGTATCGTCACGGCCAATGCTGTCGTCGGTGAATCGGCCAGACCGAGCAAAATTGCCGGAATAGCACCGATGATTGGCCCGATCACCGGCACCAGTTCGGTAACGCCGGCAACCACTGCCAGTAACACAGTATACGGAATTTTCATCCCGGCCATATTCAATGCCGTGAGACCAATCCAGGATGCCAGCCCAACTGATGTACCGAGGATCAACTGCCCACGGAGATAACCACTCAGATCGTGATCGATGATGGTTATCATTGCCCAAAAATCGGCGCGCAGCCGCGGGTGAATCATCCGGTCAAGATAGACTCGCCCAGCTTGTTGATCCAGCAGCACATAGAAGAGCCAGAACGGAACCAGGAAGAAACCGAGCAAAAAGGTAACCGTATTGACAACGGAAAGGACACTGTTAATCAAAAACTGGCCAATACTCTGCAGATAACTGACAAAATTGGCCCGTAACGTGCTTAGTCCTTCAGCAGTTGCGGAAGTAATTGCATTCTGCACTTCCGTTTGCAATGCCGGGGGCAGGCTGGCAAGGATCTGCTCATACTCATCGATCAACCGGTTGGCTTCATGCTGGATCGTGGCAATATCGGGGAGGGAACGGATCAACTCCGAGATTTGAGCAATCAATGGTGGCACGACAAAGGCAATGGCAGTCACGATTGCCCCAAACGTGAGCAGATACACTGTCAAAATAGCCAGCCAGCGGGGCAGCCACCGGTCAAAGAAATTCACCAGCGGCAAAAAGAGATAGGCCAATACACCACCGAAAATAAATGGCGTTACCGCCGACTCTGCCGCTGACAACAGCCAGCCGATGAGGTAAATCGAAAAACCAATCAGCAGCCAACGGGCAGCCTGACGGAGGAACACAGGGGTCAGAATATTCATGAAACCTCACCAGAACGAGTCAGCGCTCATCACGTGGATTGAGGGTGCTGACCGTTAGCATAGTTGCAATCGAATGGCCGGTATTCGTCCAGCTATACGCCGTATCATCACGAAAAAAGAGCGTATCGCCAGGGGCGAGATCATACTGCTCCTCACCCAAAGTATACCGCACATGACCGGCTAGGACATGCACCATCTGACTGCCGCGCGATGAGAACCCCTGCTGACTGCTGCCAGGATAGGCTTCGATCAGACGCGCATCGAGATCGCTGTTGGGTGGCAGTAACGAAAAGACCTGCACCGGTGCATCATCAAGCGAGAGACGAACACGGTCAGCGACCCGCACTACCTGCCCAAGTTGTTGATCGTCCTCTCCCTCGAAAAAATGCGTCATCTGGACACTAAAAAACTGTGCTAGTTTGCGCAGGTTGGCCACCGAAATATTAACCTTATCACGTTCAAGACGGCTCAGGAACGAGGGAGTTAATCCCGATCCCTCTGACACCTCCTGGAGGGTCAGACCACGCTCTTGACGCAGACGACCAATCTTTTGTCCGAGTGACATAGGTTAGCTCTATATAAAGAAAAACGACAGCAGGCACTTTTGTCTGTACCGCCGAATATACTACTATCTCAACTGTTGCATATTATCAGATGTGATTATACGCCAGTGTTGTCGTTACGTCAAGGCGTTGCACAGGACAAATGGACACACTTTAGCTCATAAGGATGCGAGATGACGCAAAGAATGCACACGTTTCATAAAAGCAAATGACATAAAAGCTCGTAACCGAGTACGCACTCATTTTATCACACGATCACGGCAACGTAACAACCAGGCGGTTACCAGGAGACAAATGCCGGCATAGCCGAGCAGTGCCGCCCACCGCCCAATCAAATGCAGCGGGTCGTGATTAAAAGCAGCCTCAATTTCAAGAAAGCCAGGAGTGCATCCTGCCGGAATGCTTCCCTGATTATCAGTGTTGGGCAGATCGCAGAGACGGTTCAGATCGAGGCTGGCACCGAGAGCATCCATTGACCAGCGACTGATAGTGAGCCAGGAGAGTGGTGTCGCCAGTCCTTCGATGGCGAAGATTAAACCGGCAAACAAGATTTGGGGGATGAGGGCAAACGGCACCAGACTGATGGCCCGATCAGGGGTTGCCGATGCCGCACTGATGGCCAGACCGAGAGCCATGCCCGCCCCTGATGAGAGAAACAGGGTAAGGAAGGTCTCAATCAGTGGTGGCAATAGAATACCAGTTTCGCCGGGCAGCGCAACTTTGAACAGTAGCATACCCAACAAGACGATGGTCTGCACCAGGATCAACAGGCTCAGAACAGTGATTTTTGAAAACAGGTATGGCCCAATCTGAAGATTGACCAATCGCTCGCGCCGGTAAACCGCCTGTTCCTTCGTGATTTCACGTGCCGCGTTGATGATACCAAACCAGACACTCACCGTTGCCAGCATGAAGAGCACTTTCTTCGCTTCACCGCGCTGGATCAGGTCCTGGGCCTGCACGCCGGTCAGCGCATCACTACGCGCAACCAGCAGTAAGAGTAAGGTGATGATCGGCGCCTGAAGCAACAGGATGAACAGATTACGACGATCCTGGAGCATCAAATCAAGGTAGCGCCTGGTCAGCAAGCCGAACTGCCGCCAGGCCGAGATGCGCTGAGTCGTTTGCGACGTTTTACTACTCTCAACATGCGGGCCGGCAGGGGTAGCAGCCAGCCGCTCTGCAACATATTGCCGATACAACGCCGATTGCCGATACCGCATCTCCCACAATTCAGCCAGACTCGGCGGTGACGTGGCCCGCGGGTGAGCCGCCTGCCATGCCTCGTATTCTGGCCGTAAATCCTGTTGGACAACCGGATGATCGGCAGTTGCGACACCTTCAATCTTGGTGTAAATATCGGCAAAATCACCACTTGTGATCTGAAAAAAGTCCAGGGCAGCGGCCGGCGGACCAAAGAAGACCATCCGGCCATTACCGGCCATAAAGATGACGTGATCACACTGGGTAATATTCGTGGTCGCATGCGTCACCAGCACCACTGTACGCCCGCTGTCGGCGAGGCGGCGCAGCGTGTACATCATCTTCTTCTCCAGACCAGGATCAAGGCCGCTGGTCGGTTCGTCGAGGAAGAAGAGGCTGGGATCGGCAAGGAGTTCAGCACCGATGCTCACCCGTTTCCGTTGCCCGCCGGATAGTGCCTCGATGGGTTTATCGCGATGAGCAGACATCTCGACATCATCAAGCACCCGTTCAATCCGAGCTGCGATCTCTTGATCGGTTGTGTCAGCCGGTAGTCGCAGACGAGCGGCGTACTCCAGGGCACGCTGAACAACCAGCGTGCGATGCAGGATGTCGTCTTGCGGAACGTACCCCAGTACTGAACGATAGGCGGCAAAATTGCGGTAGAAATCATCACCGTTGACCAACACCTCCCCCTGGTCGGCAGGAGCATAGCCACACAACGCCTTCATTAATGTACTCTTGCCGGTGCCAGAGCCACCGACAATCGCCACGAATTCGCGCGGTGCAATCGAAAGCGATACGTCATGCAAGATGACACGCTGTACTCCGTTACGACTAACCACGCGCGACAGGTTACGCGCATCGATCCTGAGCGCACCACGCTGATCGTAACGATCAAGGCTGGTGACGTTGTACACCAGCTTGAATGCCCCGATCTGGATAACATCCCCTGGTTTGAGCACAACTGGCGAGGTTACCCGCCGACCATTCACAAACGTACCGTTGGTACTACCCATATCGCGCAATAGCACACCACCACCAGGAGCGCGATCAAGCTGGGCGTGAAAGCGTGAGACCTGCGGATTATCGAGGATGATATCGCAATTGATGCGGCCAATCGTGATCTCTGGATCGTTGGGATCGAGCGGAAAACGGCTGGGGACTTCGCGCAAAGCTGCGGCTGTGGACAAAGCCGGATTGTGATACGTCAGTGAGACAAAATTACCCGTAGCCGGATCACCGATGCGCAACACATCGCCATCTGCCAGTTCACGCATCGTAATGCGTTGACCGGCGAACAGCAGGCCATTACGACTGCCAACATCAACAATGCGGTGCCCCTGTCCGTTCGGCTCGATACGAGCGTGCCGCCCGCTGACAAAACGCGATTGCAAGACAATGTCGTTGTCGGGTGCTCGACCGATGGTCAGCGGTTGTACGCCTAAGACAACATCACGTTCTACACCTGGCTCGCTGATATGGAGTGTTGCACCACCGGTGGTGATGATGGTAGAGGGAGCGGTCGCTGCCGGAACTGGCAGTGAGCGACCGCATGCGGGGCAAAATCGCGCATCCGAACGGGCTAGTGGGGTCTGACAAAAGGGACACACTGACGGTTGAGCGGGTGCCACAATCGCAGCTCCTGTGCTATAATGCAGGGCGTTTTAAGCAAACAATTCCTGTTTTGTGATAGCATATCTCGCCCTGATTTGCAATACCCTGAAACCAAAACATCAAGCATCAGGCAAAGAATCGGGTGCTGCATCCAATAGTGCATCCGTAACGTCATACGGGTTAGGAAACGCGACCATCGTTCGGGAATGATAAGGACAACCGGTGGCAACGCACAAGCGCGGGCAATGCAGAATCTGTGGCAAAGCAACCGGGGCTGCACAACAGGTATGCCCTCATTGTGGTGCCCCGCTGTCAGTATTACCCGAACAGGTGATTGTAACTGGCGAGCGGCAACTCACCCTTACTGCCGATACGATCAGTCTGCGTGATCTGCTGGTGATCGTGGAAGCAGGAGTTGCTTTCTGGCGTCGGCAATACGAGAACTCTACCGGTGTCGCCCGCGAACAGGCAGCTCAGGTGCTGAACGAACTCTCGCAGATTCTGGCCAGTCTGGCACAACAAATCCGGCAAGGACGCGAAACAGTACGGATCACAACCCGCCTACCGGCGCAACGACGCTATCCGCTGGCCTGTCCCCATTGTGGTCGTGGCAACCGTGCCGGTGCCCGCTTCTGTGTTTCGTGTGGAGCAGCACTACAACCACCGTGGCAAGCCACTCCGCTACCACCACCCCTGCAAGCCGAAATTGCCGTGCGAAGCCACACCGGACAGGTGCGTTCGCTGAACGAAGACACGGTGTACGCCGGCAGGTTTAGCCTGGGTGACGAACCGCTTGGCTATTTACTGCTGGTTGCTGATGGCATGGGGGGAGCGGCAGCCGGTGAAGTTGCCTCACAACTGGCAAGTGATACGATCAAGAGCTTTCTGCAACGGGAACTTAACACGACATTACCCACAACCGACGATGACTGGTTATCGTTGCTGCGAGCAGCCGTGCAGACAGCACACCGAGACATTGTTGCCGTAGCACGCAGCGATCCTCAACGTGCCGATATGGGAACAACCCTGACCCTGGCGCTAATCATTCATCGCCGGGCATACATCGCCCATGTCGGTGATAGCCGTGCGTACCTGATTACCCCTGGAACAGGTGATGAGACCCCGGTCTGGCATCAGCTTACAACAGACCACACCATTGTGGCACGTCTGGTCGATGTTGGTCAGCTTAGCCCAGAAGAAGCCTGCACTCACCCGCAACGCCACATCCTTTACCGCTCACTGGGAGCCGATCAACCTCTGGAAATTGATACGCTGGTTCAACCATTGGCGACCGGGGATGTGCTGATGCTCTGCTCAGATGGGTTATTCAACCATGTAACCGATGAGGAGCTGGCGCAGATGGCTATCGTGCACGAGCCGAGTCTGGCGGTGAGTGGATTGATAGACCTGGCTAATCAACGGGGTGGGAGCGACAACATTTCAATTGTCCTGGCTCGTTTCACTGGCATACCTACAACAACATAGGTTGGACGATATGCGCTGTTCGACATGTGGTACCGAGAATCGTTCCAATGCCCGTTGCTGCGCCGGCTGCGGTCAACCCCTATCAGGGCGAGAACCCTTGCCGGTTACCGACGCTTGCCTGAGCACAATGCTGACCCAGGCAATTGATCCACTCACATCACCGCTCAGCGGTGAGGAGGAGACGATGGAAGCGAACCTGCCTCTCTTTGCCAATCGGTTTGCGCCAATCTATCCGTTACCCGACCCATGGCCCGTTGGCCCACTGGAAGTGCGTGATCTGGCACCGTGGCAGCGGTGCTGGGCTTGCGGCTCGGTCGCGAATGAAGCCAATGAGTCGTATTGCATCGATTGTGGTGCCGCACTCGAAGTGCGTATATATCCGGCTTTTTTATCGGTACGCACAAAGCCACAAGGGCCAGCACTCATCTCGCACCTGGCTGACCCCCTGGCACGAGCAATGTTACCTGATATTGTCGATCAATATGAATTTGATGAGTGGCAATTGACGGTCCTGCTCGATCAAGAACTGCAACCACTGAACACTCCTCTTGATGAGACAACAGCGCTTACGATAGGCGCTGCGCTGGCCCGATTGCTGGTTAGTCTCCATAGTGCTGGTATAAGCCTGGGCACACTCACCATTGACGATCTCGGTCTCAGTGGACCAGTGCAGATTTGCCTCCGCCACGCCAATCACTTTCGCCTGGTCAGTGATGATGAACGGGCAACAGCATTTCAGACCGATTTGCGCATACTGACCAATGTGTTGGAACGATTGACTGCCATCCCACGAACCACCCAGCGGCTGGACGAAGCTACTATCATTGATGCCGAACAGACAACTGACAGCCTGGGGACTATCCTGCGTCAGATTCGTACCGGTGAACTGACTGATGCAACTGCGGTTGCCAGGCGACTGGAAACGCTGCGTGATGAACGAACACATCCGGTACCGCTCTTGCAGGTAGCCGGCGCATACAGTGATGTTGGGCGGGTGCGCGATCACAATGAAGATAGCCTGTTCAAACTTACCCTCTGCCTGGAAAACAACGGTCAACGACAGAGCTGGGGATTGTACATCGTTGCTGATGGTATGGGTGGGCATGCCGCAGGTGAAGTAGCCAGCGGGCTGGCAGTACGGCATGCTGCCCAGACAATTGTTGACTCGTATCTGCAACAAATGCTGGCCGGCCCTCGTCTGTATCACGAAGCCGACATGCAATCACTGGTACGTCAGGCAGTGCTGGCAGCGAATGAGGCGATTTACAACGAGGGCCGTGCGCAGGCAAACGATATGGGTTCAACCTTAACCATGGCGCTGGTGGTCGGTGATCGGGCAGTGGTAGCTAACGTCGGCGATAGTCGCACCTATCTCTTTCGCGACGGTAAGCTGCAACGGATCAGCCAAGATCACTCGCTGGTCATGCGGCTGGTCGAACTTGGACATCTCAGCGAAGACGAGATCTATTCGCATCCACAGCGAAATGCCGTCTTGCGATCACTCGGTGATCGCGCTGAGCCAGAGATCGATCTGTTTCAGGTTCGCCTGCGTCCCGGCGATGCGATCTTGCTTTGTTCAGATGGTCAGTGGGAAATGACACGTGATCCGGTCATGGAACGTATCATTACTGAGGAAGCCGATCCACAAGAAGCCTGCAAAGCGCTGGTAGCGGCGGCAAATCAGGCAGGTGGTGAAGACAACATCGCGGTTATCCTGGTGAGACTAAGCCTATGAGATGTCCACAATGTGGCGCTAATCTACACGATCAGATTATCTTCTGCCCGGAATGTGGAGCACGGATCCGCAGAGAGGAAGTACCGGCCACAACTCCACCACTTCAGGTGTTGCAGGGACGCTATGAGCTGCGACGGCGACTCGGCGCAGGTGGAATGGAATCGGTCTATCTGGCCACAGATCGACGACTTAGTACCGCCCAATGGGCGGTTAAGGAGATGAGCGACACCGTTATCACCTCACCGCTTGAGCGCCAGCAGGCCCAGGCTGCATTCCAGCAAGAGGCAGAATTACTGGCGAGATTGAGCCATCCTTCCTTACCGCGGGTCACCGATCACTTTGAAGAGAATGGTCGGCACTACCTGGTTATGGAGTTTGTGCCCGGCGAGAACTTGCGCGATTATGTTAATCGCGTAGGATTACCGCGCCCCCTGCACGAAGTCTTGCGCTGGACTGCCCAGATTTGTGAGGTGCTGGCCTACCTGCATACCCAGCAGCCACCGATCATCTTTCGCGATCTGAAACCGACGAACATCATGATCACGCCAGAAGGCACGATCAAGCTGGTTGATTTCGGCATTGCCCGGCTTTTCAAGCCAGACAAGGAGCGCGATACGCAGGCATTCGGCACCCCTGGCTACAGCGCCCCCGAACAGTACGGTCGTGGGCAGACCGATGCCCGCTCCGACATTTACAGCCTCGGCGTCTTGATGCACCATCTGCTCACCGGTCACGATCCCAGCACCACGCCGTTTCGCTTACCGCCGATCACACAACTCAATCCCTCGGTACCGGCGTATATAGCAACGGCGATTGCCCGCGCCACCGATAATGATCCGAGCCGCCGCTTTGCCAGTGTGATCGAGTTCCAGCAGGCACTGTTTGGCAGCCAACAACTGGTCAATGTGCAACCAGACGTTGCATCAGTAGCTGCTCGCTCCGGCCCTATTGGCAGTGAGGTTACTGCCGTTACACCCAGTACCGGAATGGCCATCGCCGGGCGCTGGATCGGAATCATTAGTGATGTGTTGATGGTGGTTGCGATCATCCTGGCTGCCTTTACCCTTTTCGGCGCCAATGAGTTGTTCGGTGGCTTCGGGTTAATTCTCGCTATAGGAGCAATCCTGTTCGCGCTCATTGGTGGTACTCTCAGCCTGATTGCTCTGGTCAGTCCGAATACGGCTCAAACACTACGTGGGCGGCGCGATGCGGCTATTGGCTTTGCGAGTAGTAGCGGCGCCTTTCTACTCTGTTGTGTGTTAGGTTTCATGATTGCACAGATGGGATCATAAGCGTATGGCTGATACAATAACTCTAACCTGCCAGTGGGGGCGTGCACCGATTCCATCCTCGACCACCCCGCAAGTTGGATATTTGCTCGTTGAAGCGGTAGCGCCGGCCACCCTGGCTCCTTCCCTTCCCCTCAACCTTTGCTTCGTGCTCGACCGTTCGGGGTCGATGCAAGGGGCAAAGCTCGATAATTTGAAAGCCGCAACCCGACGGGTGATTGAACAATTACAACCAACTGACATCGCAGCAATCGTCATCTTTGATGATACGGTACAGACATTGATCCCGGCTACCCCTGTCGGTGACCACTCGGCACTGCTGGCTGCTGTCGACTCGATCAGCGAGGCCGGAGGTACGGCTATGTCGCTGGGAATGCAGGCCGGTCAGGTTGAACTCCAGAAGCACCTCGGTTCTGACCGCCTCAGTCGCATGCTGTTGCTCACCGACGGTCAGACCTGGGGAGATGAACCGCTCTGTCGCGATCTGGCTCGATCATTAGGTCAGGCCGGGGTACAGATTGTCGCTTTTGGGTTGGGCACCGAATGGAATGAGCAGCTTCTCGACGATATTGCCGCAGCCAGTAACGGATATAGCGACTATATTGCTGCGCCAGAACAGATCAGCACCTTCTTTCAGCAAGCTGTGCACGAAGCTCAGGCAACAGTAGCAACCGAGACCCGTCTGCTCTTACGGTTTGTGCGTGATGCAACACCACGCGCCGTCTATCGCGTTAAACCGGTTATTGCCAATCCTGGCTATCAGCCGATTGGTGAATCGACTGTCGCCGTGCGTCTCGGCGATCTAGTTGGTGGGCAGCCGGCGGCAGTTTTGATTGATCTGATGATTCCGCCACGGGCAAAAGGTCGGTTTCGGATCGCCCAGGCTGAACTTCACACTAAACCGATTCATCAGGGCAGTGAGATTGTGATCAAGCAAGACATCCTGCTCGATGTAGCCGATCAGGTTGGAACAGAAAGCTACAACCCGGCAGTCATGAATCTGGTTGAGCGGGTTACTGCGTTTAAGCTGCAAACACAAGCGCTTAACGAAATGACCAGTGGCAATGTGGCCGGCGCCACCCAGAAACTGCGTGCAGCCGCTACTCGTTTACTTGATCTCGGTGAGCTGGAGCTGGCAGAGAAGGCCCAGCAACAGGCTGTAGCGCTCGAACAGGGTCAACAACTCAGCCCGCAAGCCCAGAAAGAGCTGCGCTATGCGACACGCCGGCTCACGCAACGTTTAGATGATCACTAGGAATCTCTCTTACGAAGGACAGAATGGTGTGTATCTGATGTATCCGGCAAGTGTTGCTATCACGTGATTGCACTACTGTGGGAATATAGTCATCATACGCCTTGCCCTGTAGTCTTGCGTACAATGTGCTCACGGCGATGAGCACGGTGGTGCAAAATGAGAGAGCATCTTACGGATCATGCCATTCCTGATGTTCGAGAAATGTTCTGAACATGGTTCCTTGATGTGTTTCGTTCGTCGCTCACTATAGCGACTGCTAGCCAGTATGAGGAACGACTATGATTATCTGTCCCTCTTGCGGTGCCCAGAATGATCCAACCAACCGCTTTTGTGACCAATGCGGTAGACGGTTGGCTGAGCCGACTTCTTCATCGGTACCGCTTATTGTGTCTCCCGATCAACCAACAGCACTCGCGCCATCCTGCCCGGCCTGCGGTGCGACTGTGTTGCCCGGTGAACGATTTTGTAGTATTTGTGGCGCTGACCTGATGACAACCCCGCCAGTACCGGCTGCTGGAAACGATCAGGCTACGTTGATTGCGCCACCTGCCGAGCCAGCCGCCGCCGATGCGCCGACGGTAATCGCACCGCCACCTACGGCGAACGAGCCAACGATCATCGCCCCACCTCCTGCCGCACCTGCCGAGCCACCAACCGCCGCCGATGCGCCGACGGTGTTCGCGCCGTCACCAGCGGTTGAAGGGCCGACGATTGTTGAGCTACCATCAGCAGCCGATGCTGAACCACCGGTCACTGAGACACCAGCCATCGTCACACCACCACCCGCCGCGCCTACTGAGCCACCGCATCCACCGGTTACCCAAAAGTCATCAGCACCTGTGGTTGCTGATATTACTGCTGAACGTGCACGCCTTGAAGCCCTGCTGGCTGCCCATCGGGAAACAGTGGCGCAGTACGAACAGATGGCAGCCCGCTATCCGGCAGGCAGCGTCCCTGCTTTTA
>NZ_DAOUBI010000139.1:0-25253 GCF_034432675.1 Chloroflexus sp. | reverse complement strand
CATTCGCATGACCAGCCGGGTCAACGACCTGACACGTGCCAGATCGCGAGCACGGCTGGCGCGGCAGCATGGCTGCCGCACGCCAAACGTCGCGACACGCGCATGATGAGCGGGCAAGGCAACTAATCCAGCGCATGATGGCACCGGAGATGGTTATTAGAGTGCGCCAGTACAGCGTTTTATGAAATAAGTTCTACATAAAAACCTTGCCGGGTAGATCGTCTTCGTCTACCCGGCAACCAGATCCGCCTGAATTGTTCGATCAGGCTCTTAACGCTTCTTCCCACGTGGTACCGATGATGCCTGGCGGCCACGAGGTGTGGTTTGAGTCGGTGGTAATTTCCCGCTGTTCATTGCCGCCTGAATCTTAGCCGCTTCTTCGGCAACGGCTATCTGGGTCGCAGGTGTCGATTTCAACGCTTTCGATGCAGGCGGTGCCGAAGGCTGAGCATTCAGCAAACTGGCCAGTTCGTGTTCACGCCCTAGGTGGCAGTGCTTGAATTTTTTACCGCTGCCACACGGGCACAGCTCGTTACGCCCAATTTGCGGTGTACTGCGGCGCTGCGGTTTGCGCACCACTTCGCCGTTACCGTCACTGCTGACCGTTTGCGCAGTAGCCAGGCGTCGCGCCTGTTCTTCGGCGATTTGGCGCAGGTAAGCTTCGTATTGGAAGGTCGCCGGGATGATGTTGTAGACGATGTCGCGCGCAATATTCTGCTTCAGCTCATCGAACATACGGAATGATTCGCGCTTGAACTCGACCAGGGGGTCGCGCTGGGCATACGCCTGGAGCAGAATATTTTGCCGCAACTCGTCCATCGCCGTGAGGTAATCTACCCACTGACGGTCAATGGCGCCGAGCATCACCCGTCGTTCAATGGTGCGCATCAGTTCAGAGGTAACAGCCCGCTCTCGTTCGGCATAGGTTGTTTCGAGATGATCGAGCAGATACTGTTCAATCTCCTCTTTGGTTTTGCCTTGTAACGTTTCGGCAGTGACCGAGGCAGGTAAGGTTGAGTTGATCCGTCGATACACACGCAACAAATTGGTGAGGTCTTCCTCGTTAAAGCCATCGATCAGATGTTCATCAATCTGCCGTTGAATCTCTTCCGCCATCAGATCAAGCACACGCTCCCGCATATCGACTTCATCGAGAATCGCTTTGCGATCGGCGTAGATGATCTGACGCTGCTTATTCATCACGTCGTCGAATTCGACGGTGTGCTTACGGACATCAAAGTTGTAACCTTCGACACGAGTTTGCGCACCCTCGATGGTACGGTCGAGCAGGCCGGCTTGCAGCGGAACATCTGAGTCAACGAAACGCTCCATCAGTCCTTTGATCCGATCCACAGGCCCGAACCGACGCAGCAATTCATCTTCGAGCGAGAGGAAGAACCGCGAAGAACCGGGATCACCCTGTCGACCGGCACGTCCGCGCAACTGATTATCGATACGGCGTGCTTCATGACGTTCGGTACCAATGACATGCAGGCCCCCCAGGCGACGTACCTCCTCGCCTTCAGCTTCTGTCTGTGCCCGCGCCTTTTCCCATGCCGCCCGCTTTTGTTCAGGAGTAGCCGTTTCGATGGTGAGACCCTCTTTACGCAGAAACTCTTCCAGCAGGCCATCAGGATTACCACCAAGCAGAATGTCGGTTCCACGACCGGCCATATTCGTAGCTACGGTTACCGCACCCTTGCGCCCGGCCTGCGCAATGATCGCCGCCTCACGTTCGTGGTGTTTGGCATTGAGTACGTTGTGGGGAATCCCGGCCTGCTTGAGCATCGCACTGACCCGTTCCGAGGTCTCTACCGAGGTGGTACCGATCAGGACGGGTCGCCCGATAGCGTGCATCTCTTGCACTTCGCGCAATACCGCGTTGAATTTTGCTTCTTCAGTGGCATAGATTTGATCAGGCAGATCCTCGCGGATCATTGGCTTGTGGGTTGGAATAACCACCACCTCAAGATTGTAAATCTTGGCAAACTCTTCCCGCTCGGTGTAGGCTGTACCGGTCATACCGGCCAGCTTCTTATACATGCGGAAGTAGTTCTGAAAGGTGATCGTGGCTAGGGTTACATTTTCGTTCTTGATGGCTACGCCTTCCTTGGCTTCAACCGCCTGATGTAATCCATCACTCCAACGCCGCCCCGGCATGGCCCGTCCGGTGAATTCATCAATAATCACCACTTCCCCATTTGGGGTCACCATGTAATCGCGATCGCGCTGGTAGATAAACTGGGCTTTGAGCGCGTTCTCGACGTAGTGCGTCTTTTCGTAGTGTTCAGGATCGAAGAGGCTCTCGCCGGGAGGAATGCGCAGCAGGCGTTCGAGCTTCTCGATCCCTTTTTCACTCAGGTAGATGCTCTTTGTGCGTTCATCAACGAAGAAGTCGCCGTCCGGCTCCAGCCCCTCTTCTTTGACCTGCTTGGCCGTCACCGATGAACGGCGCAAGTGCCGCACGAGTTGCGCCATCTGACGGTAGAGATCGGATGATTTCTGCGCCGGGCCGGAAATGATCAGTGGGGTGCGCGCCTCATCGATCAAGATGTTGTCCACCTCGTCAACAATCGCATAGTGTAGTTCGCGCTGGACGAGTTGCGACTTTTCGTAAGCCATATTGTCGCGTAGATAGTCGAAACCAAACTCATTATTCGTCCCGTAGGTGATGTCGGCCGAATAGGCTTCGCGCCGAGTACAGGGCCGCCAGTGAACGAGACGTTGGTCTTCGGGGTTGGCATTGGGATCGATATAATCGGGATCGTACAACGCACTCTGGTCGTGGGCAATAAAGCCTACAGTAAGGCCAAGGAAGTGATAAATTGGCCCCATCCAGCCGGCACCGACTTTCGCCAGATAATCATTGACCGTCACCAGATGAACACCTTTGCCCTCCAGTGCATTCAGGTAGATTGGTAGTGTTGCGACCAGCGTTTTACCTTCACCGGTCTTCATCTCGGCAATCTTGCCTTGATGCAGCACAATGCCACCGATCAGTTGCACATCGTAATGGCGTAATCCAATCGTGCGATGAGCAGCTTCGCGCACTGTGGCAAAGGCTTCGGGCAAAATATCATCAAGCGTCTCGCCGTCGGCCAGACGCTGGCGAAATTCATCGGTTTTTGCGCACAGTTCTGCATCACTCAGTGCGGCAAACTCAGGTCCCAGCCGGTTAATCTCTTCAACAATCGGTTGCAACCGGCGCAGCTCTTTCTCGTTGCTGTCGCCGAGCAAACGCCGGAGAAAGTTCATCATAGATACACCTCATG
This sequence comes from Chloroflexus sp., assembly GCF_034432675.1. Taxonomy (GTDB): domain Bacteria; phylum Chloroflexota; class Chloroflexia; order Chloroflexales; family Chloroflexaceae; genus Chloroflexus. Next base: position 21,981 of record NZ_DAOUBI010000139.1, on the reverse strand, counting down.
ACAGGTAGTCTGTCCTACCTGGTACCAGCCACAATAATCGCTTTCCCCATGTGGTCAGCGATACTCACTCACTTCATTATAGCATTGCTGTCTGTTTCGGTGATGATCTGTTCAAAAACATCAACCACGTGTGGATCAAAGTGGCGTCCGGCCTGCTCACGAATATAGGCCAGTGCCCGTTCACGCGACCAGGCTGCTCGATAGGGGCGGTCGCTGGTCAGTGCATCATAGACATCAACCACCGCAAAGATGCGGGCTGCCAGTGGAATTTCTTCGCCACGCAGACCACGTGGATAGCCGGTACCGTCCCACTTTTCATGGTGGCACCACGGAATATCGAGTGCATGAGCCAGAAAGGCAATCGGACGCAGTAACTCCACGGCCAGAGTTGGATGGGTGCGCATAATCGCCCACTCTTGCTCGTTGAGTGGGCCGGGTTTGAGCAAAATCGCATCAGGAATGCCCATCTTGCCAATATCGTGCAAGAGCGCTCCACGGCGCACATGCAACAGTTCTTCTTCACTAAAACTCATACGAGCGGCGATGCGTACCGTTAACTCTGTTACCCGGCGGGAATGCCCTTCTGTCTCACGGTCGCGCAGATCAAGCGCACGTGACCAGCCTTCAATTGTCTCATCATACGCAGCGCGTAATTCAGCGTTGACCGCCCGCAGTTGCTCGAAGAGATCGGTACGGTAAAGTGCATTGGCCGCCAGTTCGGCAATATCGCGCAGGAGATCGGTCTCAAACGAATTAAGTGGCGTAGCACGGCTGATCAGCAGGGCTCCAATTGTTTGGTTGGCGGCGTTGAGCTGGACACCAACCGCGATCTTCATTGTGGTCTGCACTATATCGGTAACATCTATCGGTCCATCGCTCCGTGCCAGCCGTTCGGCCAGTGCAGCCAGTATGGTCGGTTGCGAAGCGAGCTTGCCCAGACAGTTGTACGCCAGCTCGATGGTGAGGGTTGATCCCTGTGGTCGTAGTAGCGCAATACTATCGGCCTGCATCACTTCTCGCACTTGATCGAGTAAAATCGGCGTTAACTCCGTCCACAATTGCGCAGGGCGCAGGGCTGTGCCGATGTTGGCCAGAATAATACGCCGTTGTTCTTGGGCAACTTGCTCGGAAATATCCTGCTTGATAGCGATAAAACGACGAATCACGCCATGTTCATCGGTGACCGGTGTAATGGTCATCTCTTCGTGGTAGAGGCTGCCATCTTTGCGGCGATTGATAATTCGCCCTCGCCAGGGCTGCCCAGAGAGGATTTGATTCCAGAGTGCGCTATAAAATTCGTTGTCATGTTTGCCCGAACGCAGGATCCTGGTGGAATGACCAATCACTTCGCCAACCTCATAACCGGTGAGGGTGGTAAAGGCAGGGTTGGCCCACTCGATCATACCGTTCCGATCCGTGATCACTATCGTGTTTGCAGCATCATTCAACGCCTGGGCCTGCAATTGCAGTTGATAATGTTGTTGATGGATCTGGGCACGGTAATACGCATTTTCAATCGCTACCGCCAAATGGTTACGGAAACCTTCACTTTTGATAATGTAATCTGCTGCGCCGAGGCGTAGTGCCTGCAAAGGAAACTCTTCGTTGCCCGGTTGTGCTAGCACCAGTATAGGCTGCTCAAGGTGACGAAACTGAATCAATTCCTTCACCAGATCGAGCATTATCAGATTGGGTTGCGTACAATCGATCAAAATAACATCGCCGACCGCCTGGTGATGATCGAGATAGTGAAGAAATGCTCGCCAGCCATGGACGAGTGTGCAATGGAGATGCGGCGCCGAACGTTGAAGATGTTGGAGCGTCGCTTCGCTATCTGTTGTCGTCAGGGCGATGAATGACACCTGAATGGTTTGACTACGGCGAGCCTGTTGCGAATGGAAGCGCTGACAGGCTTGCTCAACAATCGCACCGATCCGATCAAGGTAATCGTCGCGCTTGATGACGTAGTCATCGGCACCGGCTTTGAGCGCACTAATAACCATGTGGTCGCTGCCGCCACCGGTAAGAATCACAACCGCAAGTGGCAAATCACGTGCGCGAATGAGTGCAAGCAGATCAAGTCCATCACCGTCACGAAGATGCAGGTCAAGCACTACTTCAGCGTAAGGCGTGGCAGCAGGCGATAATGTTTGCAGATGTTCGTAGGCTGTCCGGTATGATGAAATGTGCGTGATGGCAATTTCTGGATAGTAAAACTGTACTGCGCGCTTGAACAGATCGGCGTCGAAAGGATTATCTTCAATGAGCAGCAGATGGTTCGGATAAGCCAACATATGGGATCTCCAGGTAGAAGACGGCACCGATACCGGGACTGCCTTCGGCCCATACCCGCCCACCCATGCGTTCAACGGCTTTACGCACTATCGCCAGTCCAACCCCTGAACCCGGGTAGGTCTCCTGTGCATGTAAACGCTGAAAAATGGTAAAAATGCGCTCGTGATCACGCATGTCAAAACCAATTCCATTATCTTTGACCCACAATCGCACTATCTCACCGTGGAGGTCACTCCCGATGACCAAGTGTGGTTGGGGAACATGGGCACTGAATTTAATGGCGTTATCGATCAGGTTGCGCAAGGCAAGCGCCAGACCGGTGGCATCGGCATACAGGTGGTTGCAGCGCAAGTCACGCTCAATCACAATATGGTGCTCAAGAATCTGATCCGCGTAATAGCCCAGCAGCTCATCAATCAGGCCGGGCAAATCAATGACGCTGTAGTGCAGTGTTTTTCGCTCAACGTGAGTATATTCCAGTAGATCATCGATCAGTTGGTTCATCTGCGCTACTGCTGTCCGAATGCTGTGCAGACACTGCTGCCCATCCTCGTCGAGGCGCTGGATGTGGAAGCGGAGGAGAAGCTGACTATACCCGTCAATAACCCGTAGTGGCGCTTTCAGATCATGCGAGATGGTTGCTGTGAAGGTTTCCAGTTCCTGATTAAGTTCACTTAATGCCTGATTGGTCATCTGTAAGGGTGCTGTACGCTCTATGATGCGCTGTTCGAGCGAGGCATTTAACTCTTGCAAGGCAGCATTCGCTGCCCGAAGTTCATCGTTGATCCGCTGCTGGTGTCTCATCGTTCGCCAACGCTCAATCCCTAGCCAGCCGGCCATTAGCAGCACGAAGAACCAGCCTTTGATCGTTTGCCAGTTCGTCAATTCGTCTATATTCACGATAAGAGCGGCCAGCAACCGATCCGAGAAGAGTACCCACGAACCGGCAATCAGCAGGTACCAACCGGCCAGACGAATTGCGCTCGCTATTGGTTCGTTGGTGCGCCAAAAATGGCGAATTGATGCAAACGACATATCTCTATCCCAGAGAGCGTATGCAATGTGAATACATCGTGGAGTCATCTGACGGGGATGTGCTCTTGTACGAGCTACTTTTCTTATCATATCACACTAAAATTGATTATGCTATGCTACAATCGCCGACGTAGATCACCGTCGTAGTTGGCATAGCTGTTTATCTGTCCGGGGAACCCGTTATGCGTGTTGTCTGATGCGGTAAGATAGTAATGGTTCGTAGCACAACATATATACCGAAAAAGACGAGTGCAGTACTCGCAATGTATCGATACATACAGTGGCCGAAGAAAGGCGGCCTTCCGAGCGTGCAGGTGCAGCAGGTTCGGTAAATCAGGCGACATGGCAAAAGCAGGAGTGCTATACGTTGGCACCGACAATGGTCTTTACATCTTCAGCGATCCAGGCGGTACGGGACGCTGGCGGCTGTTGCCTGATGTTGCGCTGGCCAATGAGCAGATTATCGGCCTGGTAGCAGCCGACTCGCAGAGCTTGGTGGTGGCAACCAAACAGGCGTTTCAACGTAGCGATGATGGTGGTCGGCAGTGGCAAGAAGCCGATGCTGAAGATCGCATGTTGTTCAATTTTCTGAATAGTCAGCGGGTGCCGGTAGCCACAGTGCAGGGTATGGGGGTGTGGCGTTATTCAGAACCGCCACTGTCCGATTGTTCGCTGCTGGCTGTGCTCTCCGGCAAGCAAGAGGTGCTGCTGGCGGTAACCGCTGATGGAAAGCGCATGCTACGCAGTGATGATGGTGGCAAAACCTGGCATGATGTGTCGGTGACGTTTCAGGGGCGGCTGAGTGCCTTCGCTCCGAGTAGCTATCATATTGATGTGGTTTGGGCCGGAACCGACACAGGTCAAATTTTGCGCAGCGATGATCGGGGCCGCTCGTGGCAACATGTTGGCAATGTGCCCCATGCGGTGCGCTGTCTGGCTGCCGTGCGTGTGGCGTAAGCTTGTCGGTTCTTTGGCCGATACAGTGTTATGGTAATCACTAGAAGTAGCACAGGCCGCGGCCTGTGCTACTCCAGTCGTTCTGGCCTTCCCTCACTGCTGTCGTTCCACTCACCGATTACGGATTCTGGTTTTCCTAATATCCATAAAAGTCGGTGTATCCCTCCCGCTCAAGGCGAGCCATCATCTGGGCCAGACGCTCGGCACTTCGCGAGAGGCGCCCTGCGCAAATCGCATGTAAGCTGTTGAGTGCCTGACGGAAGCGCGGGGAGTCCTCACCGCGCAAGCGTGGTAGCAGGCGCTGCAGAATCTGGAGATCGAGTGCTTCTAAGGGGTTCATGTCTGTTGCCTGCCCAACGAAGCCAAGTATCTCGCGCAAGGCGCGGTAACCTGCCGGCTTTCCGGCAGCAGTCAGGTGGTGCTGGATGTCGCTCAATATCTGCCAGACCTGATCGTTTGCTATCGGATACTGTGAGCGAAAGGCAGCCATATCGACCGTTCTTAATTCGATTAAGTTGGCGCGGTCGAGCACTTTATCACTCAGCGCAAACGTGCTTTCATCGACATTGATTGTTCCGATCAGGCGTAGATTGATTGGTAAGCGGATGGGGTTTCGTACCACACCACCACCGGCTAATGGCGTCTCCGTCAGGGGTGTGCCCAGATCGATCAATCCCTCTACCGCCTCCATTGCTGACAGGATTGGTGCCAGATAGTATTCGGGCCGTGCCAGGTTCATCTCATCGAGGCAGACAATGTAGGTTTGATCCGGATCAGCAGCCGCTTCCAAGAGAAAGTTTAAGAATGGCGTAGGCTGGTAGAGGCCGGTCAGTGAGTTGTAGTAGCCGAGGAGATCGCGGGCACTATGCCAGTCGGGTTGTACTGCAACCAGCAGATAACAGGGGTTCGGCTGCCCTTCACCAACGCCAGTCAGGGCATCGGCGTAGAGACGTGTCAGCCAGGTCTTGCCGCTCCCGCTCGGCCCGGCCAGGATGACCAGCGGTCGGACCTGTACTGCAAGATGAAAAGCGTGCAGTGTACGTTCGTCAATAATCATACCGCGCCGCTTAATCGACATAACGATCTGCGCTACTGATGGCGCACCTGTCAGATAACGGGCTGGTGTTTCACGTAAGGTATTTGTCGTTGCCAGATCAATTTCGGCTTGCTCCATCAGCGCTTCATTGAGCGGTAGCAGTGCACAAATGTCGTCGATCAGACGTTCTGCTGTCGGGAGCGCATTCCAGTCGTAGATGAACCCTGCCCACAGGTAGTGTGCTCGACTGTTGAGATAATGGTCGATCCAGCGCATCCCTGTCATCGGCAGGCGGCGACCGGCAAAACGAGCCTGACCCTCGTGTTCGATTCGATCAATCAGTGCCTCCCACACCGGACGCGCCTGACTCCAGAGGTGGGCAAGTTGTGGCCGGCGTACACCCCACAATTGTAACCCAACAGTGACGGTACGCTCGATTCCGCTGACCGTGAGCATGATACCGGCCCCACGTGGCGGTCGGTCAAAAGCAAACCAGTAGTCGGTGATGGGATCGCGCCGACCACCACCGCGATCAATAGCCCGCCGTGATTTAAAACTCAATTCGTACAGCGGCCATTGTTGTGGCAAGAGCGCCGCCGCACGCTCTGCGGCGCGATTGGCCAGTACCAGCATCTCAGGGTGTAACAGGCGTTGCACAACCTGCCAGCGTTCAGAAACGCCGGGTTGTAACAATGCATGCAATGCAGCAGAAGAGAACGGCATCAGGCAGTTAGTGGGCGTAAGTAGAGCTGCGGATCAAGCCCTGATTCATTTTGACCGGCATGGAAGACGATTGTGAGCCGTGGCAACATCTCGCGTAATTCAATAGCCAGAGCAATTGCAGCCTCCTCAACCAGATCACGGTCAAGGCGGAGGATCGGAAACTGGCGGGTAACGGTCAGTTGTGCCAGGACTGGTTCCTGATTGACGCTGTACTGTATCGTAGCGTTGATATCGAGATTTTGCTCGATGTCGGGTTGGTCGGCGAAGAGATCAATCACCTTCTTTGCCAGGGCTGATGCATCTGCTGTCGCTTGCTCGGCATGACTCAGCGGTAAGTGGTAGGTAAGCTCAAATCCCAGCAGGTTCGTCATCTCAACCGGTTGACCAACCACTTGATTGAAGGTGTCGATCATCGCCTGACCGTGCAAGGGGATGACGGTGAGTTCTGCCGACCATTGCAGGCTAATCACTGCCCGTAAGGGCAGCCGTACCCAGGGGCCACGTTTATCCATGTTTGGCGGGAAGCACGTAACGTGCAGGCTTCGCCCCAACGTGTGTGTGTCTATTAACTCTTGGGTATGAACAATATTGATCTGTTGGCGCTCAAGCTCTTCGATCAGAATTGAGATAAGTTGCTCATAGGTGAGCATAAAAGCCCTCTGTAGCAGATCGACAATACCTGTATCTCGATTATACCACTCTCGGCGCGGAAGTGGGGTACCTCCTCTGGTATAATACGAGATGCTGTGCGAGTCAAGATCATCGGAAAGCGTAATGGCGGTTCAGTCGCTCTATCGAAAATGGCGTTCACAGACCTTTGCTGAGCTGGTCGGGCAGGAGCATGTTGTGCAGACGCTCCGCAATGCGATTGCCGAAGATCGGGTTGGCCATGCCTACCTGTTTACCGGCCCCCGTGGTGTTGGGAAGACGACTATGGCTCGCCTGCTTGCTAAAGCTGTGAATTGTCTTAACCCCGATCCCACCGCTCGACCGTGCGGCGTGTGCGAGATGTGTGCTGCCATTGCTGAAGGGCGTGCAGTTGATGTGATCGAGATGGATGCCGCTTCCCACACCAGTGTGGAAGATGCGCGCGAGATTATCGAGCGGGTGCAGTTTCGACCAGCCTCAGCTCGCATGAAGGTCTACATTATCGATGAGACCCACATGCTCTCGACAGCAGCGTTCAATGCCTTGCTGAAAACGCTGGAAGAGCCACCCGATCACGCCCTCTTTATCCTTGCAACCACTGAAGTTCATAAGGTTCCCGCCACGATTCTGTCGCGCTGCCAGCGCTTTACCTTCGTTCGCCATAGTGTTTCGGCAATGGCCGCTCATCTCCACCGGATTGCAGCGGCAGAAGGAATTGTGCTGGCCGATGGTGTGCCTGAAGCAATTGCTCGCGCTGCTACCGGTAGTATGCGTGATGCGCTCGGTATTCTCGAGCAACTGGCTTCGTTTGTCGAAGGCCCGATCACGCTACCACAGGTGCAAAGCCTGCTTGGGATGACGGCGGCGGCTGAAGTTGATGCGTTGATCACGGCTCTTGTCAATCACGATCTGACAGCAGCGCTGCGCGCAGTGCATGGGGTTGCCAATCAGGGGGCTGATGTGCGTCAGTTTACCCGTGATCTGGTGGAACGTCTGCGCGCAGTGATGGTGCTGAAGGCGACCGGTGATCGCACACTGCTTGATTTGAGCGATGACGAAGTGGCGCTCTTGGGGCAATGGGTGCAGCAGGCCGATATGGCTGCGTTGGTGCATTGGGTGAAGCTGTTTAGCAATCTCGATGCACAGTTACGTACAACACCCTACGGTCAGTTACCGCTCGAAGTGGCAGTCGTTGAAGCGTTGCTGGCGCCATCACCGGTTGCGCAGCCTGCCTCTTCATCTGCGTCACGTTCCGCTTCATTGGCAGGACGTACCCCTACCAGCCGTCCCAGTGCTGCTGTACCGGCAATCGTTCCGCAAACCGAACCCGTTCGCGCCCCGGCACATTCCGAACCAGTGCCGCCCAGCGTTGTTGCGCCGCCGCCACCTCCAGTACCCGAACCGGTATCTGTATCCGGTAGTGAACTACCGTCGGATGCTACACCTGTCTCCGATCCACCACCGCCACCGCCAGAGGCATGGGCAGCGACCCGCCAGATGCGTCCGCCTGCCGATCCTGCTGTTGCTCGTGCTGCAGATGCTGATATGTCGGTGCTTGAACAGCTTGAGGCGATCTGGGAAGATTTCAAGCGTGATGTTCGTCCGCGCAGTCCGACGGTGCAGGCGTTGCTCAATAGTGCGCGTCCGTATGATGTCGAAGGCAATACTATCGTGCTGCTGGTGACATCCTCGTTCCATAAAGAACGCCTGGAAGAACCGAAGAATCGGTCGCTTCTCGAAGATTTATTGCGCCGTCGTTTGGGGAAGACCTACGCGGTACGCTGTACCATCGAGGAAAAATCGGTTGAACCCACCGATCTGCGTGGGAAAATTCGCGAAGCTCGTAAAGATGAACTGGTTCGTGCTGCATTGAATATCTTCGATGCCCATATTGTAGATATTGAACCGCTCGATCCTGAATAATGTTTGCGGGACAACTGTACAATTGTGTAGCAGTGTGGTACTCTACCCATATCTACGCTCACATGTCTTCGCCGGCTTCACGTGTTCTGGTACAGGCAATTGCAATATTAAGGTGAATAGAAGGGAGTCTGTCTGATGAATCAGCGTCAGCTCATGCAAATGGCTCAACAGATGCAACGCCAGATGCAGAAGGTGCAGGAAGAACTGGCTGCCACCATTGTCGAAGGTACGGCTGGTGGTGGTGCGATCACGGTCAAAATGAACGGTCACCGCGAAGTGCAATCGATCACGATTTCGCCAGAGGTTGTCGATCCTGATGATGTTGAGATGTTGCAGGATCTGTTGTTAGTTGCGATCAATGACGCCTCGCGCAAAGCGCAGCAGTTGGCCGAAGAGCGTATGCAGCCGTTGACCGGTGGCCTCAAGGGGCTGTTCTAAACCAGCATTGTTGTCCTGATGATGGGGGAATGTGTCGGCGTTGCGCATTGTCACCGACAAATCTGTGGTGGAGATGCTATGACCGTTCGCACGGATCAATTGATTGCTGCACCGGTGGCTCGTCTGATCGAGGAATTTGCTAAACTGCCCGGTATCGGCCCAAAGACGGCGTCACGCCTGACCTTTTATCTCTTACGGGCTGAACCAAAACAGGCGCAGGCGCTGGCGCAAGCTATTCTCGATGTGAAAGAACAGGTTGGCTACTGCCGACGCTGTTTTAACATCACCGTGGGTGAGCTGTGTGCAGTTTGTCTCGATCCGTCGCGCGATCAAACCAAAATCTGTGTGGTTGAAGAGCCGCTCGATGTGCTGGCTATCGAGCGCACCGGTGCCTACCGCGGTCTGTATCATGTCCTCCACGGCCACATTGCTCCGCTCGAAGGTATCTATCGCGAAGATCTCAAGATTGAAGAGCTACTCGCACGGGTTCGCTCCGAACCTGTTCAGGAAGTGATCCTTGCCACAAACCCCAATACCGAGGGTGAGGCCACCGCCTTTCTGCTGCTTCGCGACCTCGCACCTCTTGGTGTACGGGTGACCCGGCCAGCACGGGGGTTGCCGACCGGTGGCGATCTCGAATGGGCCGATCCGGAAACGCTTGGCTCTGCCTTTGAAGGACGACGTGAGTTATAAGCTGGTGTCTGGGTTAATATTGCGTTCAAATGTTTACCCTTCCTCCCCCCAGCGGGGGGAGGCCAGGAGGGGGACTTTCCTCCCCCCCAGCGGGGTAGGCCAGGAGAGGGGCCTTCCTCCCCCCAGCGGGGAAATCCCAGGCGCATATTTCCTCCCCCCGTTGGAGGGAGGTGAGAAGGGGGGCTTTCCTCCCCCCCAGCGGGGGTAGGCCAGGAGGGGGGCCTATGGTAATCAAAACACTCTTCCCACTAGCCTGTTAATTGTAATAAACCTGTATGAATGTCGATACCATTTTGAATGAAGCTATTACCGGCGTGAAAGGCGCACAGTTCGCTGGCATCATCGGTACCGATGGTCTAAGTGTGGCAATCGCCTACCATCCAGGTGCTGCCGAACTCGACTTCGATATCGAACTGGCCGAACTTGAACTAGCCGATTTAGCCTCGCGGGCAGCGGCAGCGGCTGATCGGATCGGGGTTGGTTATGTGCGCGATCTGGTTCTCGAAACCGACGCGCTCTTGATGCTGGCTTCGCAAATTATTCCCGGCTACTACGGTATCCTTGGGGTGCTGAGCGAAACTGCAAATCTGGGTAAGGCCCGCTTTGCCCTCCAGGCAATGATCGAGCGGATACGGGTTGAGTTATAAAGCGCCTGCCTCATGAGCGCGTTCGTTAATCGCCTGACCCGGCAAGACGACCATCTGCTGAAAGATATGGTCGAGCATCACCTGCGGAGCATCGCACAAGCCGCAGTGCACTGCTGACGGCTGGATCATTGTACTGCGCGTTGCCGTCAGCCAGCGAAAGCGCTCGTAAATCGGCAATTCGCCAATCGGCCCGGCTCCAGCACCACCGGCACACACCATTTCAAACGCCGCCAGTTGCTCGCGCACCGGCGCCAGGTCGAGATCAGGCCAGAGAGCGGCAATCCGTGCCTCGTTGAGATGAATCCGTATCCCCAAAAAGCGATGTTGCCGACACAACAACACCACCCCAATGTTGATCTGCTCACCACGCTCTACCCGTGGCACCAGGCGCAGTAATGCATATTCAAAGGCGCTCGTGGACATCGATAGCCTCCTGTACGAATGCGCGCGGTGCAGCGAGTCGTAGACTCAGATATTCAACATAGGCTGCACGGTGGTCTTCTACTGAGGAAAACCGCTGGTCAATAAGCCATTCATCGGGGACGTTCGCCACAATGCGCCAGAGCAGATCTGTGTTGATATGATCTGCCAGTTCACGGTCGGCTGCTTCCAGATCGCTGGCCGCTGCTATCAACACATGATCGCGAATCTGGCTGAAGGGTTTACGAGCGTGATTCTGGTAATCATTCCAGGTGTAATGAATGTACAGCGCTGCACCATGGTCGATCAAGAAGAGCCGGCGGTGCCACCAGAGGAGATTGGTGTTGCGGGGCGTGCGATCAACATTGGTGATGAAGGCATCAAACCAGACGATAAGTGACGCCAGTTTACGGTCAAGTGCACGGACAGATGTCGGATCAAATGCCAGCGCACCGGGCAGGAAATCAACGGCTAGATTCAATCCGGCGCTGGCTGTAATCAGGTCTTGAATCTCACCATCCGGTTCGTTGCGCCCCAACGCCGGATCAACTTCAATCAACACCAGCTCTGGAACGGGCAGGCCAAGCGCACGCGCCAGTTCACCACAGATCAGCTCGGCAACCAACACCTTTGGCCCCTGTCCTGCCCCGCGAAACTTTACGACGTACAGTCCATCATCATCGGCTTCGACAATCGCCGGTAATGAACCGCCTTCACGCAACGGTGTGACATAACGAGTTGCAGTTACTTTTCGTAACATTAGCGCTCCAACCTGAAAATGTATCCGGTTTGAGCCGGTATTTCGATCCCCGGTTGATACTCCACGATACGCCCGTCGGCGATGGTAAGTGGCACTGGCGGTGCCGGTGGCGTGCCGAAGAGTGCGGTCACCTGGTAGGTGCCTGCCGGCAGGTCGCTCTCACCTGATGATAGTGTAAACGGTAGCGTGGGTACTTTGTCAAAATTAATCACCACCAAGACCATGTCTTCACCACTGCGCCTGATGTACGCGGCGACACTGGCACCGTTAGCAGTTAACGGCCAGAAATCACCGGTCGCCAGTGCCGGTGTATTCACGTGGAGATGAATTAACTGCCGGTAGGTGTTGAGCAGCGATTCGGTATCCTGGTCTTGTAACATCACATTCTTGACCGGGTAATCGCTCTGCGGCTGCTGCCAGGGAATACCGGCTGAGAATCCGCCAAACTCCTCCTTTGTCCACTGCATTGGGGTGCGAATACGCTCATCCGGTTTCACCCCCAGCATGCCGATCTCTTCACCATAATAGATGAAGGGCAGTCCTGGCATGGTCAGCAGAGCCAGCGCAGCCAGTTTTGCCTTCGCCACGTCATCACCCAACACCGACATCACGCGGTTCTGGTCGTGATTGGTCAGGAAGGGTGCCCAGCGTTGATAGGGTAGTTTTGTGTAGGCATCCTGCACCGCCTGCATAAACAATCGCGATAGACCGGTGTTGGCCGCACCGCGAATCTGATTGGCGACTTCAAACTCGAAATAGTAATCGAGCTGGTCAGGATAGTACGCTGCCAGCGTGCGCGGGTTGCCGTTGAAGACTTCGCCGATCGTAAAGGTTCCGGGTAGTTCGCGGTCGAGAAAACGTCGAAACTCGCGCAACCATTCAAAGGTCTCGACGGTGTCTTCCTGGAGAGTGTAATATTCGATCAGATGCTTGATCGCGTCGAGACGGAAGCCGGCAACCCCCATCTCTTCAACCCAAAAACGAGCAATCTTATAGGCTTCGGCAGTGACCGCCGGGTTGCGATAGTTGAGATCGGGCATTCCACCCCAGAACACGCCGTAATAATATTCATCACGAATGGGTGATTTGTGCCAGACCACATTGTTGCCGAATGGGCCACGATAGCCAGGGTCAATCGCCGACCACAAATACCAGTCGCGGTACGGTGAGTTGGGATCGCGCAATGCCTCTTGAAACCACGGGTGTTGGGTACTGGTATGGTTCAGTACCAGATCGATGATAATGTTAATCCCGCGCCGTTCTGCTTCGGCAACTAGACGCTTGAAATCCTCATTAGTGCCGTAGTCGCGTTCGACCGTGTAATAGTCAATCGTATCGTAGCCGTGATAGCTGGCTGCCTCGGCGACCGGCATCAGCCAGATGCAATTGATACCCAGATCGGTTGTCGTGTTGGGATCGCCATCATTGAGATAGTCTAGTTTGGCGATAATGCCGTTAAGATCACCGTTGCCGTCACCATCGCTATCGTAAAAAGAGCGCACGAAAATTTCATAACAGACGGCCCCGTCCCACCAGCCGGCTTCTAGCGGAAAAGGGGTGGCCGTGGGGCCGGGCGTTATACGTGGTGGCAAGGTTGGCAAACGCGGATCACGGGTTGGCGTTGGCGGACGCGAGTTTGTCGGGGTGCCGGCTATCGTGGGCAATGCAGCAGGTGCAGTTGGCCCGCCTGTTGGTGCACCACAGGCCACAAGTACGCTGATGGTAAGCAGAGTAAAGATTATTCGATGCATAGGGAACCGTTTTTTTGTCAATTAATGCGTTTCCTGCATTATACCGGATTCTGCGCAGGTGTTGACTTATCGGTCTGCGTAAACAGACGACGTAACCCTGCGGCAAAGATCTGCGCCCCACCCTGGGCCGGATGGCGGACTGCAGCATGGACAATACCGAAGCGAGAGAGTGCCTGATCGGCGATGCACCCCATCGCTACCACCGGACAGCGCGGAAAAAGCAGGCAAAACCGCAACAGGAAGGGAAGGCCAAGCATCACTTCACGTTGACGCGGGGTGCGATTGCTCTGAGGTTGGCCAGGTCGGTGAGGATGAAGCGGAAACGCATTCCAACCCACTGCAAACCAATTCAGCGCTTGTAGCTCACGATACACAATGGTCGCCGTTTGCTCCCGCGAGATGCGCCCATCGGTTGTTGCCAGGGCAAACCCACGAGTGCTTCCAAACTGACCCAGTGGCTCAATTCCGTCTAACAGAATCTGTTCACTGGTAAAAGGCACACCGGTGCGACGAGCACCATTGTAACCGGGTGCCTCGCCAATCAGCAATAGATCAGGGCCGCGTTCTAACGCCAGCGTAAGTGCCAGAACCAGATTGTTTCGCCGAATAGCATTGCCGTGCGCCTCCTGCTCATCGCTAGCCTGATAGGCATACATATTCACAGTGTGAGGCGGGGCTTCCATTGCGGCCAGATCATTGACAAGGTTGTGAATCACTGATGACATATCGTTTCGTGTCGCGATAAATGGCTTGACGTTTGCTCATACGTTCATACAGAAAGCACTCTTGCGATTATTTCCCTATGTATATAGTGCCCGTAGTCACAATCGTTAGACTATCGGGTATTCGTTATGTGGATGCCATACATCATCATACAACTGTTCAACGCTGGATGAGACAAATATCAATTCCTGTAACTGTCTGGGATTATAGTGGATTTTGCAAACAGAGGAGGTTTGTCATGGCAACATCTTCAACACTCTGGGAAATTGGAAGTCCACTCGGCCCGGTTGCATTTCGGGTTTACGGACAAGGGCGCCCTCTGATGTTTATCCACGGCTGGGGCGCTTCCAGCCGTTACTGGCAGGCGGCACCGGTATTCTTACCCAACCGGCGTCTGATAGCAATTGATCTTCCCGGTTGTGGATCGTCACCGGCACCACTCGAACCGGTTACCCTGGAATCGTCTGCGCGGGCGGTGCTGGCAGTGGCCGATGCTCTGGATATTGATCGATTTGCATTAGTGGGCCATTCTCTTGGCGCCGCAGTGGCGCTTGCTGTCGCTGGTCTGGCCGGTGCACGGGTAGAGCGTCTCGGCCTGGTGAGTTTTGGGATTGGCGCTAACCTGTACGAGGATGCACTGGTCACGCTGGCCGGCGCACAGTGGCAGGTGGCTGCGGCTTACTGGCGGCCATGGCTGGTATGGTGGCGTCCCTGGTGGGAATATACCTCTACCTGGCGACAGGCGCTCTGGGCATTGCCACCAACGCCGGAGCTTCTGGCACGGCCGCTGGTGCGACAGCCTCTTGACCGTTCCTTGCTAGCGCAAGGAATTGCCGATCTGGCGGTAATGGATCCCCTGGTATCTATCGAGACTGCAGCCATCATGGGCCATCCCCGTCTGAAACGACTATTGCAACTTCCATTACCGCCGGTTGTTCTGATTAGTGGCAGTGACGATCCGGTCTTTCCCCCGGTCAATGTCGAGATGCTCAGTCGGGTTTTACCGGATGTACAGGTGGTCTTCATTCCCAATTGTGGTCACGTACCTATGGTTGAGGAGCCGGCAGCCTGTTATCAGACAATTGCTCGCTTTCTGGATGGAGAAAACGACTATTTGTCGTAAGGTTACTAAAATAGTGTGAATTATCAAGCGCAGTATTGTTCTCTGGACATAGACTGTGAGGCTAGTCTTACTGAAGGTACTAAAAGTATCATGCAATCTGTGTGAATTCGCTGACCGACTAGAAACTTAATAGCCATTCAGTACCATGCCGCGTGAAGTACTAAAGTAAGGTGTTACATTCCTGCCACCTCTTGCTTGCGTATGCTATAATGGCAACGCAATGCGCGGAGTCACCTGACTTCGCTCCGAACAGGAAGGTTGCCTTCTATGCGACGTGGCGCATTATTGTTTCTACTGATCGGACTTATCGTCATTATCGGTGGATTGGCGGCTTTCTTGCTGTTACGCGGCGGGGCTGCAACATCCACCACCTCGCAAACACCCGAAGTACCTCCACCGCCGACAGCAGTGCCATTGGTGTCAGTCGTTCAGGCCCGTGTCGATCTCGAGGCCAATACCCTATTGAATGATCCTTCTTTGCTTGATGTTGTTGAAGTACCGGTAACCGAATTTGACGAAGCAAACGAATTTAGCAACATTAATGATATTTTGGGCAAACTGTTGATCAATCCGGTTGTAGCTGGACAATCGATCCGGAAAGATAATATTCGTCAAGCTGGTCTAGCGCAGCGTATACCTACTGCCGAACCAGGTCAACCACAGGTAAAAGCCTACCCGCTCATTGTTAATAGTCTTTCGGGTGTAGCAGACCAGGTTGCCATCAATGACTTTGTTGACGTGATTGCTACCTTTTCGGTTGAACGCCAGATTATCCGTCCCGGCCCGGTGCAGGTTATTACCGTGAATGACGTCGACCAGCTTGTACGGGAGTACCAGTACGGCGAAAATCAGACCTTCTTCTCCACCAAGACGATTATTCAGCGTGCTCAGGTCTTGCAAATTGTGCGCCCGGCGTTACCGGCTTCTACAGAGGGAGAACAACCCGCTACCGAGACCATCCCACCACCTGCTTCGTCGAGTTTACCACAAGTCGATGCAGCAGGGCAGCCGATTATCAGTGTTACTGAAGGTGGGACTGAAACCAGCACGTTAACCGAGGGGATATGGGTTGTAGTTCTGGCCTTGACCGATCAAGAAATTGAGCTACTTGAGTTTGCGTTGCAGTCACAAGCCCGCATTGTGCTTGCGCTACGTGGGGCAAACGACGACGCTATTGAGTCGACCAGTGGTGTCACCCTCGATCTGTTGGTGCGCGAGTACGGTCTGCCCCTGCCGCGTCCCTTGCCACCACGGGTTTACGGTGAAGACGAGGTCTTTGTACCCGAACCAACCCCAACTCCGCTGCCATAACCTATTCCATGAGCAGCAGCTCTGAGGTACAATGACATCGTAACATTGCTATCAATAGTCATAAACTGTCTTGATCGTTAGCCACAACTCACGTCCGTTTTTGAACGACGAGGCCATCTGAGGAGCTAGAGCATGAGCGAAAGCGATAAGATTCGAGTAATGATCGTTGATGACGTGATCGATACTCGCGATCAGCTCGAAAAGCTACTATTCTTTGAGAAGGATATTGAAGTCGTTGCCAAAGCAAGCAACGGGCGTGAAGCAATTGCGCTTGCTCGCCAGCATCGTCCACAGGTTATCTTGATGGACATTAATATGCCCGATATGGATGGGATCGCGGCTACAGAAGCGATTCTAACCAATGATCCGGGTATACAAGTCATTATCATGAGCGTGCAGGGCGAAACCGATTATATTCGGCGAGCAATGCTGGCGGGCGCCCGCGAGTTTCTGATTAAGCCGATCAGTGCCGATGATCTTTACCGGTCGATCCGCCATGTGGCCCGGCTGGCAATGACCCGACCGATAGCTCCGGTTGGTGCCCCTGGTGGACAAGTGCCTGGTGCTCAACCCACGGTTGACGGCCAGATCTTTGCCGTATTTAGTCCGAAAGGTGGGGTTGGGGTCTCATCGATTGCGGCTAATCTGGCCGTAGCCATTCGCCAGCAAACCAATAAAAAGGTGGCGCTTGTTGATGGGAATGTGATCTTTGGTGATCTCAGCGTCCTGCTGAATCTACGCACCGATAAGACAATTCTCGATGTTGCATCACGGATCGAGGGGCTTGATCGCGATCTGTTGAATGACGTGATGGCTACCCATCCCACGCAGGTTAAGGTGTTGCTTGCACCTCCTGATCCGCAGCGTGGCGAATTAGTCTCCGCCGATCACATCCGTGCCATTCTCGAAGCTATCCGCCAGGAGTTCGACTACGTTATCGTCGATACACCGGCTTCATTTCAGGATCGCTCACTGGCAGCCCTCGATCTAGCGCAGCGGGTAATTACGCTCATGACACTTGAGATGCACTGTATCCGTAATGTCAAGCTCTTCCTTGAGGTGGCTGACCTGCTCGGATATCCAAACGATAAGGTTATGCTGGTGCTCAACAAAGCGACTAATCGTACCGGGATTCGTGCCGAAGATGTTGAAAAGCACCTTCAGCGTAAGCTGGCGTTGCAGATTGGTGATGCAGCTCAGGAGATGACTCTCTCGATTAATCAGGGAACACCATTTGTACTGGCAAAGCCAAATCATCAGGTTGCAAAAGACATCATGAACCTGGCGCGTGAATTGGTAGCCAAGGCGAGTAAAGAGGCAGTAGCGAAAGAGAGTTCAAAGCAGCGCAGTGGCTTATTCAGTAATCTGATTCCCCGGCGATAAACAATACCGAATTCTGGCTGATACGCTGCTTTACTACTGAGAAAGGTGAGCGCAATGTCGTTGTTGAAGCGAATTGGTGGTGGTGTTCCCGCAACAACCGAACCGGCTGTGCCCCGAACTCCAGCCCGACCAGAAGCAACCGGCCGCTTACAACCGTCGGTTGGTGGCTTTGGTACCGATGAAACGTTTCGCGAGTTGCGCTCGCGGGTGCAGGATCGTTTGATTAACGAATTGAATCCTCAGATTGATTTGAGTAACCCGGCAAAGGTGCGTAAACAGGTTGAGGAGATTTTCAATGCGATCCTCGACAGCGAAAGTATTGTCCTTTCGCGCACCGAACGCCAGCGTCTGTTTGAGAGTATCACTGCCGATATTATCGGCCTTGGCCCAATCGAACCACTGCTGGCCGATGAAGATGTCAGCGAAATTATGGTCAACGGCCCGAAACAGGTGTATATCGAGAAGAAGGGTAAGTTGATCAAAACCGATATTACCTTCACCGATGATGATCACGTCATGCGGATTATCGACCGCATTGTCGCGCCGCTTGGTCGTCGGGTCGATGAGTCGTCACCGATGGTCGATGCCCGCCTAAAGGATGGCTCACGCGTTAATGTTGTCATTCGGCCGCTGGCACTCAATGGGCCAACCATTACCATTCGCAAGTTCCGCAAGGATAAACTGACCGTGCAGGATCTGGTGCGCTTTGGCTCGATGTCGCAAGATATGGCCGATTTCCTGGCAGCTTGTGTTCAGGCCCGTTTGAATATTGTCGTTGCCGGTGGTACTGGCTCAGGGAAAACCACCTTGCTGAACGTACTCTCGTCGTTTATCCCTGAAGATGAACGGATTATCACTGTGGAAAATGCCGCTGAATTGCAGTTACGCCAGGATCATGTGGTGACGCTTGAGTCGCGGCCACCAAATGTGGAAGGAAAGGGCGAGGTGACAATCCGTGATCTGGTTATTAACTGTCTACGTATGCGACCAGAACGGATTATTGTTGGTGAGTGTCGTGGCGGCGAGACACTCGATATGTTGCAGGCAATGAATACCGGTCACGATGGTTCAATGACGACCATTCACGCCAATACGCCACGCGATGCAGTGAGCCGTATTGAAACGATGTGTTTGATGGCCGGTATGGACTTGCCGGCACGGGCGATTCGTGAGCAGATTGCTTCGGCAATTCATGTCTTCGTCCAGCAGTCGCGCTTGAAAGATGGTTCACGCAAAGTCACCCAGATCACCGAAGTCGCTGGAATGGAAGGTGATGTGGTTGTTTTGCAGGATATCTTTGTCTTTGAGCAAACCGGTATCGATGAAAAAGGGAAGATTGTTGGTCAGTTGCGCCCAACCGGGGTTCGACCACGTTTTCTCGAAAAGTTCGAGTCGCTCAACATCTTTCTGCCGCCGACCATTTTTGGCTCGTCGGAACGTTTCAGTTTCTAACTACCGCGACGATTGGCGGCGTGAGAAGGAGGTGCCGCAGGTATGGATCAATTGCTCTCGCCTGAGATGATGCCGGCGGTGTTGGGTTTCCTGGGGTTGATACTGTTGCTATTGGTAGTTGCTGTCGTTGTGTTAATGCGCCAGTCAGCAACTGTGGATGTGGCACAGCGCCTGGAAACGTTTGCTGGCGGTAAAGCCCAGGAACACTCACATGAGCCGATTGCACGTCAGGCTATTGAACGGATCGATGCTGTCGTTGCGAAGAGTAAGCAGGGTAGTTCCATCCAACGCGAACTGGCTCGTGCTGATTTGAAGCTGACGGTAGCGGAGTTTATTGGTTTGAAGCTCGGCGCTGCTTTGCTTGGCGTGGTGTTTGGTTTCATTTTAGGGCGCGCAGATCCTCTGGCCCAGATCGGAGCGGCTACTATCATGGCCATTGTGTTCTCGTTTCTGCCGAATATCTATGTCAACGTGCGTGCGGCTCAGCGGATCAAGGCCTTCAACAATCAGTTAGGTGACGTCATCACCATGATGGCGAATGCGTTACGCGGTGGGTACAGCTTCTTGCAAACCCTCGATATGGTTTCACGCGAAGCGCCACCACCGGCTGCAACTGAATTTCGCCGTGTTGTCCAGGAAGTTGGTCTTGGTCGCTCAACGGAAGAGGCGTTACAGAATCTTTTGCGTCGCATGCCATCTGATGACCTCGATCTCTTGATTACCGCAGTAACTATTCAGATGGAGGTCGGTGGTAATCTGGCCCAAATCCTTGATACTATCGGTCATACCATCCGTGAACGAGTGCGGATCAAGGGTGAGATTTCAACGCTTACTGCGCAGGGGCGCATCTCATCGTGGATCATTACTGGTTTGCCGATTGGTCTGGCAATGTTTATCACAGTTGTAAACCCTAGCTACATGGCACCACTCTTTACGTTTGGTTTGCCACCTGATGCATGGTGTTGTATGCCGGTAGCATCACTGTTTATGATTGCAATGGGCTACTTTGCCATCCAAAAGATTATCGATATCGAAGTGTGAGGTGCGGCGATGATGGATTTGTTGATCGTAGCCGGGATTATAGTTGTAGGAGCGTCACTGATCATCGTTGCCGTCAGACAGATGAATCAGTCGCGAGCGATTAGTGAGCGCCTCGATCAGTATACCGATATTTCACTTTCGCTCGAAGAGCTTGAATTGCAGCAGCCGTTCCGTGAACGTGTCTTGGTTCCTTTATTTCGCTCGCTGCTGAACACACTTGGTCGCTTTGGACTGAAACAGAATCAAGAGCGCTTGCGGATCAATCTTCAGTTGGCCGGTAACCCCGGTAATATCTCGCCCAGTATGTTTATCGGGCTACGCATGGCGCTGGCGATTGTCTTGTTTGTGGTTATTGGCTTGCTGGTTTTTGGACGATTGCCATTCATGCAGGCTTTGATGGGTGCTCTGATCGCTGCGATGATTGGTTATATTCTGCCCGGCATCTGGCTCGACCGCAAGATCAAGGAGCGCAAAAAGAATATCCTGAAGGCATTGCCTGACGCGCTGGATTTGCTCTGTATCAGTGTTGAAGCCGGCCTGGCGTTCGACCTCGCGCTTCAGCGCGTTGCCCAAAAATGGGATAATGAGTTGTCGCGTGAATTTCAGCGCGTTCTGCAGGATATTCGTCTCGGTCGTACTCGTCGCGAAGCCCTGCGTGATCTGGTCACCCGCACCGGTGTTGAAGATGTCCAGACCTTCGTCTCGGCTGTGATTCAGGCTGACCAACTGGGCGTGTCGATGTCGAAGATTTTGCGCATTCAATCGGATCAGTTGCGCATCCGCCGTCGCCAGCGTGCTGAAGAGGCAGCTCAGAAGGCACCAGTGAAGATGCTGATTCCAATGGTGTTCCTGATTTTCCCCGCATTGTTTGTGGTGATTTTGGGACCGGCAGTACCGCGGATCATGCAGGCACTTGGTGTGATGAATAGGGGGATGGGAAATTAAGACTCGTATGGTAAAGGTTGTGAATCAGACCCGACGCGCCATTCTTGCCGGTCAGTGTGAGGTGGCGCGCTCGTTTTTTGCTCGTGGTCGCGGTCTGCTTGGCCGCCGATCATTGCCGGTCGGTGGTGGCCTGTTGATTGAACCGTGTAGTAGCATTCATATGCTGTTTATGCGGTTTGCTATCGATGCGATCTTTGTTGATCGGAACGGTACCGTTGTGGCACTGTATCCCGATTTACCGCCATGGCGCCTCTATGCCGGTCATCGCCAGGCTCGCTATGTGCTGGAATTGCCGGTGGGTGTGATTGCGGTAACTAACACGGCAGTTGGCGATCAGATTGTGGTTCAAGAGCTACAAGAATAACACTGTTGCCTCAGCGATCAACAAGTGCCACGGTAACACCCCGGTGTGCAGTACAGGCCTCTGCTTGTATTCCATCAGCTCACACGTATTAGTTACAGATAATTACATCAAATCTGGTAAGATACGGTGCCTGGCACGCGATCTAGAACTTATTTCATAAAAGCTGTACTGTCGTGCTACCCGACCATTGCACAGGTGCATGAACGTTTGTCAATGACTAATGATAGTCTATCCTACGCCCAGGCTGTCGGTATGAACGCGAGGCGGGCTGATGACCATCGCCGGTGCCCTCGCTCGTTGGATGGGGTGCCTT
>NZ_DAOUBI010000138.1:0-1612 GCF_034432675.1 Chloroflexus sp. | reverse complement strand
GTACTCGCCACGATCGGGGTCGGTCGGCAATCAATGAGATAACCTCTGGCAGATGTTTTTTTGAAACAGGTTCTACTCGTAGAGATACATATGCACGATACTATCGAACTTGAGATTGAAGGTATTGCCCAGGGTGGCGATGGCGTAGGCAGACACGACGAGCTGGTCGTGTTTGTCGCCGGAGCACTACCGAGCGAGCGGGTCAGAGCAACCATCACCGAACGCCATGCCCGATTTCTACGCGCTACCGTGTGTGACATCCTGCGCGCTGCTCCGGAGCGGGTTGAACCTCAGATCAAGCCCGGCGATCACGCACCGTGGCAGCACATTGCCTATCCGGCTCAAGTGCGCTACAAAGGCATCATCGTCGCCGACCAGCTACGAAAGTTCCTCCCTGACATCACTATACCGATCCAGCCCGTGATTGCGGCACCGCATCCCTGGGGTTATCGCAATAGCGCCCGTCTCCATGTAGATGGAGCGACTCTTGGCTATCACGCAGCCGGGACGAAGACTGTCGTCGATCTGGCAGATGATCCATTACTTTTACCAGCACTACGGGATGCGCTGATGAGTTTGCGCCGGTTATCCTTTGCCGGTTTAATCAAAGAGGTTACGCTGCGTGCCAGTGCAACCTACGGGTATGCCGCTGCTCGCCTCTCTCCGACGCCAGATGCTGGACGACATGCGCTGTTACGGCTGGCAACAGCCTGGCAGGCCTCAACTCCCGTGCTGGCAGGGGTCACGCTAGAAGACGAACCCTTGGTAGGAACGCCATTTTTGTACGACGAACTTGACGGAGTGATCTTTCGGCTGAGTCTAGGCAGCTTCTTTCAGATCAATCATGCCCAGGCCGAGCGCATGGTTGCAGTTGTGCGTGACGCACTGAACCCACATGGCGGTCGCCTCCTCGATGCCTACAGCGGGGTGGGAAGCTTTGCCCTCCCACTGGCCAGATGCTATGACGAGGTGATTGCCGTTGAAGCCTATCAATCGGCTGTAGAGGATGGTAAGCAGAGCGCCATTGACAACCAGATTACAAATGTGCAATTTATCAACGGTGCTGCTGAACACACCGTTGCCCATCTCAACGGTACTTTTCACGCTGTCATTCTCGATCCGCCGCGCCGCGGATGCCATCCGGCCTTGATCAAAGCGATTGTCGCCCATGCACCACCCCAAATCGTCTATATTTCGTGTCATCCCGGCCTGATCGGGCGCGATCTCGTCCCACTATTGGCCGCCGGTTATCAGATCACATTCGTACAACCTATTGATCTCTTTCCGCAAACCCCACACATTGAAACGATTATCCATTTACGATCTCGCGTAGGAGAACTACCCAACGATTAGCAAAATATGTATTATGTATTATAATACCTGAAATAACAATTTATATGCAAGTTTTACGCTATACAGTATGTGTAATTAAACATAAAATATATTAGAAAGAACAATATGATCGATAGACTTGTGGTGTCATTGGACAATCGGGCACAATAGAAGTAAAATCCACGTATGGTCACTTACGAAAAACTGGCTCATTGGGAATCGGCGTGGTATACCGCCAGATATAGCGGTAATTCGCAGGACAAATTGGTAATTTGTCCCA
>NZ_DAOUBI010000137.1:0-10398 GCF_034432675.1 Chloroflexus sp. | reverse complement strand
GCCCGCCTTGTCGAGCGCGGCTTTCATCTCGAGCACCGCCGGCTTGGTGGGCTCCAGCACCGCGTCCAGTCGGCGGATCACCGTCATCGGGAGAATGACATCGCGATATTTGCCGCGCACATAGAGATCGCGCAGCACGTCGTCGGCGATGCCCCAGATGAAGTTGGTGATCCAGGTGAGTTGGCCGTTTTGCATATCAAACCTTCCCGTAAAATAATCGCGTCGTTTTTGGTGACGGCCAGCCGTACGTCCAGCGCTTGTTCTGGTGCAACCGGCGGCATTCGGCGATGTTGTCGGCCAAGAGCTCGATGCCGTAACAGCACATCAGCGCCAAGAGCGCATAGTGCTGCCGCTCAAACCTGGATTTGCCGTATTTTATCTCTACCGCGGCGAGCTTGCGGCGCAGGATGGCCACCAGGAAGTTGCCGCTGCCGCAAGCCGGCTTGAGGAAACGGGAATCGATGCGCTCGGTCTCGTCCTTCACGAGGTCGAGCATCGCCTCGACCAACCACGCGGGGGTGAACACCTCGCCGTGGTCGGCGACGCGCTGCTTGGACTTGACGTAGTTCATAGGCGGATGCTCTTGGGCGATACGCGCTCGGTCACTGCGGGCTAACGATCGGGTAAGCTGTCTGTGGACACACTCTGTATCATGCAATGCTTAAAAAGCTCTGCATTCAGGATAGTAAACTACACGTTAAATTGCCGCCAGAAGAGCTGCTCGTACTCTCGAGCTGCCTTCTCAACCGCTTCTTTCGACATTAGATGCATACGAACCAGAAGCTGACCCAGGCTATAGCGCTTGCCTTGCTGATCCAGGCGAATCTGTTCAGCGAGCACTGCTTCCAGTTGGGCAGCAGTGATATATCCCTTTTCAACCAGATATTCGCCTAACACCTGGGGTGCTGTGCGTGCCCGACTCCGCTCTTGCTGCTGAATGATCAAGGCTTTGGCGAGTTTGGCAGGTGTGATCATGCCACGCCGTAAAAGTAGTTGCCCGATCCGGCGATCTGATACCAGCAGACTACCGCGACGTTGCTCGGTCAGTACCTCGTTGAGTTCAGCTTCGGTAATGGCTCCTATCGAGATGAGAATGTCGCCGATTAACCGTGGCTTCGGTGGTTCGTGGAAATAGGGCGTCTTTACATCGGAAAGCAGTCGCATCGTGCGGATTTCGTTCAGCCGTTGCTGGGCAAACATGTCAGCAGGATCAACAGCCAGTCGTGCTTCCAGATAGGCAATTTGCAATTCCTCATCGTCGGGTGCCAGAATTGATGCCCGTTCCAGACAATCTTTGCGCTGGTGTGCATCTTGTACCAGTTTGCTCAAGGCTACCCAGGCATCACGACACTGGTGACCTTCAAGCAAGTGTTTACGAATACTTGTCATATCCTGGCTGTGTAATGCGATGAACGGGCACGGAACCTGACACTGTTTCATTTGGTAGACCCTGTCGTATACCCTCTGCATAGGTGCTGCGACGCAAATGTGATTTGCTTAACTGCTGTGTGTGACTTTATATTATACACGCTTAAGCTATGATTGCATAGGAGTACTTGCGTACTTATGGATACCGTTCATGCTCTTCTTACCGGTTTAGGGAACATTGGTCGCACCTTCCTTGAGATGTTAATCGCCGATCCTGAGCGTTTACCACGTCGCTATGGCTTCCGTCTCAACATTATCGGCGTTGCCGACTCTACGGGTGTCGCCCTTGATCCATCTGGGCTTGATCTGGCGGCGATTGTTGATCTCAAGCAACGTCGGCTCGGGATTCGAGAGTTGCCGGCATTTCGGCCCGATCTCAATCCGGTTACGCTGGTACAGACAGCCGAATATGATCTCGTGTTAGAAGCAACGCCAACCAATCTTCGTGATGGTCAGCCAGGACTTGACATCGTTCGCTCAGCGCTTCAACGCGGCAAAGCTGCGGTTCTGGCCAGCAAAGGCCCGCTGGTGCTGGCATTTCAAGAGCTGGCGAGGCTTAGCGATTGGGCTGATGATCTTTCACCCCATAGCCAGCGTCCACCGTTGCGCTTTTCTGGTGCGGTTGGCGGCGCTTTGCCGACGATTAATTTTGGCCGGCGTGATCTGGCCGGTGCCCAGATCGAACGCGCAGAACTGGTGGTTAATGGCACAACCCAGGTCATTCTCGAACAGATGGCTGCCGGTGCCGATTTCGCCACTGCCCTAGCCGAGGCACAGCGGCAGGGCATCGTCGAACCCGATCCCTCACTTGATATTGATGGCTGGGATGCCGCGAATAAACTGGTCATCTTCGCCAATGCGGTGCTCAATCAGCCGGCAACACTGGCCGATGTACAGGTGCACGGTATCCGTGAGGTGAGCGCCGACGATCTGGCAGCGGCCTGGCGTGCCGGTGGACGTGTCTCGTTGGTTGCCTCTGCCGTGCGTCAAATTGATGGAACGTATACCCTCTCGGTTGCGCCAACGGTGTTGACGGCCGACCATCCGCTGTCCCGACTAGCGCATGGTGAGATGGGTTTTGTCATCTACAGTGATAGTGCCGGGCGTTCAACTGTGAGCAGTCTCGAAGATGGTCCCCTCGGTACCTGTCAGGCTATGCTACGTGATGTGATTGATATTCGTCATCGGCTGAAGCGTCATTAAGGAATCAAACCGAGCCGTCGCCCGCGGGCGACCGCTTGCGTGCGCGAGGCGACGCCCAGTTTACTAAAGATGTTGTTAACATGCGATTTTACTGTACTGATGGCAATAATCAGGTGACCGGCAATTTCCTGGTTGCTGCGCCCTTCGGCCATCAACCGTAGTACCTCGATCTCACGCTGGCTGAGCGGTTCGGGCAGCGCATCAGATGAAGGCGTGCTCAGTACAGCCATCGGTGAAGGTTCGTAATCGTCAAGGAGTGTGAGCAGGTATTCACCAAACGGTGGCAGTCGTTGCCGGCTCAAAAGCTGGTTGAGGATGCGGCGTAGCGGTTCACCTGCCTGCTGAAAAGGGGCAACAATCCGTTCGCTGATCGCCAGATCGAGCGCACTCAGGATAGCCTCTGTGGCATCCTCGCCGGCTGCCGCTAGGGCCAATCCGCGCAGCAATGCCGCATCAAGTGGTGAGAGACGTTGCCAGAATTCTGTGCCTGATGGTGTACTTAATTCCATTGCCAGATCGTGCAGTGCCTGACAGTTGCCGGTCGCCTGGTAGCGAGCCAGCCGCCATTGATAGTGAGCACGAGTTATGTGTTCACGAGCATAAAATGCTGCTGTTGGCAGATATTGAAACTCACTTGGCGTGGTCACAATGTTGGTGATGAGTTGGCCGGCTGCTTCCAAGTCACCCTGCTCGATCATAATTTGAGACTCTAAACCATCCAGTACAGCGCGTACCCAGCCCACTCGCCGCTGGTGCGCCATAAAGCGGGCCTGCCGGATGATCCGTAGTGCGCTGGGGAGATCATTGCGGGCACGGGCTACCCGTGCCATGACGATCAGCAGGCAGAGATAACTGGTGGTATGTCCTGACTTGATCGCACTTTCCGCTTCGGCCAGGGCCGGTAAGGCACCGGCAAATTCGTGGCGGATCGTATGCAGGTCGGCCAGGGCCATGAAGGGTAGACCAATACCAGGAACGGTTCGATTACGCTGGTGATGCATCATTTGATCGATGGTGTCGCGACAGGCATTAATCGCGTTCGTGTATGCACCACGCAGCATGAGCGTATAAGCGTAATCGCTCGTTGCCATTGCTGAAATGTACGGCAGGCCAACGTGAAAACCGTTGACCATTGCTTCACTGAACGCCTGCTCTGCCCGTACCAGATCACGTTGGGCGATACAGGCGTAACCCAGGTCTTTAGCGATTCGCATCCGTAGTGATTGGTAATCGCTCTGCAACCAGTTCAGCGCTTGCTTACCTTCTGCTATCACCTGATCTGTATCACCCTGTAAGGCCGCCAGATGTACCCGTACCGCACTCAATTCACCGCGCAAATTCGCAATTGGTCCGATGGGTGTTGCTGCTCCACTGGCAACGCTGGCCAGGGCATGTTCGGCCACCGCAATCCAATGGGCAGCCTCATCAATCTGATAATCAGCCGTCGCCAGCCAGGCTCGTAAGAGGGCCAGTCGTGGATGACGCTCAAAAGCCTCTACAGGAAGAGATGGTAGCCATCGCCGGAGCGTTACCTCGCCGACCTGCGAAATCACCGCTAAACCAATTGGTTCCAGCATAGCAACAACATCGTCAAATGCCTGTGCCTGCAACGCATGATTGACTGCATGCGTCAGCATGCCATGCGCTGCGTACCACGCCCCGGCCCGACGATGCAGGATCGCCACCTGGTCTGGTGAGTGACTTGCCATTAGCCGATCCCGTAAAACCTCGGCGAACAGATGATGATACCGGTACCAGACCTGCTCGCTACCGAGTGGAAAGAGAAAGAGATTGTTGCGCTCAAGTTCGGTCAGGATTTGTTGACTTGATTGAACCGGTGTTTGCACCGCTGCTCCATCATAGATACCGATAACTGCATCGCATAGCGCTCCACAGAGTTGATCGAGGATGGATGTCTGAAGGAGAAATTGTTGTAAATGATGAGGTAGATGGTTAAATACATCTTCAATTAAATAATCTGCAACGTAGCGATTGCCACTGATTAATTCATCAATCAATTCACCACGGTTAACCCGATCACGGATCGCCAGTGCAATCAGTTGTAAGCCGGCCGGCCAGCCCTCGGTGTTTTCCAGTAATGCCACGATCTGATCACGACTCAGGGGCAGTTCCATCGTTTCAAGCAGAAAGGCTGCCGTCTCTTCAGGGTTAAAGGCCAGATCGAAACTATGCAACTCGGCGAGGTGCCCACGAGCGCGCCAGCGTGCCAGGGGCAGCGGTGGATCACGGCGACTGGCAATCAGCAAACGGCAACGTGGTGGTAGGTGATCGATGAGAAAGGTAATTGCGTTATGAATGAGCGGATCATCGATCAGATGGTAATCATCGAGCACAATGACCGTCGACCCGTCCGTCTCGGCCAGATCGTTCAGCAATTCGGCACACCATTGTGTCGTATCAATCTCAAAGTCTTCACTTAACAGTGCCTGCAACTGTGCACGTCGCTCATGTGGCAAATTACTCAACGCCTCCAGCAAGTAGGCCAGTAAACGGCGAATATCATTGTCGGTCTCATCAAGACTCAACCAGGCAATGTGTGACCATTCTTTGCGGGCCTCAACAATCCATTCAGCCAGCAACGATGTTTTACCGTAGCCGGCTGGTGCCGCAATCAATACCAATCGACTGTACAGGGCGAGCCGTAACTGTTCGTACAAGCGGGGACGTGGAAGCAACGAGGGCCGCACTTCCGGCGGCTGCAATTTGGTGCGCACAAGTGGCATCATATGCCGTCTCCGTGCAATGATGGGAAGTTGGTAGCTGGTTTGGAACACCGTTGCACTATCTAGTCTACCACGGCTGATATCCGAATGGTAGGTCGGTGTTATGCAAGATGGCTTGCACTTGTCTGCATCATCTGCATACGCTCTACGCAACGGATACATAACGCTATACCGGGAGTGTGTTGCTGAAAGCTTCCCGCTATACGCGAAGATACACCCATCACGTTGTGGATGTCCATTCCAGGTGAATGCCGTCTGCATATACGAGATGACTTCCGCCGGCAGCCCACTTTTCCTGATGGTGTCCTACCACGCCCAATGACAAATAAGCCTGACCGACTCTAGGGGTTTTCCCCTAATGTGCGACTAGGGGTGATCCCCCACCGTTTTTCAGGGCAAGACGACTGGGCAATCTGGTGTCGTTATGTTTCAATAGCGGTATCTGGATAGTGAATTGCTATGCACACAGGGAGGTGTACCGGCAGCAAACGATTTCTGCGTGTTGTGATCAATGTTGTTCGCAATAAGTTGGGATGTTTGTATTCAAGGAGGACTTTCATGTCGAAGAAGACGTTCGGGTTGTTGCTGTCTCTGTTGACAGCCATCGCATTCCTGTTGTCTGCATGTGGCAGTAGTGGCGGCACCGGTGGTAACACTGGTGGGAGTACGGGCGGTAACACCGGTGGTAGCACCGGCAATACGCAGCAGCTTGCGGTTGGGATTGTCCTTCCTACTAAAGATGAACCCCGCTGGATCCAGGACGAGACCCGCTTCCGCGAAGCATTGCAGCAGGCCGGTTATCAGGTTGAGATTCTCTTCAGCCAGGGCTCGTCGGCTAAGGAGAAGGAGAACGTTGAGGCATTGATTGCCAAGGGCATTAAGGTCCTGATCATCTGCCCTCACGATGGTACGGCGGCAGCGGCAGCGGCTGAAGCTGCGCGGGCGGCTGGCGTGAAGGTGATCTCCTACGACCGCCTGATCCGCGAGACCGATGCGGTTGATTACTACGTTACCTTCGATAGCATTGCTGTGGGTGCGCAGCAGGCGCAGTATCTGGTTGATCGGGCCAGCGGTACCGGTAATCCGCTCTACCTGTATGCCGGTGCAGCCTCAGACAACAATGCCTTCCTCTTCTTCGAGGGTGCCTGGAAAGTCTTGCAACCCAAGATTGCCGACGGCACATTCGTGATCAAGAATTCGGGCGAAGCAGTTGCCCTTCAGAACAAGCTCGACCTCACCCGCGACGAGATGGCAAAGATTATCGGTCAGGTGACCACCAACTGGGATTTCAACACCGCCAAGAATCTGGCCGAGGCAAACCTGACTGCGGCAACCGCTGCTGATAAGGGCAAAGTCTACATCCTGGCCCCGAACGACGGTACCGCTCGTGCGATCGCCGATGCCTTCGCGGCTGATAAGGATGTCACCCAGTACTTTGTCACCGGTCAGGATGCTGAGAAGGCTTCTGTGCAATACATCATCGATGGCCGCCAGTCGATGACTGTGTTCAAGGACGTGCGCACGCTCGTGCAAGACGCTATCAAGGCAGCGGTTGCACTCCTTCAGGATCAGCAGCCTGCAGCCCGTGGCGCTTACAACAACGGTAAGAAGGACGTCCCCGCTATTCAATCGCCGGTAGTGACGGTCACGCGCGACAACGTGCGCGCAGCCCTGATTGACTCCGGCTACTACAGCGCCAGCGACTTCACCAATCTGCCCTAAAAGAATCTCTCTTCATAAAGACCGGGGTTGCCTGTTGCAATCCCGGTCTGTTAAATGATGCCAAAATTGCGGTAAACTTATGAAACACACTCCGGTAAAAAGAATACACAAGGCGGTGTAGCATGCAGACCCCGATCCTGGAGATGCGTCAGATTACCAAAGAGTTCCCCGGTGTGCGCGCCCTTGATAACGTCACTTTCAGCGTGAAACGGGGTGAAATCCATTGTCTGGTAGGCGAAAATGGGGCCGGCAAATCGACATTGATGAAGGTCTTGAGCGGTGTCTATCCGTATGGCTCGTACAGTGGCGAAATTCTGATTGATGGTCAACCACAGCGCTTTTTCAGCATTGCTGACAGTGAGCGGGTTGGGATCGGTATCATTTATCAGGAACTGGCCCTGGTTCCAGAAATGACCGTCTACGAAAATATCTTTCTCGGCCACGAAGTTAGTCGTAACGGGATTATCGACTGGAACGAGACGATCCGCCGGGCCGATGAGATGTTGCGCAAGGTGCGGCTCACCGTGAATCCGGCTGCCAAAATCCGGGATTTGGGTGTCGGTAAACAGCAACTGGTCGAAATTGCGAAGGCGCTGAGCCGTGAAGTAAGAATTTTGATCCTTGATGAGCCGACGGCTGCGCTGAATGAAGATGATAGTGAGAACCTGTTAAACCTGTTACGCGAATTGCGCGATCAGGGTGTGACCTGCATTCTGATTTCACACAAGCTGAAAGAGGTGTTATCAGTTGCCGATACGGTGACCGTTCTCCGCGATGGGAAGACGGTCTGTACCCTCGATGCTCACAAGGGCGAAGTGAACGAACAGGCGCTGATCCGCAATATGGTTGGGCGTGAAATTACGAATATTTACCCGCCACGCAATCATCAGCCCGGTGACGAGATAATGCTTGAGTTACGCAACTGGACGGTCTATTCCGCAGAAGCAGGCCGCTATCTGTTGCGCGATGTTAATTTGCAGGTACGACGTGGCGAAATTGTCGGCCTGGCCGGTTTGATGGGGGCCGGTCGCACCGAGCTGGCGCTCAGCCTGTTCGGCAATGCACCGGGCTATCGTGTGAGTGGCGAATTGTGGCTTAAAGGTCGTAAACGTGAGTTCAGACACCCGCGTGAGGCGATTGCCGCCGGGATGGCTTATGTCTCGGAAGACCGCAAAGCAAAAGGCCTGATCCTCATCCAGGACGTGCGCCAGAACATCACGCTGGCGAACCTGCGTGCGCTGGCGAACAAGGGCGTTATTGATCGAAACGCTGAGATTCAGGTTGCTGAAGAATACCGTAAATCGTTGAATATCAAAACTCCTACCATCGAGCAACAGGTTGTCAATCTGAGTGGTGGTAATCAGCAGAAGGTGTGTCTCGGTAAATGGCTCTTCGTTCGCCCTGATGTCTTGATTCTCGATGAACCGACTCGTGGTATCGATGTGGGGGCCAAGTATGAAATCTATCAACTTATGAATCGGTTGGTCGAAGATGGTATGAGCATCATCACGATCTCATCGGAATTGCCCGAAGTCCTCGGTATGAGTGACCGGGTCTATGTCGTTTCCGGTGGTCGGATCAAGGGCGAACTACCAATTGCTGTGGCAACCCAGGAAAAGATTATGGCCCTGGCAGTCGATTATTAACGGTATATCCTCAACGAGGAGTGATGATAGGTGTTACATCAAGGTGAGGAGTTGGCATGGCTACCAGAACCCAAGTGAAACAGGCAACGTTTCTGGCTAATTTACAATATGTGCTGGGGCAGAATATCCGTCAATATGGTATGTTCATCGCCCTGTTCATCATCATGATCATCTTTTCAATCACGACGAACGGTATCTTTATTTCGTCGCGCAATCTGAGCAATCTGATCAACCAGACCGGTTATATTGCGGTGCTGGCGGTCGGGATGACGCTGGTGATCGTCATTCGCCATATCGATCTGTCGGTCGGTTTTCTGGCCGGTTTTCTCGGCGCTGTCGCCGCCATTGCTCTGCGTTTCTGGGAATTACCCACCATCGTGGTTGTGCCGATGGTGCTGGTGATGGGTGCTCTCGCCGGTTTGTTGACCGCTCTTCCGGTAGCTGAATTGAAGATTCCGTCCTTCGTTGCTTCGCTGGCCGGCTGGCTGATCTACCGTGGCGCCTTGCAATTGGTGACTGCCGGTACCGGTACGATTATCATCGAAGACGAGACATTTAATGCGATTGGTAACGGTTTTATTCCTGATGTACCTTTCAGCCTGATACCCGGTTATCACACGCTGACCTTATTGCTGGGTGTGGTGGCAATTGTGGCTTACGTTTTGAGTGAGATCCGCACCCGGAACAAAAAGCTGGCGTATAACTTCGAGGTGTTACCCATCGATATGTTTGTGCTCAAGCTGGTCTTCATCTCGACGCTGATCGGCTTACTGGCCTGGATTATGGCCGGCTACAATGGCCTATCGTGGACGATGGTCATTGTGCTGCTGGTGGTGGCAATGTATCACTTTGTGACGACCCAGACGGTGCTGGGACGGCATATCTATGCGGTTGGTGGCAATCCTGAAGCAGCCGAGTTGAGCGGGATCAGTGTCAAGCGCATTACCTATATTGTGTTTGCTTCGATGGGTATGCTCGCGGCTCTATCGGGGGTACTGTTTGCCTCGCGGTTGCGCTCGGCGACCACTACTGCCGGTACGCTCTTTGAGCTGGATGCGATTGCAGCCGCATATATTGGTGGTGTCTCGGCTGCCGGTGGGGTCGGGAATGTGATTGGCTCGATCATCGGTGCTCTGGTGTACGTCTCGTTGACCAGTGGTATGAACCTGATGGGTATTGATATTGCGTATCAATACATCGTGCGCGGTCTGGTACTGGTGGCAGCGGTGATCTTCGACGTTACCACGCGCCGGCGCGGTCGTTCGGCGTGACGATTGGCGATTGTTTCATCACATGGACGGCGATTGTTTCATCACTGGGTGATGGTTTAGGGGCGGGTTGCGAACTCGCCCCATCCTTTGTGTAAGGGTATCTGCTGCGCGACCTTCCGCATTTGTGATCAGTGCAACGCGGTACAGTCCTCATCTTTTCACCTACACTGGCTATGAGCAGGATGTCGGTTTTCCTGGCTCGTGGTGTTTGCATGGTGTACCCGGTGCCGATGATAGAACTTATTTCATAAAAAGCTGTACTATCACGCTCTCATAACCATCTCCGGTGCCATCACGCGCTGGGATAGGTTGTCTTGTTCGCTCATCATCCGCGTGTGGCGTCGTTTGGAGTGCGGCAGCCATGCTGCCGCGCCAGCCGTACAC
>NZ_DAOUBI010000136.1:0-10461 GCF_034432675.1 Chloroflexus sp. | reverse complement strand
CGCGTGTCGTGCAGTTTGGAGTGCGGCAGCCATGCTGCCGCACCAGCCGTGCTCACGATCCGGCGCGTGGCATACCGTTACCCATCCTGGTCACGGGAGTGCTGGATGTGCTTGTTTCGATCATCGAGTCGATCAGGCATGCTCGCGATCCCTGCGCGTAGACGTGTTGTTGCAATAAGTTCGTGCTTGTGCACCAGCGGCCACGTTCAGCACCTGCTAGCGGTGGCGATGATGCCGGCACGCGGGCTGGAAGCCCGCGCCACGGGGAGCGCTTGCAGCCCGGCCTAATGCAGCGTGCCATGTGGGTAATACATAGCCCCCAGCGGGGGCGGGTGGGGACGGCAGGCTCGCGCTCCCAGAACCAGTACATCGCGCTCTGCCAGCCAACGACGGGAATTAAAAAGGGCAGGTGTTCTGCCTGCCCTTTCTACCGACTCTTTACGCTTCCTCGTGCTTTTCGACAATCTGCACCTTGTTGCTGGTTGGTGGTGTGGTTGGCCGACGATTCCAGCTCAGGAGTTGCCCCAGCAAAACCCACATCCGCTGTTCCACCTCAGCTTCGCGACCGCGCAGCAACAGGCTGACGCCACCCAACAGCAGAATGCCCGGCCACAGCAGTTTGAACAGCGATAGCAACGCTAAACCAACACCCCACAAGAGCGCCTGCACCGCTTCATCGGTGCGGCCCAGGTTGCGTTGACGGCGGTAAATGGCGATACCACCTCCGGCCAGCAGCGCAATCGGCACCAGCCACCAGAGCTTGAAAATTGTCACCACGCCGAGGGTGATTAAAAGAATCCCAATCAGGCGGGTTTGATCGTTCTGTAGCGACATGTGTTTCCTCCTTACAACACCAGGCCATTGCACTTCTGCAGCTATGACGGAGCCTTCTTCGCAAAAGTTGCAGCACTCTGTGGTACCATTAGTTAGTAAAGATACAGGGTTACACTGTAATACTGGCACGCTGTACCTGTAACTTCTTCTAGGGGTGCACGATGACACTATCACTCAGCGCCGAGCGGGTTCGTCAGTTTGGTACTACGATTTTTGCCGAAATCAGTGCGCTTGCCGTGCAATGTGGTGCCGTGAATCTGGGCCAGGGTTTTCCTGATTTCGCCGGGCCGGAATGGGTGAAGCAGGCTGCGATAGAGTCGATCACTGCCGATGCCAACCAGTATGCACCCTACATTGGTGTACCGCGTCTGCGAGAGGCGATTGCGGCAACCTGGCAGACCCAGGGCTGGCGGACAGTCGATCCGGTGACTGAAGTGACCGTCACCAGTGGCGCAACTGAGGCATTGTTCGGCGCAGTGCAGGCACTGGTAAATCCCGGCGATGAGGTTATCCTGTTCGAGCCTTTTTATGATGCGTATTTGCCCGATGTGACGATGGCCGGCGGCATTCCCCGTTTCGTCCGTCTCCATCCCCCCGGCGATGGTCATGCAACGTGGTGGTTCGATCCGGCAGAGCTGCAGGCCGCTTTCTCGCCGCGTACCCGTCTGCTGATGCTGAATACACCCCACAATCCAACCGGTAAGGTATTTCGCCGGGACGAGCTGGAGCAGATCGCTGATCTGTGCCAGACTTACGACGTGATCGTGATTTCTGATGAGGTATACGACCAACTGGTCTTCGCCGGCGCGACCCATATACCCATCGCGACGCTGCCCGGCATGTGGGAACGGACATTGACCATTAACAGTCTGGGCAAGACCTTCAGCCTCACCGGTTGGAAAATCGGGTACGCAGTTGGCCCGGCCAGCCTGAACGCCGCCCTGCGCGCCGCGCACCAATGGATTACCTTTGCGACCGCGACCCCATTGCAATTTGCCGCCGCGGCTGCCCTGGAAGGAGCTTTGCATAACGGCTATTATGAACAGTTTCGCGCTGAATATACAGCTCGTTATCGTCTACTGGAAGAGATTCTGGTCAGTGTCGGTTTGCCAGTCCTGCCCACCGAAGGCAGCTATTTCCTGATGGCCGACATTACCCCCACCGGCTTTCACGACGATGTCACGTTCTGTCGCTACCTGACGCAGGAAGTTGGTGTTGCTGCCATTCCCCCTTCTGCTTTTTACGCCCGGCAGTACGATTTGCCGCTGCTGGCCCGCTTCTGTTTTGCCAAGCGTCCTGAGACGCTGTGCGCCGCCCAACAACGGTTGTTGGCCTGGCGACAGCGCAGTTGAGAAAGAGAGATGTCATGGAAACCCGTCTTCAAGAACTTCGTGCTCGCCTCCAGGAGATTGACGATCTGAACAGTGCTGCGGCTGTGCTGGGTTGGGATCAGAGCACATATATGCCATCCGGTGGTGCAGCCGCCCGTGCCCGTCAGCTCGCGACCCTCTCGCGTCTGGCCCATATGAAGAGCACCGATCCCGAATTGGGCCGGTTACTGGCGGAATTGATGCCCTACGCCGAGCAATTGCCGTATGAACATCCTGATGCGGCCTTAATTCGGGTTGCCCAGCGCAACTACGAGCGCATGACTCGCCTGCCCGCCGATCTGGTGAGCGAGATTGCCGCCCATACGGCGGCCAGCTATCACGCCTGGACCCAGGCCCGCCCGGCGAACGATTTTGCCACCATGCTGCCGTATCTTGAACGCACTCTTGAACTGAGTCGGAGGGTTGCCGATTGTTTTCCCGGCTACGAGCATCCGGCTGATCCGCTGATTGACTTTAGCGACTATGGGATGCGGGCGGCGGTGATTCGTGATCTGTTTGCCCATCTGCGCACTGGCCTGACCCCCATCATTCGGGCGATTGTTGCCCAGCCCCCCATTGATGATTCCTGTCTGCGCCAGTATTACCCGCGCAACGATCAGCTTGCATTTGGTGAGCAGATCATTCGGCGCTTCGGCTACGATTTCGAGCGTGGGCGGCAGGATTTGACCCATCACCCCTTTGCCACCAAGTTCTCGGTCGGCGATGTCCGCATCACAACACGCATCAACGAGCACGATCTGGGTGATGGTCTGTTCAGTACACTTCACGAATCGGGCCACGCGATGTACGAACAGGGGATCGACCCCGCCTTTGAAGCGACACCGCTCTGCAACGGTGTTTCGGCTGGCGTACACGAAAGCCAATCGCGGCTGTGGGAAAATCTGATCGGGCGCTCGCGTCCATTCTGGGAGCATTTCTACCCTGAACTTCAGCAGACCTTCCCTCAGCAATTGGAGAACGTACCGCTCGATACGTTCTACCGCGCAATCAATCGCGTGCAGCCATCCCTGATTCGCACCGATGCCGATGAAGTGACGTACAACCTGCACGTGATGATTCGGTTCGACCTGGAGCTGGCGTTGCTTGAAGGCACGCTGAAGCTGCGTGATCTGCCGGACGCCTGGAATGCGCGCTACGCTGAAGATTTGGGTGTGACTGTTCCCGATTATCGTGATGGCGTACTCCAGGATGTACACTGGTTCGGCGGGCTGATCGGTGGTGCCTTCCAGGGCTACACCCTGGGCAACATCCTCAGTGCTCAGTTCCTGGACGCAGCACGTGCTGCCCATCCTGCCATCGATGACGAAATCGGTCGCGGCGAATTCGCAACCCTGCACGGCTGGCTCCGCGAAAACATCTACCGGCACGGCAGTGTCTTTACTCCTACCGAGCTGATTGAGCGCGCGGCTGGTGGGCCGATGCAGATTGAACC
Source organism: Chloroflexus sp. (assembly GCF_034432675.1). Taxonomy (GTDB): domain Bacteria; phylum Chloroflexota; class Chloroflexia; order Chloroflexales; family Chloroflexaceae; genus Chloroflexus. The sequence goes on along the minus strand of NZ_DAOUBI010000136.1, from coordinate 6,804 downwards.
GTACCTGACATATCTGCGCACAAAATACTCGGTAATTTACGGCATCGATTTGTCATCGTAAGCCGCGTTTATCGCTCTTGTAATGTCAGAGCGTCGTGGAGTCGCCGCGCTGTGTAGAGCGGAACAGCAGACGGCGACTCCACGATTAACATATATCCCCATCCTTAAAAGGTTCTCCAATGGCATTTGTGCCGAGGTGGGACGCACCGAAACACAGCCTGTCGTGCCTCTCCTCTCGCCAGTAGCACGCTCGCTGACGCTTCCACACAGGCATGCCCCCAAGTTCAAGACGGTGCTTCTGTGCCACCAAAGAATGGCTACAGACTTGTTGCTGATAACACAGACTGAACTCCACGTTACTCGTGGATAAAGTACCGCGGCCTAAAGCTACTGCCTAAGCCGGCATTGCCTAATCGCACATCATTGATGTTCATTCCGCCAGCCTGAGCAATGCGTAGCTCGGCTATTGAATTCCCGTTCTGACCAGGGCGAATGACGGCGACATGACCGGAATCGGAAGCGATCGCTGGCTTGCCGGCATTGACATGTTCTTTCAGCAGACGCAGCCCTTCGGGTGTTGATGGATCGACTTCGCGCCATCCATGCGCTGATGCCTTCGTTGTAAGCCAGCGGTAGAGATCGGGAGCGTTGACGGTTGCCCGATCTCCGGGCACGTCCGTCCCCAATTCGGTTTTCATCGGTAAAGGTACGCCCATCGCCCGCATCACATCTCCGGCAAACGTATTGCAGTAGGTGTAGTTGTCTGGAGCGTAAAGGGGATTGCCGGCAACACCAAACTGATTAATCACTGCAGCGTACAGTTCAGGGTGTCGTTTACCAGGCGCACTGGTGATTGGCGCGTCGAGGGGAAGCTGACCGGGTTTACCGTAGATGCTATCCATTCCGGCAACGGGCGTCCGGCCATCAAGCTGACTCACCAGAATTTCGCTACCGTTGCTGAGGCGTATGCGCTCGTTCAGAATCGGTGGCAGAGCACCAGTTGCCGGGGCAGGGGTTGGTTCAGGAGACGTTTCTGGTGGCGTTGCCGGCGTTTCGGGAATGGGTGTCATACGTTCAGAACCGCTGATGTTACGTCCAGCGCTACTGCCATCTCCGAATCTGCTTCCGGCCTCTTCAAGGGCATTGGTAAACTGTTCGGTACGTCGCGTGAGCTGACCAAGCGTCTCGCACAGTGTCGTATACTGACTCCGGATACGCTCCCAGGCCGCTTCTACCTGTTGCCGATGATTCCCGGCCCATGGCCCACTCTGCAGAGCGGTCATCGCCTGTGTGGCCTGCGCAAAAGCATTCTCTATCGAACTGCTGCCCTGGCGCAGAGCATTCAACGTTGCCCGAAGTGCATCAGTGTCAGCCTGATATAGTTGCCATACCGAACTTCTCTTGCTGCGGCTGGTGCGTGTTGTTATGTGTTGGAAAATGACTCTGCACCAGAGTATACCTGACGTGTTTCGCTCATTCTTCGCTGGGGAGTGGGGGCCGCAGGGAGAAGACAGACCAGTAACACTGTCAGGGGTAACACGGTAAAAACAGACACATCCCAGGCTCCTGGGACGGTCAAAGTCAATTGGTACCGCGATGTAATTGAACCAGATGCCTGGATCAACAGCGAGCAGCGAGCAGGCACGTGCCACAGGTATGGCAGTGGTGCGGAAGTATGGCTTCCGCACCCCGCAAACCACTACTCCGCTCCCAAAATACCCTCCAGCCGCGACGGTTGCGGGGCGGCCTGCGCATGCCGACCAAAATCGTCGCGGCGAAAGACGATCTTACCGGCAGCCATAGTGAGCATCACCTGTCCTTTCAGGCGCTGACCACGCAGCGGTGTGTTGCGACCACGCGACGCAAAGTGATCTGGTTCGACCACCCAACTGCGTTCAGGATCGAAGATGACAATATCAGCAGTAGCGCCTGGGCGGAGATTGGCCGGTGAGCGGTTGAGCACCTGCGCTGGTCCTTCGGTGAGTTTGGCGATCAGGTTGACGATGTCCATCTCACCACGGTGAACGAGAGTCAGGGTGAGGGCCAGTGCCGTTTCCAAACCACTGATGCCGGGCGGGGCAATCCCATATTCGCAGTCCCGGTCGACCAGTGCGTGAGGGGCATGGTCAATCGCAATTGCATCAATCACCCCGTCGCGCAGCCCCTCCACCAACGCCTCAACATGTTCGATACTGCGTAAAGGCGGGTCAACCCGGGTTGAACTGTCATAGGGTGGCAACAGCGCCGGATTGAGCCACGACGGCAGGCTCAGATTGGGATGAGTACCGGGCCGACCAGTCTCAATCTCATTGCGCTCTTCCAGCCATCCCAACAGCCAGCGGTCGCTCAGCGTCAGGTGGTGTGGTGTGACTTCAGCCGTGACATGGACGCCGCGGGCGCGAGCGGCGCGAATCAGCGCCACGCTACCGGCTGTACTGACCCGACTGATATGCAGATGCGCACCGGTTGCTTCGGCAAGGGCAATATCGCGGGCGACAATCGCCTCTTCGGCAGCCGCCGGAATAGCAGGTAAGCCCAATCGAATACTGACCGCACCTTCGTGCGCTACTCCGCCCGCCGCCAGATACGGGTCCTGACAACTGACCATCACCGGTAATTTGAGGGCCGCGGCATAGGCGAGGGCATGACGCAGCAAGGCCGTATTGGCAATTGTCCGCCCACCATCGCTGAAGGCAATACAACCGGCTTCGGCCAGCTCGCGCATCTCACTTAGCACCTGACCTTCATTTCCCATGGTCAATGCGCCGATCAGATCAATCCGCACTCTGGCATACTGATCGGCTAGCTCACGCAACTGACGAATTGCCGCCGCATGATCCGGGGTTGGTCGTGTCGTCGGTCGGGCGCAGAGGGTGGTAAAACCACCAACAGCCGCAGCGGCACTAACACTGGCAATAGTCTCTTTGTGCTCTTCGCCCGGTTGGCGCAGGTGGGTGTGGAGATCGGTAAAACCGGGTGCGACAACGCAGCCACGGGCATTGATCACCTCTACATCAGGTGCTAATGGTTCGCGATCAGTGTGCAGATCGGCCAGATCGTACAACCGCTCAACCTTACCGTTGGCAACCAGAATATCGCCAATGGTGGCTACACGATTGGCCGGATCGATAATCGTGCCATTTTTAATCAGATAACGCATTGCCATCTCCTCTCAACCGGCCATTCGATAGAGTAAAGCCATCCGCACTGCGACGCCATTGGTGACCTGCTCTTCAATCACTGCCGGTGATGCAGTAGCCACTTCGGGAAAGATTTCGATCCCTTCATTCATCGGGCCGGGATGCATCACAATCGCATGTGACGGCAGGCGGGCCAGGCGTTCGCTGGTGAGACCATAGATTCGAGTGTACTCGCGCAACGCCGGCAGCAATCCGCTTTGCATCCGTTCTTTTTGCAGACGCAACGCCATCACCACATCCGCTTCCGGCAGCAGTGGGTCGAGTTCATACGCAATCCGCACCTGCGGCCAGGTCGCCGTCCAGAACGCCGCCGGGCCAATCAGGGTGGGTGGGCCACAGAGCGTCACCCGCGCACCGAGACGGGTCAAGCCCCACAAGTTGGAGCGCACCACGCGGCTATGCAGAATATCGCCGACAATAACGACGTGCAGATCGCGGATTTGTCCCAATCGACTCTGCATCGTATAGAGATCGAGCAGTGCCTGCGTAGGATGGGCATGGCGGCCATCGCCGGCATTGATAAGCGAGCCACGAAAATGACGCGCCACCAGATAAGGCGCGCCCGACTGACTGTGGCGCATAACAATGATGTCGGCACCCAACGCCTGCAGAGTGCGTACCGTATCTACCAGCGACTCGCCCTTCTCGACACTGCTCCCCCGTGCGGTAAAGGCGACCACATTTGCCGACAAAGCCCGCGCTGCCAGCTCAAACGAGATGCGCGTGCGCGTACTCTCCTCAAAAAACATATTGACCACAGTTTTACCGCGTAGTGCCGGTACCTGCTTAATTTCACGGCTCAGCACCTCGCGCATACTCTCAGCCGTTTCCAGAATCTCCTCGATCTCAGTCGCACTAAAGTCATCGAGATCGATTGCATGACGACGTAATTCAGTCATTGGCAGAACCTCGCAGAATCACAACCTCATCAACCCCATCGGTCTCGCGCAAACGCACCATCACCCTCTCGGAGAGCGAGGTTGGTACATTCTTCCCCACAAAATCGGCCCGAATCGGCAATTCACGATGACCACGGTCGATCAGAACAGCAAGCTGAATCCGGGCCGGACGCCCCAGGTCGGCAATCGCATCGAGTGCTGCCCGCACCGTGCGACCGGTAAACAGCACATCGTCCACCAGCACCACCGTCTTGCCGGTAATATCAATCGGCAAATCGGTCTTACGCACCCGTGGTGCCGGCCCACGCAGCTTCAAATCATCACGGTAGAGCGTAATATCGAGTTGCCCCACCGGTATGCGCGTCCCTTCAAAATCGGCAATTGCGGCTGCGATGCGCTCAGCCAGCGGCACACCACGGCTCCGAATCCCAACTAAAACCACATCGCGCAGACCGCCATTGCGTTCATCAATCTCGTGCGCAATGCGTACCAGCGCCCGCCGAATCTCATCAGCCGACAGAATCTGTTTTTCATTTCCCATGCGTTCCTCCGCAGCGAACGGACTGCGCAAACAAAAAATCCCTGCCCGCAGATGCGGGATCAGGGAAAAAACACAGCGATAATATGGGCCATGCTGACGTGTAACTCATCAAATTACTCCTTCACAGCCTCACGGGGCTGTATTAAAGGCGAACAGATCGTACCACAGCCCGATACAAGCGTCAATGATAGTGGCGGAGAAAAGATGACAAATTGGCAACAAATCCATACAACTGATCGGCAAGTCAAGGCCAATCATCCGTTGCCAATCGCGTGTAATGAGCGCATCATTGCCTCGAACCAGCGCGTATCAGGGGAACAGCTCTTTTGGATTGGTCTGTCAGGATTAGATTTACTTCCTCCCTGTAATCCCTTAGCCTTTGCAGTGCCAGCCTCACCACCGCAACGCCGGTATGACAGAGAGGATGAGCTGGCGGAGAATCGCATCATCGTACAGTGTGGCGAGTAGAATACGATCAAGTGCGTTTTATCGCGCTCTCCCTACCCACTACCACAGATAAGGTAAGGCGCTACGACAGAGAAGTTGGAAGCGCACGTCTCCGCTCGCCGGGCACTGGGAGTGCGCACCTCCGGCCCGCCCCCTGAAACCGCACACCGTACCTGCTTCCAGCGAGGTACCGACCCCTGCACCAACTTACGACAGCGAATGCCATCCCGCACAAGAAATTCCCTCCCCCAGCGGGCTATGCATTACCCACAACTGGTGTTAACCACGTGCGTATCAGCAGGTATAATCGCTATGGGTGCTGTTGTGGACGACTGAGTCGGTGGCAGTGCGCCGCTCCAGCCGTGGTATCACGTGCTGAATGGGTTGCCTTACCCGCGCATCATGTGCGTGTCGCGCAGTTTGGCGTGCGGCAGCCATGCTGACGCGCCAGCCGTACACACGATCCGGCGCGTGGTACGCCGATACCTCTCCAGGTCACAGAGGTGCTGGATGTGCTCGTGCCGATCATCGAGTCGATCAGGCATGCATGCGACACCTGCGCGTAGAAGTATTGTTGCACCAGGTTCGTGCCTGCGCACCAGCGGTCATGGCCAGCCCCTGCCGGCGGTGGCGATAATGCCTGCACACAGGCTTCCAGCCTGCGCCACGGGGAGCACGTGCAGCCCGACCTAACGCAGCGCGACATGTGGGTAATGCATAGCCCAGCGGGGACGGGTAAGGGTGGAGCGTATCGCAGCGCACTGCTGACGTAGCATCATTGTCACACGTCCGGCACCCATGACGCTACCTACCCACGACCACCCGTATCAATTCGCACACCTGTACCAACCCGCTCAATGATGCCCTGTGTCAGTCACGATTAGATACAAGACTACGCTTCGGCGATAGCCTGTCGTGACCGGGCCTGTTCGCGCAAAATAAACTTCTGAATCTTACCGGTTGACGTCTTCGGCAAGGGGCCGAAGGTAAACTTCTTGGGAATCTTATAACCGGCCAGAAAACGCCGACAGTGCTGCTGTAATTCATCCTCGGTGACGGTAACCCCTTCCCTTAGCTCGATAAACGCATGTGGTACCTCGCCCCACTTCGGATCGGGTGCAGCGACCACCGCAGCCAGCATCACTGCCGGATGCTTGTAGAGTGCATCTTCCACCTCAATTGAGGAAATATTCTCGCCACCAGAGATAATAATGTCTTTGGCACGGTCGGTTATCTTGATGTAGCCATCTGGATGCACCACGGCCAGATCGCCAGAGTGGAACCAGCCATCACGGAAGGCTGCTTCGGTCGCGGCTGGATTCTTGAGGTAGCCCTTCATAACGATATTACCGCGAAACATCACTTCACCCATCGTCTGTCCATCCCACGGCACCGGATGCATTGTAACCGGATCAAGCACACTAATCGCCTCTTGTGCGTGGTAAGTTACCCCCTGGCGTCCGTTGAGATGCGCCTGTTCGGCAATTGGGAGCGTATGCCAGTCGGGTTGTTTTGCACATACCGCTGCCGGTCCGTAGGTTTCGGTCAGACCATAGACATGGGTAATATCAAAGCCAATTTCGGCCATCGCCTGCAAAACGGCTGCCGGCGGTGGAGCTGCGGCAATCAGACCGCTGACTTTGTGGGTTCCCCGGCCTTCGCGCCAGTGAGGAGGGGCACTATTAGCGATCAACGAATGGACAATCGGCGCACCGCA